>CAYWAT010000023.1:0-27222 GCA_964456305.1 uncultured Polyangiales bacterium | reverse complement strand
TCAACCGCGTACATCATTTCTTGCCAATATTCGTAATCCCAACCCTGCAATGAAGACAAAGGGCTGATCGCATGGCTGACCGGGTTTTATACGAAATCAACGAGCAGCCTCTGCTGCCTGAGACAACCACTTTCCATCATGTCACCGAGTCGGTGAGTCGCATCACCGAGAACCCAGCGCCACGCGGATGGTGGCTGCTCTTTATTCCTTCACTTATTCTGATGGCGGTATTGTTCGCCTGCATCAGTTACTTGGTAACGGTCGGTATCGGTGTCTGGGGTAACAATAACCCAGTGGGGTGGGCCTGGGATATCACCAACTTTGTGTGGTGGATCGGTATTGGTCATGCCGGGACGCTGATCTCCGCTATCTTGTTTTTGTTGCGCCAAAAATGGCGAACTAGCATCAATCGCTTTGCAGAAGCGATGACCATTTTTGCGGTAATGTGCGCGGGTTTATATCCCGCCCTTCATACTGGTCGTCCGTGGTTTGACTATTATATGCTTCCTTTGCCCAACCAGATGGCGATGTGGCCGAACTTCAAAAGCCCATTGATGTGGGACGTTTTCGCAGTGAGTACCTATTTTACGATTTCACTGCTTTTTTGGTTCACCGGTTTGATCCCCGATTTTGCAACCCTACGCGATCGCTCGACATCAAAGGTACGGCGATTGGTGTATGGCTTCTTGGCAATCGGTTGGCGCAACTCCAATCGTCATTGGCAACATTATGAGCGTGCCTATCTTATCTTAGCAGCGATCTCCACGCCGCTTGTGCTTTCAGTGCATTCCATTGTGTCCTTTGATTTCGCGACTTCTGTTTTGCCAGGCTGGCACACCACGATTTTCCCTCCTTACTTTGTTGCGGGCGCGGTTTTCAGTGGTTTCGCTCTTGTGCTCACCCTCTTGCTGATCGTTCGTGCGGTGTTTCAGATGCACGACCTGGTTACCATGAAGCATCTCGAGCTTATGAATAAGTTCATGCTCGCGACCGGGACGTTGGTAGGGTACGCCTACGGTATGGAATTTTTCATTGCTTGGTATTCAGGCAATGAATACGAGATGCATGTTTTCCTCAAAAATCGCCTGTCACCCTGGCATGCACCCTATTGGTGGGCCTATTGGGCGATGATATCCTGCAACGTGCTCGTACCGCAGGTGTTTTGGTGGAAGCGCATGCGCACCAGTATCCCCGTGATGTTTGTGGTGTCCATTCTCATCAATATCGGTATGTGGTTTGAGCGTTTTGTGATTATTGCCACCTCGTTGCACCGTGCTTTTTTGCCTGCCTCATGGGGTATGTTCAGTCCTTCGATGATCGATATCGCCATGTACCTAGGTACTTTTGGCCTGTTTATGACCTTGTTCCTCTTGTTCATTCGCTGGATTCCCATGCTTGCGATTGCTGAGGTCAAGGGCGTGCTGCCGCATGCACATCCGCATCTTGACCATGCCGAAGAAGGGCATGCATCCGCAGCTCCGGCTGCTTCCTCTGCCTTAGCGGCACAGTCTTGAATAGGTCCTGCCCATGAGTGATACGCCTCACAAACGCGATGCTGACCATCCCTCACAGAGGGCTGATGGAGCGTTGTCGCCCGGCATTGCCGACGAAGAACTAAATACCGAAAAAGAGTCTGGTGCATTAAAAAAACTCAGCCAAGAACTCGCTTTTTTAGCTGGCTATCAACGTCCCGAAGATTGCTTGCGTGCTGCTCAGCGTGTGCGTGATGCTGGATATACGCGCTGGGATGTGCATACCCCATATCCGGTTCATGGGATGGATCAGGCCATGGGGTTGCGCGAGACCAAGCTGGGCTGGATATCTTTTGTGGCGGGCATTACGGGCTGTATATCAGCGGTATTGATGATTCAGTGGATGAACGGCATCGACTACCCTCTCATCGTCGGAGGCAAGCCACCCAACGCGATCATTTCGATGGCCCCGATCATGTTTGAGCTGTCTGTGTTGCTTACCGGTTTCGGTACCTTCTTTGGTTTGCTTACCTTGTGCCGTTTGCCGCGGCATCACCATATTGTGTTTGCCTCCGATCGCTTTCAGGGCGCTTCGGATGACCGCTTTATCATTTCGATTGAATCCTCGGATCGTCAGTTTGATGCCGTGTCGACCAAACAATTGCTTGAGAATACTCAGCCGGAGTTTCTCGAGCTCGTCGAAGAAAGTGTCGAGAAGTAAGCTATGCATAGGTGCTTGTCCCTCCGCTCTCGTGTCATGTTGCTGTGCATGACGTGCATGGTTGGCATGTTCATCGCTGCTTGTCGTGGTCAGACCTCGAAGTCACCTCCCGTTGTGCCGATTCGTAACATGCACGATCAACCGCGCTACGATGCCCAAGCCGAAAGTCCTCTGTTTAACGATAAACGTGCAATGCGACCCCAGGTAGAAGGAACCATTGCCCGCGAGATGGAGCCTAACATGGCGTTGCAACGAGGACGTAATCAAGACGATACCCAATGGCTTCCCACAATTCCTGCAGACGTGTTGCAGCATTTTGGTGACCTTCAGGCGACAGCGACGCGCGGTCGTTCACGTTACGGAATTTACTGCACGCCATGTCATGCCGCATCGGGTAACGGAAAAGGCACGGTGCCTTTGCGTGTAGGTCCCGGACCTTTACAGCCGCCTAGTTTTCATATCGATCGCCTGCGCCACATTCCCGATGGCCAGCTTTATGCAACTATTACCAACGGTATTCGCAATATGCCTTCGTACCGTCATAGTATCCCCCTCATGGATCGCTGGGCGATTGTTGCTTATGTGCGAGCGCTGCAGCTTGCCCAATCTGAAAAGCAATCCAACTAAACAGGAGTTTTCGTGACGACGTCGACGCCTCCCAGTCAAGCTCCCGCCAAACAGGCACAGCAATTTCGCATTCCTCAAGACAGCCTTTGGGCTCAAGCTTGGAAAGTCGCTGCTGCACTCTCTCTCGTAGGTATAATCGCTTCATTGCTGGGGTTCATTTCCGACCCAAAGCGCTTTGCGTTCTCTTACCTCTTTGCCTTTATTGTTGTTGTATCTATCGCTTTAGGGTCACTGTTTTTTGTACTCATTCAGCATCTTAGTGCAGCAGGTTGGAGCGCCTCCGTGCGCCGAAGTGCAGAGGTCTTTTTAGCGGGTTCCCCCATCCTTGCTTTACTGGTCTTGCCCCTGCTTGCGAACGTCTCGCATCTTTACGAGTGGACCCATACCGCAGATGATTCTCATCACACAGAAGCCCATGCAGAGCATGCCCCAGCGCCACAGCATCAAGAAGGGCATCATGCACAGCAGGGCGAACATAAAGACAAAGCGCATTCACCTATGGAAGCCGCTCTGCACCACAAACTTTTGGCGCACAAACAAGGATATCTCAACACTCCCTTCTTTTTAGTGCGTGCGGTTTTCTATGTGGCCATGTGGATTTTATGGTCGCTGCTCTATTTTCGCTGGTCCTTGCGTCAGGATAAAGATGGTGATCCTAAGTACACGCGTTGGATGCAATCGCGTTCGCCCCTCGCGCTTAGCGTATTCGGTGTGACCTTAACCTTCGCTGCCTTCGATTGGCTGATGTCTCTCGAACCTGCTTGGTACTCCACCATTTTCGGCGTTTACTTTTTTGCCGCATCGGTGGTTGCCACTCTGGCTATGCTGATTGTCTTTACCATGCAACTCAATGCCAGCGGTGTGCTTGGTAATATTGTTAACGTCGAGCATTACCATGACTTAGGTAAGCTTCTTTTCGCGTTCATCTGTTTTTGGGCGTACATCGGTCTCTCCCAGCTTCTGCTTATTTGGTATGCCGGTATTCCTGAAGAAGCGACCTATTATCACCATCGTTGGGATTCCCAAGGTTGGCGTGCCGTCAGTTTGTTTTTGTTTGTTGGCCATTTTGCAGCGCCTTTTTTCTTTCTCATTTCTCGTATGGTAAAACGCCGTCTTACCCTTTTGAAGTATGGGGCCAGCTGGATGCTTTTCGTGCATATGGTCGATATGTATTGGTTCGTTATGCCTTATGCAGATGCACATGGCTTTTCATTGCATTGGCTAGATATCGCCTGTCTAATGGCGGTCGTTGGGGCTTACCTCGCTTTTGTATTTTACCGAATGCTTGGTATCCCGCTCATCGCGGTAGGCGATCCTCGTTTGCATCGCGCCATCAATTTTCATAACGCTTGAGGTCGACTATGGGTTTTGATCAAACACCACCGCGCAATGGTTTGATTCTCTTTTTTACAGCACTCTCAGTTGCGGTATTGTTTCTGCTTAGTTTTGTTTTTAAGTCTTATTTTATCGCTTCTTCTGAAGGCGAGATAACAGACAAAGTCATGAATCATCCATGGCAACTGCGTGAAAAAGTGAATCGTGCGCAAGCCAAGCTTCTCGACCAAAAAGCAGTCGACCGCGCTATCGATCGTCTTGGCAAAGAAGAACGCGAGGCACTTGACGTGATTCGACCGCTGCCCGTCGAGGATACAGCTGCACTGGTGGGCTGGGCAGAGGTTCCCACAGGTTGGCAAGCCCCTGCTACAGCAAACAGTCCTAAGGCTGCTGAGCAGGTAGAAGAACCAACAGAAGCTGTGGAAACTGAAGAAGGCGAGAAAGATAACGCTAAAGAAGCCGAAGCACAGCCGGCTCCTTCGTCTAATTAGCGATCACTTTCGCTTTCCATTCACCGATGCTGGCGCGCCTTGCATCATCAAAACTAACCGCAAGGTGAGAAACCAGCCGGCAAGGTTCGCAGCGGTAGTCAAACCAATCTAATCCACGCTGTCCCTTTCTACTCTGCTTCCAGGCTTGGCCGCATCCGGGGCATTTTCTGTCAATCTCATCGGTTATGGAGTGTCCCCAGTACTTCATAAGATAATAATAGGTCGGCAGTTTTGTAGAGGCCTCTACGTTGCTTGCTAACTGCCGCCCCTTTTGAGTCAGAGTGCTGTTGGTTCGCGCAAGTTCCCGGTAGGCTTCCATCTCCAGAGGACCAGATCCGGTCCATAGGCTATCCACATGTTTATAGCTTTGCATCCAACTGATGAGATTTTGTCGCAGTTGTTGGTCGATTGAAATTAAGTACAAGGGGATAGGCACGCCCGTACGACCGCCACAGATCGGAGAGGTGTCATCGAGCATATGCGTAAATAAATAGAGACTGGCTTGTTTTCTCCAGCTCTTGGCGTTCACCTCGGTATGTCGTTGAGCGATGACTTTGGTTGTTGGTGCTTCACGACAAAGAGAGTGAACTCGCGTCGCTGCTTTTCTTACCCATTCTGCGGCGTACGTCTTGTTTAAAGAGTCGCGACAAGGCGTCCAGCATGTGACGATTAGCTCATCATTCTTCCAGCCCCAGAGTTCTTCACCCCAGATTTGGCCATTTTTGATCCACGCGCTGACGAGACCCTGAACCTCGTCTTCCAGTTTTTTCTTGGTGCTTACTGCTTTGCTACGGGGACGGAAGATGCATTCCTGAAGCAGCATGCCCCAGGTATATCACGACGCCGGTAGTATTCCTTGCCCTATTAAACGCGGGCAACCTGGTTGTGTTGCAGTAAGTCATCAAACCACAAATTAGCGATTTTTTCCTGGGCCGAGTTTTGCCTTAAACGCGCGGCAAGGTGACCGAAGTCCACTGCGTCGAGCTCTTGGTCTTGGTTAAAACAGGTGTAGATCATGTGTTCCTCGCCTGTTTCTGGATCGACCACCTTTTGTAGACATTGGGCGCACACCGCCTTGAGCATGCATTGCATCGGTGAGTTGATGCTGCCGATAGCGCGACGGCAACGGGGTAAGTGTGGCGCGAGTACCTCTTTACGAGCTTGTTTGATCGCTGCCATCATACGGTCCGAACCGATGGCAATGATGCGATCAACCTCGCTCAGGTCGATGCTTTTCTCACCCAGCTCGCCTTTTTGATACGCGAGCATGGCCTGCACGATATTGCCGCGAAAATGGCTGTCTTGAGGACGCCTGGGAGCAATCTCTGCGCCGGCATCAGTGGACCAAATCACTTGGTCGGTCGAGGCTTCCACCTCGTTTTGCTTAAAGAGGCTTTCGCCGAATTTATACCCCGCAAAGTAAATAACGCGTGATCCGCGTTCTTTGAGTGCACGGGCAATCGAGAAGAGAACTGCATTGCCTAAGCCACCACCGGCAAGCAACACGGTTTCGTCCGCAGGCGTCTCGGTAGGCGCGCCGGTGGGACCCATGAGAATCACCGGGTCGCCCTTTTTGAGCATGGCGCACATGCGTGACGAGGTACCCATTTCGAGTGCGATCGTAGAGAGCAATCCTTTTTCTTTATCGACCCAGGCGCCTGTCAGCGCCAGGCCCTCCATCAACAAGGGAGTACCGTCTTGCATGCGCGGTGCATAAGCTTCGAAGTTTTGGAAGCGGTAGAACTGCCCAGGCTCGAATTTACGTGCGGCTAGAGGTGCTCGCACCACCACCTCGATGATATCGGGTGCCAAGCGTTTGATATCTTCCACCACTGCGATGAGCTGGCGGTTAAGCTCGCGGGCGAAGCCAAGCCACTCTTGTTCCCGCTGAGGTTGCTCCGCGGCTTTGAGTTGCTTGGTATGGGCTGTAAAAAGCTGGCTCACATGGCTATAGCCATCCTTGGCACTCGCCATGGCCTTCACCACATTGCCGGCATATTTGGGATGGTTGTCGCCGTAGTAGCTCACCACATGATTGTTCTGCTGGTAGCTAGTAAAGAAGCCCGTCTTATCATCTGTGGGCTTGAGCGTGACCTTGTCATTGTCGTCACTGCTGGCCGCAAAGTTGGCGAGGTAGCCGTAATCATCGAGCTGGAAGGTGTGAGGATACTCTTTTTCGTAACTGGTATTGGGGTGTGTTCCTGCCGCTACAAACATACTGCGGGCGGGCAGACGCTCGAGCTCGCCGCTTGCGCTCAGCTTTCCTGTATCAGGATCGCGCTGCATGCGTTGCATACTCACACTCTCGAGTGCGCCAAATTCATCGGCGTGGGCTTCCACCGGTGACATGAGTTCAACAAACTGCACACCCTCTTCGAGGCACTTGCTGATCTCCTCGTGGTTCAAGCGATACGCTGGCGAGTCTTGCAAGCGACGTCGATACGCGACGCTCACCCCTCCCCAGTGTTGAATCAGCTGCTGTAAACGAGGCGCTTCGCCAGCTTGCTGCGCACGAGCGCGCTCGGCACGAATCTGACGACCGTGCTCTACCAGCTCGTCGGTAATCGCCAACTCCTCTGCGTCGAAACGCTTGCGCACCTGGCTTTCATCGCTATCGGCGATGAGCTTTTCGTAGCGTTCCAATGCGCGTTCGGCCTGAACCACGTAATAGGCCATTGTCTCTGTCGCAGTATCGATGGCAGTCAGGCCACCGCCGATCACCACTGCGGGCAGACGCACCTGCATATTGGCTAGAGAGTTGCGCTTGTAGGCACCCGTCAGCTGAATCGCCATCAAGAAATCACTGGCTTTGCGAATGCCACGAATGAGGTTGTTCTTAAGAGGGATTTGTGTGGGTTTGCCGGCACCCGAAGCAATCGCCACATGATCGAAGCCCTTCGCCCAGGCATCTTCAAGCGTAAGTGTGCCGCCAAAACGAATGCCGCCGTAGGCACGAAAATATTTGCGCCGCAGAAGATTGAGATAAATCAACGACAGGAAGTTTTTATCCCAACGCACGGTGATCCCGTATTCGCTCACGCCGCCAAAGCCCAACAAGGTGCGCGACTCCAGGGGCTGCTTGAGCGTGGTGTAGTCGTAAATCGCTTGTGGTGGGCGTGTGGCTGAGCGCACCAATTCTCGCGGCATGGGTTCTAGCTTGAGGCCGTCGATGCCCACCACGCCAAAGCCCTCATTCACCAAGTAATGCGCCAAGGTATAGCCCGCAGGGCCCAAACCAACGACCAATACTTTCTTGCCGTTGTAGGGTAGGGCGTAAGGACGTTTGCGATTAAGAGGGTTCCACCGCGTCAGCAGCGAGTAAATTTCAAAACCCCAAGGCAACTCCAATACATCCACCAGCACGCGAGTTTCGATTTGAGGAATGTTGACCGGCTCTTGGTTTTGATAGATGCAACCCTTCATGCAGTCGTTGCAAATGCGATGACCGGTGCCGGGCATCATGGGATTGTCGATGGCCACCGTTGCCAGCGCGCCGATAACTTCTCCCTGGCGCCGCAGCATATGCATCTCGCTAATCTTTTCATCAAGAGGACAGCCGTTGAGAGCCACACCTAAAGGATTGCGTTTCACCTCGCCCTGTTTGTCGCGCAACCCTTTGCTGCAGGAGTCCTTATCGCGTTCGTGGCAAATAATGCAGTAGTCCACTTCATAAGCCACCTCGCGTCGATCGGCGCGGGTATCGGTGAGTGCGAAGGGCTCCACGCGTTGACGTGCGTCTGCCTCTGGTCCCACCATAGCCTCGGGTAGCTCGTCGCGATGACGCCGCACCTGCACTAGATTATCGAACTGGGTTTTGTGGGGCTGCCGCATGGAGGGCCAGCTGCGGGCTGCGTCGCCGGGCGTGTTAAGGCGTGCGGCCAAATGGGCGTCAATGGCATCGCAAAGTAGCGCGACAAAATCACGCTGCTCCTCGTGACTATCGAGACTGGGAAGCGTTTGCTCGCGCTCAGTCCAGGTTTGTGTGCTGAGTGCCGCATGTACTCGGGTCAGATAATCACGATCACTCGCGCTAAGGAGATCCTTACCTTCTTTGATCTGTTGTTTGGTCGCAGCCTCGAGTTGGTGTACGACCAAGGTTGCCTCGGCGACATAACGCTCTTCATCGTTGTCGCGATTGAGTTTTGGGGGAGCTGCTAAGGCCCAAACACACTGGGCTACCTGACCTGCATCCTCGAGGGCATCGGCCCAGGCTTTTTTGGCTAGAGGGCGGAAAACACGTTTCTTAGCAAACTGATTGCGAAATTCATAAACCGTGGCGTCGGCTAAGAGCCCTTGAGAGCTTTCGTCGACTTCTTTTTCGATCTGAAACAACTGGGCCAAAAACTGGCCAACATAAGGCGCGATATCGGTGATGAGCGTGGATTCTTCGAGGGTGTCCAGCGTGTTTGCGTCCGCATACCAGCGCGTGAGACGCCTGTGCTTGTCGCTATCCGCGTTGTTGAGCCAAGCCAAAAAAGACTGATGCAAATCTTTAAGACGCAACGGTTCGAAGAGATCAGCATGGGTGAAACCCTCGATGCCCAACTGAAGATCTTTGGGCGGCGGGGGAACCTCGAAGGTGGACGAGATACGGGGGTAGAGACTACTGGGAATGGCGGGCTTCGTGGGATCGGTCATCGTCACACATCGAGTTATTCGTCTATATTAAGGCGCAACTGTTGGTCGGCATCGCGGAGCCGATAATCCTTGGGTTTGCCTAGCATCAAGGTGGGCTCTTGGGCGTCTTGCGGTGTCGGGGTGATTGCAGGGGCAGAGCTTGGGTCGATCAGCGCAGGCTGCGTGAGTTGAACGTTGTCATTCGGTGTGACTGCGTCGGCATCGGCGATGTTGGCCTGATTTAGATCGCTTCCCTTGATGCCAAACATGGCGGTGAGCATGGCTTTGGTTTGCGTGCGTTGAGCGTCGTTCATGTGTTTTAAAGCAGTGGCCAAGGCCTTGCGCATGCTGGCTTCCTCATCAAGGGCTTTGTAGAGCTGGGCGATTTGTAGCTGCGCCCGCCAGTTTTGAGGCGCAGCGGCACTGGCTTGCGCTGCGTAGTGCAAAGCCTGCTCGCTCTTTTCAATAGAGGCGTAATAACGTGCCCACAGCAAGGCATGTCGTGCTTTGCTCAGCTGAGTGCGACTGGCTTCGATGGCCTTTTTGGCTTCATCGCTGCGACCTGAAGCCATGTAAATCAGTGCCAACAGAGCATGTGCTTCGCCATAGTTCGGCGTTTCGCTTAGGGCCTGGCCAGCGAGTCCTTCGGCCTGTTTGGTATCGCCTTGGGCCAGCATCATCTCGGCGTAGCGCACCTTGCGGGCAGCATCGTTGCGCAGTTGAAGAGCTGCTTGCATTTCGCGTAGGGCATCGGGAAGGCTGCCGCTTTGCGCCAGGGCGAGGGCGTTGGCGCAGCGCAATACCGGCGAGCGGCGATCTAGACGCAGCGCTTGGGTGAGCAGGCGGTAGCTTTTTTGCGACTGCATTTGGTGCAGGTGATAGATGGCATCCTGGCCCAGCGCTGCCGCCACTGACTGGCCATCGTCGAGCAGACGCCACGTGGCTTGCTTCGCGTTGATGCTCTGCCTCCCTCCCCAAGGGTCCATGATCAGTTTGTTCCCCTCAGGTTGCAGCACCGCGACACCAAAATACCCTAAACGCCCTGAGGGATCGGGAGGTTGATCGCCCTGTTTCCAACGGATGATCTCCACCAGTTTGGCTTTGACATCCACCGCGACCAAGGCATTGCGCATCAGCAGGGCTACCTCCAGGGGGTAGGGCTTAAGGGCCTCTTTGCCTGGTTTATGCAGCGTGTTCACCAACTGAGCTGGCGGTTGGAAGGGCAGCTCCCGTGGCAAGCCGAAATCCCAGCGTTGCCATTGCTGCTCGCTAAAGGCGCGGCGCAAACGAGTATAGATCGCTTTGGCTTTGGCTTCGGATCTATCGGCGTTTCCGCTGGCCTTTTCGGCGAACTCGCTGACTGACTCCCCTTGATCCAGCAATACGATGAAGGTTTTTGAACTAACATCGTCGCCCAAGGAGGCCTGCAGCTTTTCTTTAAGACGAGCCACGGCCTCGGGATTTTTTTTGGCGAAGCATAGCCATAGAGCAACCGCCGCAACTGCTGCAAAGACGATGCCCCCGGTGAACAACCAGCGTTTACGTGACATGCGAGGGCCTTTTTTGTCGGCGCATGCCTGCAGCACCATCCCACCCCGCAGGCATTCTGGGCAACGTTGCCCTTCCGCAGGCGTTGACGTGATAAAGCCGCAGTGTAAGCACTGGTATGAAGGCATGCATCCCTCCTCGGGAGTTAACAATCAGATGAGTGAGGAGCTGGACTGCTTAGCATGTGGTGTTTGTTGTCGCACGGGAGATGACGGACGAATTCTTATCCCTCAAGCAGATTTATTGCGCTGGCGTCAGCAAGGACGCATAGACATTGCCTCTCGCATTCAGCCGGGACATTTGGGCATGGTGGCCTTTGCGACGCGTGCCGATGGATCCTGTGTGCATTTAGGCACGGCAAAGAGTCCGCATGCCTGCGCTATCTATGCCGATCGAGGCAGTACATGTCGTGAATTTGCCAAAGGCAGTGCGCAGTGTCTGGAGTTTCGCCGCGAAGCTGGACTAGGCTAGATCGCTCTCAATTTGCTTTGAGGCTGAGCGCGCCCGGGCCACAGCGACGAAGGTGTATTTAAAGATACGTCGAGAAGCGAGGACCGGCCGTAAGCCAGGATCAGAGTGAAGTGAGAGCGATCTAGATCGCTCTGCAGCAAAGGGAGGATAGCTTAGCGACGCCCTTTGAAGCCCATCATCTCTTGCACCACCGACTCGCTTTCCTCGGCGATTTCTGCTTGCTCGCGCGCGATGTCTACGCACTCCTCGCACATGCGCCGGGCACGGCCTTCCACGCGCAAGCTGAACAATTCATCGACCTCATCACCGCAGGATTTGCAAACTGGCATGCGGCAAGACCTAGCACACTCTTAGCATCAGGTTCATATTGCGGCCGATTGCGTTGACTCAGCTGAGCCTGATCAATGCCGGCGAAAGGTTGTTTTGCGATGTATTATCACTGTCTTTGTCGCTTTGCTGTTGTGTGTGCCCTAGCGCTTGGAGCCTGCAGCCCATCGTTATCGGATGCGACTACAGCACGCGATAAAATCTATGCGGGCAGGTTGGTTGCCGAGGGGCCGGTTAGTCAAAGCCTATGTGCCTTGGCAATCGTGAGGCCTGAATCCAACAAAGATGACAAACGCGAGAATGAGCCCGAGGTGATTTGCTCCTGTCATGCAATCGGACAACACACCATCGTGACCGCTGCTCATTGTCTCTATGAACAGGGGCTGAATGCCATCATTCAAAAGGGAAATCTCTACGCGCTATTTGGGCAGTCTCCCTATACAAGAATAGTCGTTAATTCTCTCGTTCGACCGGAAGAGCATTATTATAGTGGAGGCCTGCCAAATGATTATTTTTCCTACGACATTGCCGTGGGAAGATTGGCTCGGTCGATCAATGAAGTTCCGTCAAAGGTTGAGCTAGCACCTTTTGAGTCAGTGTATGACGAAGGCGAAACCTTCCAAAACGAGCAACGCAGGCTAGCGCCGCCGCCCAGCCAGAAGGTGACCTATACCTTGGCTGGTTATGGTTATGGCACGACGCGTTCCTTGGAAAACGGCAATGAAAAATGTTGTGTGGAAGAAGAGCCTTCCCCAGGTGTGCCGCGTCAGTTCAATATAAGGTTTGATGATGATTGTTCAGGCTCAACAAAAGCTATGTCTAATGCACAAAGTTGCCTGCTCTATTTGGAATCGTCTTCTTCTTCATTTATAGGAAAGCATGATTCCGGTGGACAATGTATCGTGCAAAAAGACGGTGGTGGTGGTGCAAAACGGATTGGGGTTATCCTTGGCAGGTATGAAAAAAATAATGTGAATATTAACATATGCCTTGATTTGCGTTGCACAATGATAGGCAATTGGATCTCCTCCGCTCGAAGGGAGCTAACCGCAGATAAAAAAGGGCTCTTTGCACTCAGTTGGCAGGTTGGCGAAAAAACTGAGTAATTCTCTCTTTCTTGCTGAGAAAGTTTCTCAAGGCATAAAGAAAATCTTTTTATAGTAGTGACTATGTGGCAATAGAATTTATTTGTTTGTTGTAAGTTTAAGGTGTGTGCTGTGAAAGTAATCTTGATTGTACTTTGCGCTTTGTTGTTATCCTTTGCTTGTGACAATAAAAGTTCAGTTAGCGAAGATGAAGCTAGTGCTTCTAAATCCGAAGTTGACTTAGCTTTGGTTTTGCGGAGCGTTGGCGAAAATATGATAAATACTTGTTATGATTTTATATGGAATGAGAAAAAAGAGCTGAATCATTGTCTGGAAAATAAAAAGAATGAAGAGTCACAGGGTGTTTATAGTTTGGAGAGAACCAAGGCACTAGTCGCCTTTGTAGAGAGAATATGCAGTGGAATGGTTAAGAAAGATGAGACTCTCGCACACCTTAGCAATCGTATAAAAAATGCGGTTAACAACAAAGATTTTTCAAGCATTTTTGATCAGATCGATCGACGCAATGTGTCATTTTGCGAATTGCCGTGCGGTGAGGAATTTAAGAAAAGTATCAAGGTTTTGATTCTATATATTCAGTTTTACTTAAATATAAATCTAGGTGTTGTTCGAAACTAAAATCCATAGACACACAAGAAGTTATAAAGACAGTTTTTATCTGTATAAGTCTGTAGAGTAATCATTCTGCATCCTGTTGCCACATTTGTTTCCTTGCTGATAAGAGGTTGTCACAAGTTTGAGCTACTCATATGCGTATGAAGCGTTGTTTTTTGATTGCGTGCATCTGTCTTTTATCGTTCGCTTTAATTTCTTGCGATAATCATAAATCGGAAAATGAAAATCAGTTAGACCAGCATGCGTCTAAAATCACTTCTTCTGAGGAAGCAACTTGGCAAATAATTCGAAATAAATACGAAGGTTATTGCTACGATTTTATAAGAAAAGAAGAAGGTGCAATAATCGAATGTTTAAATGGAGAAGAGTTCAGAAACATATCCGACGAAAAAGAAAAGAGAAGATATGACAGAGCAGTGTCATTGAGCAAATTTATACGTATGGTGTGTGTGGGTATCATCAAAAAAGATTGGACTCTAGAGCAATTTTTTAACCATAAAAATAAGTTGCCCGATCGACCCGAATTTTCAAACCTCTTCAACTATGGACAAGAGGTATTGTATCTTTGTGAGCTACCATACGGTCACAAGTTCGAGGCCATGAGTCAGGTGCTGATGAATTTTTCTGCGGCGCTGTTGGGTATGGAATTTGGCCTTTTTTACTAGCTTATCGGCCAACACCAAAGACTAGCGTTTTTCGATCCTGTAAGTTTTAGCAAGAAGACTTATTAAATGATTATGAAAGCCGTTGCGGCAGGGCTGCTAATATCCGCGGTTTAGCGACTGGCTCTCAGCACGCCCTGAGCAATCACTACTCGAGCGCGCAATCGGGTGACGAGGTCTTGCACGATCTTTACCCCAAGTGGCTTGTGTTTAGTGTGAGTCTTGCTAAGAGGAGGGGCTGATTAATTTAAATTAACAACGAGGTAAGAGATGAGATTGTTTTTGAATGTAATCGTGGTTTTGTCTTTGTTTTTAGTTGTGGCTTGTGGCGTTGAGGAACCTGGTTTTCAAGAGATTTTTTTGAATGAGAAAGAAGATCAGTATGCCTATCTATGGCTTGAGTGTAGTGGTGAATTTGAGCTTGGCATGCGTAAAGCAAACAATCAAAGTCAAGATCACGTTACACACTTTTGGGGGAAGTCTGGGAATACTGTCTATGAGATGAAGGGTTTGGGTTTTCCCGGAGGTTCGCGTCATTTGGTAAGCGATCTTAGTTCAACAGTTAATTGTGCGTCTTATTCGAATAAAATGCTCAATGTTTACTTGAAATCAAAAGACCGTTCTAGCTCAGGTGTCCTTGCATGGGGCCAGAGAAGAGAGACTGTAAATTCCATAAATCTTACGATTGGAATTAACGGTCGAGAAAATCATGTGTTGCGATTGTATCGTGACCATAATCGATATGACTTAATTAGATTGTTTACATGTGATGCCGAGTTGAACGCTGCTGAAGTGGAGCGGTTGCAAACAGCGCATCACGTATGTGATTAAGTTCGATGAACCAAGAACTCTAGGGTTCCTTAATGTGGTTAACAGCGATTATCGAATTAATGCTTATCAGTAAGAGAAAGAATGAAGATGCGGCGGGTCATGGTCAGTGATAGTTAAGCGCCCATGCGACGCGCGAAGATTGTCTGTACCCTAGGCCCTGCCACCAATCAGAGCGACGCCGTGGTCCGTCTCGCCGAAATCGGGATGGACTGCGCGCGCCTTAACTTCTCCCACGGCACCCACGACACCCACGCTCAAACCTGCGCCCAGGTGCGGGCTGCAGCGAGCAAGGTCGGGCGACCTTTGGCAGTGCTGGCCGATCTTTGCGGTCCCAAGATGCGCACTGGTAAGTTCAAAGAGGGCGCTGTTGAGCTGGTGGTAGGCGCGCCTTTTATCCTGAGCACCGATGCGATCGAAGGCGACTCGACACGCGTATCGGTGTCTTACGCCTCCCTGCCTACAGAAGTACGCTCGGGAGATTTCATTTTGCTCGACGATGGCCTATTGCGACTGCGCGTCGATCACGTGGAAGGCAACAATGTGCACTGCATCGTCGATGTTGGAGGGACTCTATCCAACAACAAAGGCATCAACATCCCCGGCGCCAAACTCAGCACCCCTGCCTTGACCGACAAAGACAAGACCGACCTCGCCTTTGCGGTGAGCACCCTCAAGGTAGACTATTTAGCTCTCTCTTTTGTGCGCACCGCTGATGATGTGCGCGAAGCTCAGGCCCTGGCCCAGGGCACACCGGTGATCGCGAAGATCGAAAAACCAGAGGCTATCGATAACCTTGAGGCTATCTTGGACGCAGCCGACGGCGTGATGATCGCACGTGGCGATTTGGGCGTTGAGGTGGGCTCGGAAAAGGTGCCGATGATGCAGAAGCGCATCATTCGCGAGGCCAACAAACGCAGCAAAGTGGTGATAACCGCAACGCAAATGCTGGACTCCATGATGCGCAACCCCAGACCTACGCGTGCCGAAGCAGCCGATGTGGCCAATGCCATTCTCGATGGCACCGATGCAGTGATGCTCAGTGGCGAAACAGCCTCGGGGCGATACCCCATGGAGGCCGTGGCGATGATGAGCGCTATCATTCAAGACGTTGAGGCGTCGCAGGAGCATGCCCTTGCTCGACGTGACGAGGATCCCCGTCTGATCAAAGATTGGGGTTTTGCCACGGCAGCAGCACAAGGTGCCGCATTGCTGTGCTCGGTGTTGCCTCTCAAGGCGGTGGTGGACTTTACCCATAACGGTCGCTCGGCGATG
Organism: uncultured Polyangiales bacterium; assembly: GCA_964456305.1. GTDB lineage: Bacteria > Myxococcota_A > Polyangia > Polyangiales > CAYWAT01 > CAYWAT01. Next base: position 11,127 of record CAYWAT010000023.1, on the reverse strand, counting down.
ATCCTGAGCAAGTATCGACCGAAGTCACCTATTGTGGCGATTACCTCCGACGCCTGCGTTGCCAATCGTTTGGCTTTGCAGTGGGGAACCATGCCGCACTTGGAAGTACCCCCGGAGGACCTCACGGAGGCGCTGCGTTTATCCACCTCCTTGTTGGCACGTGAGCGCTTGTGTTACCCCGGTGATGCCTTTGCCATGGTCATCGGTTGGCCTTTGTCGGGACCCACCAATATGGTGAAATTGCATCGTATGTAAGAGCTTCAACACCTCAGCTCTAAAGCGCATCGCGAATGCGCTTGACCGCTGTGTGATTGCTTTATAGGCTTTGCGCCTCCTTGGATATATTACGGCTATGGTGGAACCTGCTACAGCCCAGCTCTCGCTTCGTAGCCGTCATATTTTGTATGCTGCGGTTAGCGAATATATCGCGACCGGCGAGCCCGTAGGGTCGCAGCGCCTGGCAAAGCGGTATCGCATCAAGTTGTCGCCAGCCACCATTCGCAGTGTATTGGCCGATCTCGAAGAAGCTGGGTACTTGGTTCAGCCTCACCCCAGTGCTGGACGTGTGCCCACCGATGCTGGCTTTCGCCTCTTTGTCGACGGTTTGATACATATGCGCGAGCTGCCTCTTGAGGAGCGTCGTGCGGTGTTGGAGCGTTTGCGCGACACCAAAGGCAATCACCATGCCCTGATGCATGAGGTGGGGAGTGTGTTGTCTGCGCTTACCGGAACCGCAGCCATTGTTGTGGCACCGCGTTTGGAGACTGAGCGGCTATCGCAGGTGCGTTTTATGCCGCTGCGCGAAGGGCAGTATCTTGCGGTGTTGGTGACGCGTTCGGGGGATGTGCAAAACCGCATCGTTCCTTTTGTTGAGCTCATGAGCGCTGATGAGTTGCAAGAGTTGCATAACTACCTGGACAGTATGGTATCGGACTGCAGTCTGATCGAGTTGCGTAAGCGTTTGGCCTTGGAGGTGTCGCATGAGCGTGGTGATTACGAGCGTTTGAAGCGTCGCACCAAACACCTTTTCGATGCGATGATGGGCGATGTTGTCTCGGAGACCCAGGTTATCATTGAAGGGCAGGGGCTGCTCTTTGATCGCCCCGAGTTTGCCAATGTCGATAAGATTCGCAGTTATATGCACACCTTTGAGTCCAAAGAAAAACTCCTCGAGCTACTCGATCAAACCCTGGTTGCCGGTGGAGTGCAGGTGTTGATCGGCTCCGAAGCCAAGCTGAGTGGCATTGAGGATGTGAGTGTGGTGTCCGCGCATTATCAAAGTGCGGGCAGTACGCCGGGAACCTTGGGCATCATTGGGCCCACGCGTATCGATTACGCGAAGGTGATGCCCATCGTGGGTTTTACGGCCCAGACGATCGGCGCTATGTTGGCGGATGATGCAGAGTCCGAGTCGTCTACCTAAGATCACTGTCTCATTGCCTAATACGATAGGGTGATTAAGCTCGGGGGCATGTCTATGCATTCCGAAACCCAGTCGACGCTGAGCTCAACCGAGCAAGAGGCGCCGCTTGAAGAATCCTTAGCTTCCGCTGAAGCCAGTTCAGCGCCAGAAACTCAAGATGCCGCTGCGCAAGGCGCGCCGGGAGAGGAAAGCGAAGTAGCTGCGCTCCAACGCGAGCACGCCGAACTCAAAGACAAGTATCTGCGCACTATGGCCGAGTACGAAAACTTCCGTCGCCGCACTCAGCGCGATTTGCAGGATGCTAATCAGCGCGGTCGCGAAGCAGTGATTCGCGAGTTTTTGCCTGTTATCGATAACCTCGAACGCGCAGTGAGCTCTGCTCAGCAAGCCTCTGATGTGAAATCCGTGGTTGAGGGGGTGCAGATGGTGCTGGGTTTATTCAACAGCGATGTGGCCGAAAAGGTAGGGCTTAAACGTATCGAGACCGTAGGCAGCATGTTCAATCCTGCCTTGCACGAAGCGGTGCAACAGCAGGAAAGCGATGAGCATGACAATGGCACCATTCTCGCTGAGGTCACGCCTGGTTATCAGCTGCGCGATAAGTTGGTGCGTGCGGCCATGGTCGTAGTGGCAAAAACCTCTGCGCCGCCCAAGGCATAGAAGAACTGGCTTAGATTACTCGTTAACCAGAAGCTCGACCTTGCTACCCTTTTCCACTTCGGTGTTGGCCTCTGGATTTTGGTGCAAGACCACACCAGCACTGCGATCCTCATCGTAGGTGTAACGAAGACGACCCATCTCGAGGTCTACCTCATTGAGATGGCGCTGCGCGCGCCGTAGTAGCTTGCCGATGACCTTGGGTACTTTGACCATTTCTTTGGCTTGCGCGACGGTAAGATGTACCACGCTGCGCTTGTCCACCTCGGTACCGGAGGCGGGCTCTACCATAGTAATAGTGCCCGGTTCGCCTTCACCGTCTTTGAGCAAGTTGCCTACTCCTAGACCAGCTTTTTCTAGCGCTTTGCGGGCTTCGGCAAGGGTCTGTCCAATAATCGCAGGCACGCGTACTTTCTCGGGACCGCTTGAGATTTTAACTTGTACCGCAGCCCCGGATGCGACCTGAGCGCCCGGCGCGGGAATCTGTTCGACGATCATGCCGCGCGGAACATCGGAGCTGAGCACCGCGCCGCTCACCTCCAATTGTAGTTCGACGTTTTGGAGCTCCGTGCGAGCAGTGTCAGTGGTCATGTGCAGCACTTTGGGCACCTCGATGGTGACCTGGGTCGCGCGCTCATCGATAGCGCTCGTATGTGAGGCAAAGGGGGAGATGCCTAGGGTATTGACGCAATATAAGGTCGCGAGGGTGCCTATAACAGAGCTTAACAGCGCGATGAGAATAACGCTCCCATAACCAGGGCCTCGTCGTCTGGATAGTCCTGCCACATGGATCTCGTCGCTCATAAGCTAGGAGGCTAACAAAGAATCCTGGGCGAAGCCAACTACCACCACAATTGCTGCAAAGCACCAGACCCTGTGTGTTGTGTGCACTCCTTGCTCATCTCTACCGTTGCCGAGCAAAAAAACACCCGAGGTGGTGTTACCAAGAGTGCTTTCGCTTGGTCTTTGCGAACTTAATCGGTCACTTGATAGCAACGAAGTTCGTTCCTAATGCGGCTGCTTGTCCGAGAATCGCGCTTGCCGATTCATCAAAAATAACGAAATTCAATCCCGCCTTTAAGCTGAGTTCATCGCTTATTTCTACATCCCCGTCATCGCCAGAAAATTGTTTCTCCAACGCCTCCTTATCATTGTCGTCGAGATCGCGGTTTAGATAAAAGATGGTGGGTTTGATCTGTGCGCGTGGTGAATCTTGCACATCACTTTCGACAGTGACGATTTCTCCAACAGCGAACTCAAAGCCATTGGTTGCACAGGTATCTGAGCAGGTGATTTCTCCACCCACTTCTTGGCAGTCTCGCGAGCAGTCTTTGTAGTCATCCGTGGGTGCTGCGATTGCGCTGCTATCGAAAGGGATGCTTATGCGCTCGCTATCTGCGGGAATATCGACTTGGTAGGCGATTTCATAATCGTCAGAGTCATCCTCGGTCGAGTAGCGTATCAACGCCTTGCCTGCCTCAAAGGACGTGGCGGGTGATTCAGGAACCATACAGATGTTGCCCGCATCACAGCCATCGTTGGGTGTGGGGTCGGGCGGTGTTGGCGTGTTGCTGGATTCATTGCTGTCATCAGAACAGGCAGACAGTGTAAGTGCGAGGAAAAGACCCAGAAGGATAAATACGAAGCGAGATGCGTTCATGACTGGTTTCTCCATGGGTTGAGTGCAAATAAGACACAACTGAACTGAAACACAGCATGAAAAGTGCCAACTATCGCTGCCTGCATGTCTATGTTTTTACAATGCTGCCGATCTCACACTGCCTCAAGAATACATAAGCCGACTGGTCGCTGTGATACACCCTGAGACGTTGTATCGCCGGGGCTACGGCTCTTTACGGAGGCGCAGCCAGCATTGCTGAATCTCGATTTGTGTCTCTTGCCAGTTGGATGGAATTCTCTTGCGGCGCATGGCTTGGATCCCTTTTTGTGCCCGCTTAAGTGCCTGCTCTGCTTCCTGACAACGGTTGTGCTTGGCGAGGGTAATCGCTGTGCTCAAGGCGTAACGTGCTTGGTCGGGCGCGAGCTGCTCTGCTTTTTGGTGTAGTCGCAAGCTAACTGTAAGTTGATTGTCCTTCGATTTGCGGATGGCGAGTTCATCCAGAACCTCTGCCGGTCTCGGGCTAAGTGCCGCCATAGCCCAGAGTCGAGCGTTGCTTTCGTCTCCCGAGACCAAAAGGTATCGCATCGCAGGAAATAACATGACGATGGTAAGACTATAGATGAGCCCCGCCGCCCAGAATATAGACTTGATGGACGCAGGTTGAGGGCGAGGGTAGTCGGGTGTGTACCCCGCACTCAAAAGACGATCGTAGAGACTGGGATGACTGCTGTTGTGCAAAACAACGGGCATTTGGTTGAAGCGATACAAGCTCTCCAACGCTTTGGCATAGATAAGGCGCTTTTCCTCGCGTTGATCCTTGAGTGCGCCCACGTCGGCTTGGTGTTCAAGGCCTTGCCTACTTTTCGCCATAATGCGCTTAAGGGTAAGCATGAAGATGATCCCGATAGCCAAGGTCCAGAGGCCATAAGCACGTAACAGTAGGGGTAATGCACTGGCACACGCACCAAGCGCGAGCATCGGTAGGAGCACTTTGTATCGCCCCATACGCTCGAATTGATGCTGGTGCTGCAGCTCGTGCATAAAGCTGAGACGCAGTGCCTCTGGCGAAAGCAACTCGAGCAGGGGCTTCGTGACAACAATCACGCGTTCCGCACTGAGCGCATAGGCATTCGCTTCGGTTGCCTCTGTTTGGAGCAAGGCGGTGTGTGGATAATTCATCGCGACGCAGGCTTTGTGTAGGCACTCTTGGGCAGCCACAGGCGCGGGACGGTAGATGCCAAGCCAGCGCCCCAAACGGGTCCTACCTTTGCCTAAAAGCCAGGCTTGGCCCGCGATTGCAATGAGCCAGACACCCCACGCTGGCCACCATCCGTAGTGCTCATATCGAGGTATCACAGCAAGACAAAGCGCACAGAGCGCGATTAGACCCAGGTGCGACATACGTGTCCACCAGGTTGAGACGGTTGCAACGAGATAGGGCCAGGGCCTGAGGCGAGGGCGTTTGATATATCTTCCCAGATACCATGCGATACAAACGCAGGTCAGCCATGTGAGGGGTGTGACGAGGAGCACGCGGATACTCATGACCCAGGGCTCGATACCGGAACAAAGGACACTGATGACGGCTGCGAGAAAGCAGAGCAAAGGGCCGCGTTCGAGGGTGAGCCGAGCGCTGAAATTTTGTCTCGCTTCGTCGCTCCAATGCGTTGCCTCTTTGTTTTTGCCTAAGCGCGTCACGCCGAAAAACAACAGCTGACAAACTGCGGTCCACAGACACATGGCGAGCAGCCAGAGGAAGGATGGCAGCCAAGGGAACCACCCGGGCGCAATATCGGCGAAGCTGTCCATGCTGCGCTAGACCGCCCTCACTTCACTCTGATCCTGGCTTACATCCGGTCCTCGTCTCTCAAGGTATCTATACATACATCATCGTTCCTGCGGTCCGGGTGCACTCAGGCTCAAAGCAAATTGAGAACGGTCTAATGTCGCTTTATCCTATCTTGATACCGTGGATCAGGTCTTTTTGCTCTTTGACTTCCTCGATGATCTTATTGAAGTAGCTGACCATATCGGGATCAAACTGCGTACCCGAGCAGCGGCTGATTTCATTCACCGCAACTTCATGCGGCAGGGCTTTGCGGTAAGCGCGATCGCTGGTCATCGCATCGTAGGTATCTGCAACCGAGATGATCCGTGCCATCAGCGGAATCTTCTCACCCCCCAGACCCAAGGGATATCCCAAGCCATCCCAGCGTTCGTGATGCAAATGCACGCCGGGAATCAATGGATGTAAGAACTTAATGGGCTGCAAGATATCGCGTCCATAGTCCGGGTGCTTTTTGAACACGTCGTATTCGCCCTGGGACAGCTTCCCGGGCTTATTGAGGTTCAACACGCAGCCAATTTTGCCCACATCGTGCATCAGGGCTGATTGGCGAATCAGCTCAACGGCTGCATCGTCGAGTCCTACTTTGATCGCCAGGATTTGTGCGTAGGCCGCTACGCGCTCGGAGTGCCCTGCGGTGTAGCGATCCATTTTATCGATGGCGCTCGCAAGGCCGCTGATGGTTTGGTGAAAGCTGGCGCGCAGATTTTCGTAAAGATTAGCGTTGTCGATCGCCGCCGCGGCACGGCTTGCAATCATGGTGAGCAATTTTTGCTGCCCGCCGTCGAAGCGTTGTCCACCTTGGTAGTTAACGCAGCAAGCAAAGCCAATGAGTCGGTCGCGCACGCGCAGCGGACTGATAATCAGCGACTGCGCCTCTTCCATGCTGCCGTCATCGATGAAAAAGTCCTGACAGGCATTGCCATGGCAACGAATAGGCGCCCCTTCGCGGAGTCGCGCTTGAGCATGTGCGATGTTGATGCGCCCCGTATCGCGAATGGGCCTAAAGCGCTCGTGCAAGCGACGGATGCGCTCGTAAAATCCCCCTTCACCATTTTCGAGGAAGACCGCAATCATATCGGACTTTACCTCTTGAATGGAGGCGTTTGTCAGCGTGTCGAGCACCTGCTCCAGCGACAGACTGGAGGCGATGGCTTCGCTAACCTTATACAGCGAGAGGGTTTCTTGCAGGCGCAGGTTTTCGGTTTCGAGACGTTGTTTTTCAAGTCCGCGTTCGATGGTGTGGATGACCTCTTCGACCTTAAAGGGCTTAAGGATGTAGTCGTAGGCCCCCTGTTTCATCGCGTTGATGGCGGTTTCTACTGTCCCGAAGCCCGTCATGATGATCACCACCGTGTTGGGATCGTGATCTTGAACGGCATTGAGCAGCTCGATGCCGCCCATGTTGGGCATCTTGAGATCGCTCAGTACCAGGTCATAGTGCTGGCGCGAAAGTTCGGTGAGGGCTGCCTGTCCATCAGCGGCGGTGCGCACGTAATAGCCCTCCAGCGACAGGAAATCGGCGAGAATTTCACGGATCACATGCTCGTCATCGACGACGAGTAATCGTTTTTTATCGTCTTTAGCGTGCTGCGAAGAGGGTGAAGACATGAATCTAAAAGGCTTCTTGTAAAAAAGTATCAAGGAGATGGGAGAGTGGTGTCAATAATCTCCGCCGAAGACAGCTCTTTATCCGTGTTGCGTCGCCACATCATCGATGGGCGGCGACGAGGGTGTGTACAAATGATTCGCGCCTGTTGTATGATCAAAGCAGTCAACTTGGAGTCTGGAGTCTTGCGCGCGTGACCGAATCCCGAGACAGTGTGCCGCTTAAACCGCATGAGGCACTGAAGCCACAGGTGCAGTCAGCGCATCCACGGGATGACTTGCGCGTCAGTTATGTAGACACCGATATCAAGACGCGAGTCACTCCCCTTGAGGAGCTGAAGCTACCTACCCCGCGTGGACAGGATTGCCTGGTGGTGATCTATTCCATCGATGCGCGTCAGTTTGGCAAACGCCGCGTGCTCAACGGCGAGCCGGTGCATTTGGGACGTGGTAGCGAGAACACCTTGGTGTTTGAAAACGACAGCGTGTCGCGTCGGCATGCCAAAATCGAGAAGCGTGGCCTGCATTGGTACGTGATCGACCTCGAATCCACCAACGGTACCTTTGTTAATGACGAGCCCATCACCGATTATCGCCTGCGGCGCGGCGACCAGCTCAAGGTGGGTGATACGATTCTCAAGTTTCTCAGTGGTTCGGACGTCGAGGCCCAGTATCACGAAACCATTTACCGCATGACCATCGTCGATGGGCTGACGGGCATCCACAACAAGCGTTACCTCACCGAAACGCTCGAACGCGAGATGCCCCGCGCGCAGCGCCATCAACGTCCCCTATCATTGATGATGTTCGATATCGATCGCTTCAAATCGATCAACGATACCTATGGGCATTTGGCAGGCGATTATGTGCTTAAGGAGCTGGCGAGCATTGTGCGGATGCGCTTGCGTCCCGATGATGTGCTCGGTCGTTATGGCGGCGAAGAGTTTGCGGTCATTTTGCCGGAGACACGCATCGATGGCGCCCAGAGTATCGCCGAGGATATTCGCCGATTGGTCGAAGAGCATGTCTTTGTCTTCGAAGATGAGCGCGTTGCGGTGACCATTTCCATCGGAATCGCTCAGTTTAGCTACAATTCCAGCGTGTCGAAGTTCATTCAGCAGGCTGACGAGCGCCTCTACGAAGCCAAACGCGAGGGACGCAACCGCGTAGTGGCTGGTCCCTTACCAGAAAGCTGAAAACAGGCTTAACGTAGCTTGGGCAGCTTTAAATAAGCTTCGGCAGGCATAATTAAACCTTTGGCAGCCTAAATGAAGCCTTGTCAGGGCAAAAAGAAGCAATGGCAGCGGAAATATAGTCCTGGGCAGGAAAAAAGAAGCCTTAACCCTAGCTGCCCAAGCTTAATTTTGCTTGCCGAAGCTTCCGGAAGGCTGCGCATCGCTTCCCGGAGGCTGTCCGAAGCTTGCTCGAGCCTGCCCAACATTGCCGGCGCTTGCGCAAGATTTGCTGGCTGTTGCCGACGCTTCCTGACGCGTATGGGTGCCTTGATCGCCCTTGATTGGGCTATCGCTTGAGTGCTTCCGACCTTCCTATGAAGAGCTAGATTTCTATGATTGCCATAGGCCGATTTATCACTAACATGGGCCGCGTACTGGGCGATTAACTCAGAGGTAGAGTGCCTTCTTCACACGGAGGAAGTCGCTGGTTCAATTCCAGCATCGCCCACCGATGGCTATGACAACACATCCTTTCGCCCATATCCTTGCTGCAAAGCGAACTCCCATCGGTGCCTTTCAAGGTGCCCTGGCCAAGGTGCCTGTGACTCAGTTGGGTAGCCACGCAGTGCGTGCTGCACTTGTCGCGGCGGGTCTCTCGGGCGAGGAGGTGGACCAGGTTTACCTCGGCAACGTGCTTTCTGCTGGCGTGGGTCAGGCGCCGGCACGTCAGGCAGCGATTGCGGCAGGGATTGCCCAGAAAACGCCCACCACCACCGTGAGCAAGGTCTGTGGCTCGGGGCTGATGGCGGTCATTTTGGGGACGCAGAGCATTCGTTTGGGAGACTCTGGCGTTGTTGTCGCGGGCGGAATGGAGTCGATGTCCCAAGCGCCTTATCTCTTGCCCAAAGCGCGCGAAGGTTACCGCATGGGCAATGGTCAAATCGTCGATAGCATGGTGCACGATGGCTTATGGGATCCCTACAACAACTTTCACATGGGTGTGGCCGGCGAGCTTTGCGCAGAGGAGTTTGCCCTTTCGCGTGAAGCTCAAGACGATTTTGCCGAGCAATCCTACAAGCGCGCGCTAGCTGCTCAAAACGACAATCGCTTTGCCGACGAGCTGGTTGGCGTTGAGGTTAAGTCTCGCAAGTCGGTATCGACGGTAGCGCAAGACGAGGAGCCAGCACGGGCGTCCTTTGAGAAGATGCGTGCGCTAAAGCCTGTGTTCAAATCAGAGGCCGGGACCATTACCGCTGCCAATGCCTCTAAGCTCAACGATGGCGCGGCTGCCTTGGTATTGGCAAGCGACGAGGCCTATCAGCGATACAAGGCTCCATCCTTGGCGCGCATTGTTGGCTACAGCAGCCATGCGCAGGCTCCCGAACGTTTTACCTCGGCGCCCATCGGGGCAGTGGAAAAGCTGCTCGCGACCCTCAACTGGAAGGTTGCCGACGTTGACCTGTGGGAGATCAATGAGGCCTTTGCCGTGGTGCCCATGGCCTGTGTGCGCAAGCTTAGCATCGACGAAGAGCGCGTGAATGTGCATGGCGGCGCCGTGGCTCTGGGGCATCCCATCGGCGCATCCGGGGCGCGTATTTTGGTCACCCTGCTGCATGCGATGCAAGCTCGTGCGGTCAAACGCGGCATTGCAACCCTATGCATTGGCGGCGGTGAAGCCGTTGCCGTTGCCGTCGAGCGAGACTGAGTCGCCCATGTCTAAGCCGTGGCCCCTTCGATGTGCGGTGATCGGTGCGGGGCAGATGGGCAGCGGGATTGCCCAGCTTTTCGCGCAAGCGGGCTGTGAACTTCTGCTCGTCGATCAATCACAAGCCTTTGCAGAGAAGGGCAAGCAGGGCATCGGTCGACAACTCGAGCGCCTGGTGCACAAGGGCAAGCTGACGGCGGAGCTAGGCAAGGCCGCCCTCGCGCGCATTCATTGCGAGGGGACACTGGAGACTGTGTCAAAGGTCGATCTTGTGGTTGAAGCGGTATCCGAAAAGCTCGAGCTCAAGGCCGATATCGTCGCGCGCCTCGACGCTGTGCTGAGTCCCGATGCGATTTTAGCCAGCAATACCTCGTCCATCTCGATTACCCAACTGGCTGCTGCAACCCAGCATCCCGAGCGCGTGATTGGCATGCATTTTATGAATCCGGCGCCAGTGATGACCTTGGTGGAATTGATTCGTGGCTTGCAGACCTCGGATGCCTGCTATGCGCGTGTGAGTGAAATCACAAAGAAGCTTGGCAAAGAGATGGTGACTAGCCAAGATCGACCGGGCTTTATCGTCAATCGTCTGCTGGTTCCTCTTATCAACGAGGCCTGCTTTGCATTACAAGAAGGGCTGGCCACTGCAGAGGATATCGATAGCGCGGTGAGGCTAGGGCTGAATCATCCCATGGGACCTTTGGCCTTAGCGGATATGGTGGGCCTCGATACAGTGCTGGCTATCGCGGAGATTCTGCATCGTGACCTTGGCGAGGATAAGTACCGCCCGGCTTATATCCTCCGTCAGCATGTAGCGGCCGGGCGTTTAGGGCGTAAGAGCGGTCAGGGCTTTTACGTGTACAGCTAAGCTCTCTTTTCAACTCCCAGCTGCTGATCTCGTCTATGCTTGGAGCTGCCATGTCTTCGCAACACCCCTCGACCCTCTGCCGAAGCCCTATTGACGCTAATCAGACGCGACTTTTAGCTTTAGGATGTCGAAAACGAGGGCGGTCTAGACCGCTCTCAATTTGCGTTGAGCCTGAGTGCACCCGGACCGCAGCGCCGAAGGCGTATAGAAAGACACTCTTTGAC
>CAYWAT010000022.1:0-27836 GCA_964456305.1 uncultured Polyangiales bacterium | reverse complement strand
CCCACTCAAGCGCAATTATTCATCCCCACACACCTTTCCAAGGCAAGACCTAGTGCTTAACATGCTTCTTAAAGCAGGGGTGCAATCACAAGTGCAACCACGCTCATCAGCTTAACCAAAATGTTCAATGAGGGGCCTGCTGTGTCTTTAAAGGGGTCGCCTACCGTATCGCCGACCACAGCGGCATTGTGTGCCTCGGATCCCTTGGGATGGAGGGTACCGTCTCGCATGCGATAGCCCTCGCCCTCAAAGGACTTCTTCGCGTTATCCCATGCGCCGCCCGCATTGGACATAAAGATCGCCATCAACACGCCAGAAACGGTGACCCCCGCAAGCAGGCCCCCCAAGGCTTCGGCACCCAAAGCAAACCCTGTCACCACAGGCGTTGCAACGGCCAATGCGCCTGGGATTACCATGCGTTTGATCGCGGCACGGGTGGAAATATCGACGCAGCGCGCGGTATCCGGACTGGCTTTGCCCTCGAGCAGTCCTTTGATTTCGCGAAACTGGCGTCGCACCTCCGCGATCATCTCCATGGCGGCCTCACCGACAGCGCTCATCGCCATAGCGGAGAAAAGAAAGGGCAACATGCCTCCTAAAAATAAACCTGCCATGACCATGGGCTTACTGATATCGATCCCCGTAATCCCCGCCTGTTGGGCAAAGGCAGCGAACAAGGCCAACGCTGTCATCGCGGCCGATCCGATAGCAAAGCCTTTGCCGATGGCCGCGGTGGTATTGCCCACCGCATCAAGGGTATCGGTGCGTTCGCGTACCTGTGACGGTTGCCCTGACATTTCAGCAATGCCGCCCGCATTGTCAGCGATGGGTCCGTATGCGTCCACAGCCAGTTGGATGCCTGTCGTGGAGAGCATGCCTAAAGCAGCAATGGCAACACCGTAAAGACCGGCGAAGTAGCTGCTCGCGACCACTCCTGCGGCAATAACGACAACGGGCAAGGCTGTCGAACGCATGCCTACACCAAGGCCTGCAATGATGTTGGTGGCATAGCCTGTCTTGGATTGCTCAGCGATGCTATCCACAGGGGGTTTGCGCATAGAACAATAATAGGCGGTGATCACACCCACGATAACGCCGGTCATCACGCCCACTACGGTGGCTAATCCCACTTCTTTCCAGCCGATTATCTTGCCGGTACTGATTACGGTGGTGCCCTGCTCTGGCCATAACCAATAGGCTATCGCAAAGGTCAAGGCAGTCATCACCCCTGCTGCACCGAAGGACCCAGTATCCAGAGCGTGCTGTGGATTACCCCCTTCTTTGGTGCGAACGACGAAAGTTCCCAAAATAGAGCAAACAATGCCCGCAGCCGCGATTACTAATGGCAAGAGCACCGTTCCCATATGTCCCTGCTGGGTTGCGGTGAAGCCAAGTGCCAATACCATCGTGCCAACGATGGCACCCACATAGGATTCAAAAAGGTCGGCTCCCATTCCTGCAACATCACCGACGTTATCCCCCACATTGTCGGCAATCACCGCTGGGTTACGGGGATCATCTTCGGGCAAGCCGCTCTCGACTTTGCCTACGAGATCGGCTCCTACATCCGCGGCTTTTGTGTAAATCCCACCACCGACACGAGCAAACAGAGCAATCGACGAAGCGCCCATGGAAAAGCCAGTCAATGCGTTGATTGTGGTCGCAAGCTGGCCCGAGAATATCCACAGCAGATAGACCGCAAAGAGCAGGCCTAATCCGAGTAATGCCAAGCCCACGACACTCATGCCCATAACGGTGCCTCCCGAAAAAGCGACACGCAGTGCTTGCGATAAACTGTGGCCAGCCGCAGCGGTGGTACGCACATTCGCTAAGGTAGCGATGCGCATGCCGAAAAAGCCCGCTAGAGCCGAAGCAGCAGCTCCAATAATAAACGATATTGCAATCAGCGAACTGCGATTTTCACCCGAGCGATTGACCAGAAAAAGCAACAAGGCAACGCCGATAACAAAAAAGGAGAGCACGCGGTATTCGCGCCCCAAAAAAGCCATGGCGCCTTCCTGAATACGCCCGGCGATTTCACGCATACGCTCATTGCCTGCATCTTGGCGTCGAACCCAGCTTGATTTAATAAGTGCATATAGAAGTGCCAACATGCCCGCAGCCGGGGCTAGCCAAATCATGATGTTTAGACTCATTGCGCTATTCTCCTCGCACGAATGCGCTCGCGAGCATTCGCCAAATCGTCGGGACCTTGCACGCTGATACGCGTAACATCGCGATTAATGCGACCAATCAAACCGCATAAGACTTTGCCTGGACCGATTTCGCAAAAGGTATCGACTCCCTCCGCAATCATGCGTGTAATGCTCTCTTGCCAGCGCACCGCTCGACTCACCTGTAAGCCGAGGGCGTCACGGGCTGCATCAGCGCGGTCGACTAAACTCGCATTTACATTGACGCACACAGGCACTTTGGGATCGTTGAAGCTGCAGTCTTGTAAATCGGAGCTGAGTTTCTTTTCGGCAGGCTGCATCAAGCTGGAATGAAAAGGCGCGCTTACAGGCAAGGGAATGGACTTGCCTCCCTTTTCTTTGCAGGCTTGGGCAACGGCATCCACCTTGGTTTTGACCCCGGCAATCACCACTTGCCCAGGCGCATTGTAGTTCACCGCCTCAACCGCAGCATCGGGCTCGGAGAAAGCACGACACTGGGCATCGACCACCTTAGCGTCCAAGCCTAAAATCGCTGCCATAGCGCCCACACCTACGGGCACAGCCTCTTGCATGTACCCACCTCGTTTGCGCACGAGCTGGAGCGCATCATCGAAAGACAAGGTTCCTGCAGCAACATGAGCGCTGTATTCTCCTAGGCTATGCCCTGCCACGATATCGCAAGGCATATCGAGGGCCTGCCACAAAGCGACGGATACCGTCAGAATCGCAGGTTGAGTATTTGCGGTCTGTTTCAGCTCTGTTTCTGGGCCTTCAAAACAAAGCTTTGTCAAATCAAGGCCTAAGACTGTGTTAGCATGATGAAATAACTGGCGAGCTTCTTCCGTAGAGTCGTACAGAGCCCTACCCATGCCAACGTGCTGGCTTCCTTGGCCAGGAAAAACAAATGCGACGCGTCCCATGGTGATTCCTTTGATATCCGAGCGTCAGTGGCAGTACCATGGGTTAGAGGGTAAGCAACTGTGGATCGACTGATTATTCATGAAGATGGTTCGCTACATCTAGACGGAGATGAGCACCGCCGCCGCCTATCATCTCGCGCTGGAGGCTATCGACTTATTTTAGACATTCCCGGGCTTTTGGTCCTAAGGCGTGACAGTGGGCAAAGCCCGCAACGCGCACGCATTATGATGGCAGGGGAAATCATCGGTCAGTCCACAGTGATGGATGTCATCAACGTGATCGCGAACGCGAATTGGCGCGGTGAGCTGCATGTTTTCGGTCGTGAGGCACATCGCATGCTGACCTTTGACCAAGGTGCGCTGAAGCATGCCAGTAGCAATCACCCCAGTGACCGTTTGGGCGAAGTGCTTTTTCACCTAGGGGTACTCAGTCGCGCTCAAATCGACGACATCACGAACGAGGAGAGCGATCAGCGCTTTGGCCAGCGTTTGATCGCCCGCAAGCTTCTCGACCAGCAGGGGCTCTTTGGTTTTTTGGGCAAGCAAGCCGAGCAGATTTTCTTCAACGCTATGCTCATTGGCGAAGGGCATTATCTTTTTGGCGTTCCCGAGGATCCTTCCGCGATTCCAAGCGCAACCATTCACATCCCTCTACAGACCTTACTCATGGAGGGAGTGCAGCGCATCGATGAGATGGCACTCTTTCGCGAGAAAATCCCGCACAACCATGTGTACCCCGAAGCGGTGCAGCCCATCGAATCCCTCGACCTTGACCCAGTTGCCCAGCGCGTGTTGATTCACAGCGACGGGCGTCACAGTGTCGACGACATTGCGCGCCTGGCGGGGTGCGGTGAGTTTAAAGCAGTCAAGGCTCTCTATCAGCTGGTACAGGCAGGTCGCGTACTCTTACGCACCGATGGGCCGCGCATTGACCCCATCGCAGTGAGTCGACTGGTACGGCAGTTCAGCGAGGTCATGCAGGATATCTTCATCACCGCTGCCACCTACGAGAACATGGAACATACTCGGCAAACCCTGCTTTCATGGATGCGAGAGAGCGGTTATGGCAAGCTTCTTGGTTATCACCTGAATGACGACGCCTCGATTGACGAGGCCCGTGTGCTCAAAGCCTTGCGCGAACATGATCCTCATCATCCTCTCCAAGAGCTGCACTATGCCTTGCACCAAGTTGCCGCGTTTGCCCTGTTTGCTGCCACCGATCCTCTGCCGCGTGATCAGGAGCGCACCCTTGCCCACGATATTACCCAGCGTCTGAACGCGATTCGTATTTAGTTGGCGAAACCCGGCTGGGGTATGCAAACCATAGCGTGACGTTCATGCACCTTGTCTTCCCCAGGCGCATAAATACGCCAACATTGTCTTTTCTTGCACTTAGGTGGCTCAAAGATGTTGGCATCATCTATGCTTCTCTGCCCGGTAGTCCCAATACACTCCTCACTTTTCATGTAAACATTTGTCAGAGGTATTCATGAGCACCTGTCGCTTACCCCCCTTGCATGTCCTGTATACGTTTTGTCTAAGTCTCACTGTCAGCGCTTGTGCAGCGGGCTCGCAAGAACTCGACGCCAACACCAAAGGATCAGTACGCGTTACCCCTTACGAACAAAGCAGTGGCGCATGTCTGCTTAACTGTGGCGACCTTGTGAACAACGAAAAGCTTATCCAGGCGGACTATCTCTTTCCCAGTGCAACACTTGGTGAGCTAAAAATCGAAGCTGTGGAAGACCAAGGGACACGGCTACGCGTTAGCTGCACTCAAAACATGAATCGAAATCGATTTTACCGGATGGAGATCACCTCCCTTGCCGACATAGAAAAAGCCAACAAACCCGGCCGTGTGAAAAACTGGCAAGACTACGATATCACCGCCGAGAGCTTCGAAGGAAACTTGGAGCTCACCCCCGAAGACGTCGATACTTTCGACCGCAAAACGGCGCGCGGCAATCTCGAATTTGCCACCGTTCAGCTTTCCTTTCACGCGCGGGCTTGCAGTGCTGGTAGTCAGTACATGTTAGACATTCCACAAATGCAATACACCTGGCTTGACGGCCAAGGCGAAAACCAGCGCAACGCGGCCATTATGCGTATCACCCTCGAGGAAAATACACGCAACAGCATGAACGGCTTTGCCAAAGCGAAAGGCAAACAAGCCAAGTCGATCGCAGCGTATCGTGTCAATCATGGCTCTGCACAAGGCACCTGGGAAGATGAGTTCAACCGTAGTGACTTCCTCAGCCCCTACTGCCGTTACGCTGGCGCTACCTTATATGACAAAGAAGCACGCAAGAGCTTTGCGAACCACTTCTGTGATGCAACCTCGCGCGATCGAGAACACAAATGCCGCGAAACTTGCAACATGATCGCCGAGGAACAAGCGCGCATGTTGGATATTTGAGAGTTGCGTTCAACCCTCTCGCAAACTTGCATGACGCGCCAAGGCCCAAAGAGGCATGATGTTTCGGTAGTTATCGTAATGGATCATGCAGTTGCGATTAAATACACCGCTGATGCCTTCGTTAAGCCAGCTGCCATCGGGTTGCTGTCGTTGGCGCAATAGGTCGATGCCGCGTTCGATTTGAAATCGCCATCGTCCTTCTGTGTCGGCAGTCATCAAGCCAAGCAAGGCCCAGGCGCTCTGTACAACTTGGCTTTGGCTGTGCTCAATCCAACGCTCATCGGTGCAAGAACGGTAGCTTTCGCCCCATCCACCATCGCCTCGCTGTTTGCTCAATAGAAATCGTGCTGCGCATTGAATGCGGGCACGATCCTGCGCCTGTCCTGCCGCTGTGAGGGCCTCGATACCGAACCAGGTTCCGTACGTAAAACAGATACCCCATGAGCCGTACCAACTCCCATCAGCCTTTTGTTTACTGCGGATAAATTCAAGCCCGCGCTGTACAGCTTCTTGAATCGTATCGAGACGATACAAAGGAAAGACGCGTTGAAAGGCAAGCAGTCCTTGAATACATGCACTTGTGCACTCGACGTAGGAATAGTCGATCATGATGCCGCCAAACACTTCAGCCGCATTGAGCCATTCGAGCTGAGCCGAGGCGCGTGCTTTTTCGTAGCTGGGCCAGCCACCGTCGGGATTTTGCATCGCTAAGAGCCAGTCAACCGCAGAAGCCAAGCGCTCATCGCTGATAGGCCTATCGATCCATGAGCGCATCGCGAGGGCGGCTTTGATGCCTTCTGCGGTGCAGTCACTCACCAACCATCCTTGTGAGAGGGTTGAAAAAGGCCACCCTCCACGCGTTGCATCGCGAAAGTAACGATCGTGCTCAGGCAGATCGCTAAGCGATTGCTGTTGATCGATGAATTCATGCGCGCGCTTCAACACAATACGACACTCCTCGTGGCGTATTGCTGGTGGATATTCTGATATTGCCAATGTGGTGAAAGTCGTATCCCAGAATTGCGAGCCATTATACCCCTGCATTTTTAGCCCTTCTTCAGACTGCCAAAGGTACTGAGACATGCTCTCGAGATGCTTGCGAAAATGAAGACCACCTGGCTCGGTGAAATGCCACGCTAAAGTGTGCAGCGCTTTGCTGATCGGACCAATCGTCAAATAATGACTGTGCTCATCTTCGTACTCCATGAGCTCACGAATCCGATCCAAGGCACGCTTACGCAATGATGCTGGAGTCCATCGGGCATAAATCGACATCGCATCTAGGGTTCGATCGAGCAGCGTGGTGTGTGGCGTGTATAAATCGCGTTCGGCGACCCTGGTACGCAGAGAGCCCCAGTCCAGGCTGGCATAGTCTGCAACAAACACCTCTTGTCGTAGTGCTCTTACGGTTTCGGTAACCTCTCCTTGCCAGCCATATCCATAAAGGTAGCTCATCGGCAGCAGCACCATGCGGGCATGGCACCAAAAACGACTGGGATGCATGGGCATATGTCGAGGGAGAAGCCACAATTCCGGGAGCAATGGCGGTACACCTTCCCACGAATAGACACCAAGCACAGCAAGCCAAACCTTGCCCCACGTGGGAATGCCTTCGGCGCCACCGAGTGCATGCAAGCAGTCGCGTGCTCGTTGACAATCGTCATCATCGGCAGGGACACCCAGCAAGCGCATCGCAACATAGTTAAGCGCGGTGCCAAATACCGTGGGGCGATCTTCGACGTGCAAGCCCCAACCTCCTTCATCATGCTGTGTATGACGCAAATAACGCAGCATTCGCTCGCGCTGTTCATCATCGAGCCTAACCTCCGCAATCGCGTAGGCGATAACTAGGCCAGGCAATAAAAACAGGGGGCCACCATAATCCCCTGCCCAGTGTCCATCGGGTTGCTGCTGCTTCGCTAGATAGTCTACAGCACGTAGAACCGGATCATCGTGAGCCTGCGAAGACAAATCGCGTTCCTCAGGAGTCGAGAGCACTTGCATGCCCCCAACCTACCAGCTGCGCGATGAAAGTCACTGCGTGGCTAAGGCGTGCTGGTTTACTAACTCGCGATACTCATGTGCATGCACAACATAGTTATGCGCGGAGCTGCGCAAGAATTGCCTCTCCCTGTCGGTCAACTCGCGCATCACTTTGGCTGGACGCCCCAACGCCAGAACCCCACTGGGGATGTGTACGTTAGTCGTGATAAGCGACCCTGCTCCAATAATGGTCTCGGCACCGATCACTGCGCCATCAAGCACGATCGTGCCCATGCCCACCAACACCAGGTTTTCAACCTTGCATCCGTGCAACAATACGCCGTGACCGATAGTACAATCCTCCCCGACCTCAGTTGCCATCCACTGCCGAGTTGCATGCAACATGCTCAGGTCTTGCACGGAAGTGCGTGCACCAATGCGAATAGGCATGACATCCGCACGCAAAACGGACCCAAACCAAACGCTCGCTTCAGGACCAATGGTTATATCACCGATAAGAGTCGTATTAGGAGCGACAAATGCTGTTTGATCGACAACCGGTGATGCATTCATGTAGGGCAATCGCATTCATTGACCTATAGAGATAAGCCCTTCTTCCTTCAAGACAGCCTTGTTTTGTTAGGTGCTGGGTGAACATGATGCTTGGACTCTTGACGAATGCTGCGAAGCGCATGACAATCATCATGAATCGGACGAGTCCAACCCATGGCTGACCAACGATACCGTGTACTCAAGCGCCTCGAAGCTGGCGGCATGGCCGAAGTCTTCGTCGGTGAGGCGACGAGTGTTCAGGGGTTTAAGAAAAAAGTCGCTATCAAGAAGGTTCTGCCTCACCTAGCTGAAAACCGTAATTTCATCGCGATGTTTCTCGACGAGGCACGCCTAGGTGCACGTCTTAATCATGCAAATATCGTCTCAGTATTCGACATCGGCCGCGCCCAAGAGAGCTTTTTCTTGGTCATGGAATATGTCGATGGTATCAACCTTAAATCGGCCCTCGAAACCATGCGCAAGCAAGGGCGAGTCTTTGGGCTGCGTGAAGCAAGCTACATTTGTATGGAGGCCTGCCGAGGGTTGAGTTACGCACACGAGCTCGCTGATGAGCGAGATCACCTGATTGGTATTGTTCACCGCGATGTATCGCCGCCCAATATTCTCCTGAGTCGTCGCGGCGAAGTAAAGGTCACCGACTTTGGTTTGGCCAAGGCAACCACTCAACTTGAGAGCACAGATCCCGGTGTGGTTAAGGGAAAGTTTGGCTACCTATCTCCAGAAGCCGTGCTTGGTGAAGAGGTTGATGCACGCGCTGATCTCTTTGCCCTAGGTATTATTCTTTGGGAAATGCTGGCAGGGCGGCGCTTATTTTTAGGCGATACCGATTATGAAACGGTGCAGCTTGTCCAAAAAGCCCATATTCCCGACCTACGTCACTTCAACAAACATATTGATGACGAGTTTCAGGCTCTGCTGCTGAAAATGCTGGCTCAAGATCGCAACCAGCGTTTTCAGAGTGCACGTGAGTTAGGCAGTGCACTCGCGGATTATCTGTTTAGTCACAAACTCAAAGTGACCGCTTACGACGTGGCTAACATGGTGAAAAACACCTTGGGTTCGCGTCGAAGCACAGGTTCGCAAAGTCAGCCTATTATCGACCAGCTTATTCTTGAGGAAATCGGTCGTTTTACCCCTCTCGATGATCTTAGCGACCCTTTGCAGGGTGCCGAATTCGCTCCTCTTAGCGCTGATGAAGACGGCACAATGCCTCTTGATGCGCACACCTTTCGACGCGATCGAGCCCACTCGCTGCAACCGTCGTCAAAACCAGCCCCTTCTGCAGAACAACAAGCGATCCGCAAAGCCACGCAGCAGTTTGACCTCGAGGCCTCTCCAGGAGGGCTTGCCAATCTGCTTGAGTCGGATAGCAGCGTTAGCGAACTGCGCTTACCTTCGGCTCAGCCAGGACAACGGCGCACAAAGCCTTCACACACCTTATTGATCGTTTTGACAAGTATCGCCATGATCGCCGTAGGTGCCGCAGCACTGGCGTGGAAACTTAATTGGCTGCCTTAGATCCTTTTTTTTGAAGAGTCACAATCAGCTGCTCGGCACACTCAAAACGAACACTCAAGGTATAAAAATCCTCGTGTCGAATCATGCCCCACTGTTCAAAACAAGCCTGTGCTAACTCCTTGTAAGATTCGTGCACTTCGAAGTGTGCATGCGAGCCAGGCATCGAATCCTGACGAATCACTTCGTGCGCCAGTCCAACCGGATTGAAGCAAAATAGGTTGTCGCACAAGCGTACACGCCAATGCTCATAGTTCTCCTGAGGGACATCCAGATGCACCCCCTGAAACGCGAGGCTTAAGGTCTGCGCAAAATAGGATCCCGCAGTCACAGCAAGAAGCTCGTGTTGCTCGAAAGCATGGGTCTCTGCATGGGAACGCAAATAATGGTCAAGCAAAGGCAGCGTTTCGGGGGAGTTGTCCAGAGTGAAACCCAGCGTTTGCTCTACAGCCTGAATACACATGCTGTTCAAGTCGCACACATGTTGTGGCAATAATTCAAAAGACATCACTCACTTCCCTTTTGCATTGTGTTGTCATATCGATTAGCTTTGAGACCATTTACGTATACATATCGTCTTGCGTTTAACTTTGCGTTTGATCATGGTGCTTGGCAATGCGACTAGGAATTTTTAGTGACGTTCATGCAAATGTTGAGGCGCTTAGCGCGGTACTCGATGCGCTGAAAAAAGAGGACGTGGATGCTTATTACTGCCTAGGCGATGTCGTCGGTTATGGTGCCGAGCCCAACGAGTGTGCTGATATGATTCGTGACATCGCCAACGCCACAGTGCTTGGGAATCACGATGCCGCAGTTGCCGGCCGTATGGACTATTCCTACTACTACGATGCTGCCAAGCATGCCCTAGACGCTCATGCACAATGGCTCAGCGAAAGCAACATGCAGTGGCTGCGCTCCCTACCTTATAAGCACAAGCTTGACGATATCGGCGTGCATCTATGCCATGGTTCGCCTCTTCGAATTGAAGAGTTCGACTATATCTTTGCTCCCGAACAAGCCCAGGCTTGTTTCGAAATATGGGATGAACTGGCAAACCTTACGATGATAGGTCACTCTCACCTTTGTAAAGTCTTTGCGCTTAAGCCGGTAAGTCATGTGACAGAGGTTCCTGCAGAGACGTTCACGCTTGAGGAAGGCTACAAATACATCGTGAGCGTTGGGTCGGTAGGTCAACCACGCGATTACGATAACCGTGCGAGCTACGTTACTTTTGATACCGAAACACGCGTACTGCACTTTGATCGGGTAGAATACGACATCGAAAGCGCTGCTCAAAAAATATTCGAGCGCAACTTAGAACGTAATTTTGGCCACCGTCTTTTCATCGGTGTGTAAAGCCTACTCAAGTCGTCAGAGCAACACTTCAGTTCAACTCATGATGGCCTGGACATATCATCGATGCTCGTTTACTCATCGGCCGACCAAAGGTATCTGTGCTTAAAATTGTATAGTGACCAGGACTCAACCCATCTAAGGCCACATGACGCTTAGCGTCCAACCAACCGATACGCATCTGGTTAATAAAAATCATAAGGCGCCTAGATGTCATGTTCTGCACAGTACAGGGTTGCCCATGCCTCTTGAGGGTAGATAATGCACCTTCACCGGGATTGGGGTGAAGCTGCTTGAGCTGATTGCTCGCGACGGCGCTAGCACGATAATTTCCTGTGTTTTTCATTGAGGCATGATAATGATCAGCGCGCATTGAGTTGCGAGGCACGCTGAGTTTAATCCTAGCCGTCCGATGCGCATACCATGAACCGATTTGAAAAGAGGTTGGTATAGAACCACGACCGCAATCAGCTTTAAAGGCAAGGCGCGAATGGTTTGACCATTCTGCAATCAAGGCACAAATCAATGCTCGTTGAGGCAAGGTCTTAGTGGCTCGCCCAGGTGAGCTCAAGGCGGCATGCACGGGTCCTCGCTGCATTTTACCGGCAAACCAGGTAGCTAAGCGCCCCTCTGCCAAAGGACGGCCTCCCTTGGCATCAACAATATAGGTACCCGTCGCGTCGCGTCGCAAACGGATCTCAGCGTCACTATGCAATGGCCATCCTTCACCAATGAACTGTGCTCGCAACCTGTCAGTAGACAAATCCAGGCGCAATTCTGCAGGTGTATGCATTGAACGCAAGGAAGTCTGCCCCAGTCTGGGACGCATAATGACCCGATACACGACACGCTCTATCGGAATCATGCGCGTGCTTGCATAGCCTTCGTCGATGACATGAGCACGCTTAACCTTCGACCATCCCCCAAGGTTATGGTCCCTAAGGCGTTCTGGTGCGTAAACACGCACAGGCGTCAGGGGTCTGTCAGGTGATTTTCGCGTTATGTTAGAACTTAGGATTTTGCTATCGTCAGTACTCTTCTTAGCCTGTTTGGTACAGCTAAATAACACGAACCAGCATAACAAAACTGACAACAACTCAATGACAAGCGAAAAATAGGAGTGCACAGCCACGACAACTTAAGTTGGCTCTGAGCCGTCAATGTTTGCGATACGTTGCAGAGATTTAAGCGTTGGGTCGCTCTCTAACAGCGAGCTAAGCGCAGAGCGAACAGACACAACTTCAGCGGCTTGCAAATACGGCGACGCAACAGCGCAAACCACATCATTCACAAGATGTTCAGGGCTTATCCTACCTGCTTGCACATGTGCAGCCTGCGTTGATGCTGCATTAGGGTTAGATGGTTGCGCTTTTTCTAACGCTTGATTTGCAAAGGGATTTTCGCTGTCTTGAGGCGACCCTTTGACCTTATGCACCGAGCTAGGAGACAAGTGAGGAGGTTGTGATTTTACAGGGCCAACCATGGGCGAAGTATAATACGAGAGTGGAACATAAAGCAAGAAGGCATCATGTGAAAACATCGGCTGCTTTTTTGCAATCAGGCCCAGAGCTAATGCTACTCTGTTCGGATTACAGGCAGGGGGAAGTATGGCTATACTACCGAACAATTCTGGGGCTATCTATAAAGGCTCGCAAGATCGTCGCGTACACCGTGTGTTTGTCACTCGAAACACCGAATATCATACACGTAAAGGCATCTGCGTAGGTGTGCGTGATAGACACACGGGTGATTGGGTTAAGTCACACTTGGCACTAAGCACGCGTGTCTCCGGAGGCCTGCGTTTTCATATCGGGGGCGGTATATTGCCTAATCCTGGCGAGCCTACTGTGGGCGACTCTTTGCTTTTTGAAGCAGCTGGGCGTGACTTAGTTACCAGTACCATCGTGGCAATTAAACGTCCGCCACTTGATGTTGCGAAAAGCTACCCAGCCTAAGCAGAAGTTCTGTCGTCAACGCACTGCGCAGATAAAACCCTATCGGCACTGTTTTATCCATTAGTTTACTTGCATCTCCGTGCAGCTTTGTATCGCGTTTATGAGCAGCTTTGGGTCGTACGTGCAGCCAGTATCCAATACGTCCGTCAAGTACGTGTCGGTGCCCCGTATTGAGTAGACCCACAAGTTCATCCCAGTCTTGGCGTAAGATCCGCTCTTCATATGAGCTCGGCTCCCATAAAAATGGCTGACCAATACGACGTTGCGGGACAGTAAAGTGTGGATCCGCTTCGATAGGCACCCACAGGACGCACTTCAGTTTGCGCCATACGCGTGAGTTACCCCATTCTAAACGACTAAGATTATGTAAAGGAGCCGTCGCTACAAACGTAGACTCTTTAGGCTGACCATTGGAAAGCACAGGCAATGTCTTGAGCTCAATGCCAAGGTGCGGAAAGTCGGGCTGATCCATGGATCCAGCAGACGCTCCTAATGCCCTTTCTAGCAAGGTGCCTAATTTTCCCTTGGCATGTAATAACGATTTTGCCTGCGGTAAAATAACCCCAAAGTGTTGGGCAAGCTCACCAAGACGAAGACCAGCTAGAGCATGTGCACGCTCTAGCAATGCAGAACGTGAGGACGGAGAATTAGCGTTAAAGGCTAACGTTGCATGCATGAGGACCGACAAGGTAACGCAATTCTTCGAGCATCATACGCTCTGGCTGTACCTGCAAGCCGATTTCTGGGAAAAGCGCTCGCCAATATCCTTCATGCTGTAGTTCTAGAGTGACGGGGCAAGAGCCTGGGAATTTCCTCAGGGTCTCTCGTAACATCGATAATTTATCCAATGTAGCCGATTGAATATCGAGGCAGAGATTAACCGTGCAACGTTGAGATGCGAATGCATGATCAATTGCGAAAGCATCGCTTACGACAATCTTTAGTTCTTGCGTTTGCTGTCTGTTGTAGTGATCTTCTTCGCGTTTGAGTTGCCCTTTAATTAATACAGGCTCAGATGCAGTTAGACATGATAAAATGGTCTCATTCTCGAGAACCTTTGCGCGCACAATGAGTTCAACACGTCCTTCGTGATCTTCTAAGTAGCCAAATGCAATACGCTGCCCTTGCTTTGTGGTTCGCTGGCGAAAGTCTTCAACCATGCCACCTAA
Source organism: uncultured Polyangiales bacterium (assembly GCA_964456305.1). Lineage (GTDB taxonomy): Bacteria > Myxococcota_A > Polyangia > Polyangiales > CAYWAT01 > CAYWAT01. The sequence continues at coordinate 13,778 of CAYWAT010000022.1, read as the reverse complement.
GGAAAGTTCCGTACCGCTCTGAAAGCTCGCTAATTTTGCGGTGTTCGCATAGCCCAAGTTGCTCAGGTGTATGGTTAAGTTATCCATAGGATGTCCAGATACATAAAAACCCAAGGCCCCTTTCTCACGTTTGAGTTCGTCGTAACGAGACCAGTTAGGGACCTGTGGAAACACAGAAAACATTGCTTGAGACTGCGTTTTATCCTGTTTTGATGCAGGAGACGCTGCATCCATCAGAGCAAAAATTGTTGTCTGGCCACTGCGTTTTTCGGCTTGGTATTTGCGCCCACGCTCCAGTGCGCTGTCGATCGCTGAGAAGGCCTGAGCACGCGAGATGTCGCGCACCTGGTGTACCGAGTCGAACGCACCGCTTTGAATCAGTGCCTCCAAGGTATGTTTGTTGATTGCACGGCTATCCACGCGCTCAACACAATCAAATAAATCACTAAAGATATGTTTTTCAGTTGCAGATTTTAACACGTCTTCTTCAGACTCTTCTTGGCGAGCTTGCAAAATAGATTCAACAGCTGAAACACCAACACCTTTGATTGCGCCTAAGCCAAAACGAATGCGCGGGTTAGCAGGATCGTGAAGTCGACCGCGTCGGCAAACCGGTCGCCGACTTTGGGAGTTAGGCGGGGTGTCTTGCGGAAGCTCATCATAGGAAACCGTAAAGTCCACCTTTGATTCATTGATATCTGGAGGAAGCACAATAATCCCGAGCGCGCGAGCCTCCGCTATCGTACGTACAACTTTGTCTATTTTTTCTTTATCTGCAGACAAGGTAGCGCATAAAAATTCGCTGGGATAATGCGCTTTGAGATACGCAGTTTGATAAGTAATCAGAGCATAAGCAGCAGAGTGGGATTTATTGAAGCCATAACCCGCAAAGTATGCCATGAGGTCAAACACTTTTGTTGCTTCATCATCACGATATCCTTTAGCGATTGCACCCTGTACAAAGGTGTTTTTCTGCTGCGCCATCTCCTCGGCTTTTTTCTTACCCATCGCACGTCTTAAAAGATCCGCAGAGCCCAAGGAATAGCCCGCCATTTGTCGGGCGATTTCCATAACCTGTTCTTGGTATACGATAACGCCGTAAGTATCTTTGAGAATAGGCTGCAAGTTAGGATGCGGATATTGAACGGCAACGCGACCATGTTTGCGCTGAATAAAGTCTTCAACCATGCCCGAGCCCAGAGGCCCAGGCCGATACAGGGCCACAGCAGCAACGATATCTTCAAATGAATCAGGGCGTAGACGCTTGAATAAGCTTTGCATGCCACTCGACTCAAGCTGAAACACATTGGTCGTTTCACCTGACTGAAGAAGTTCAAATGTTGCGGCATCATCGATGGGAATGTTTTCAAGGCGAAATTGCTGATCATCAGCATGAGGACGTTGACGTACAAGCTTGACGCTCAAATCGATAACGGTGAGTGTTTTAAGACCGAGAAAATCAAACTTGACTAAGCCGGCTCGTTCAACATCATCTTTATCAAACTGAGTGACATAAACATGGGGCTCTGGACAAAAAACAGGCACATGATCCCACAAGTCACCATCGCTAATCACAACCCCAGCGGCATGCATGCCAGCATGACGATTGAGGTCCTCTAAGGTGATCGCGGTATCGAGCAAGCGTGTCGTTTCAGGGTTTTGCTCATAGGCTTGCTTGAGCTTTACTTCTTTTTCCAGTGCTTTGACGATAGGCACAGTCTTTCCCTGTACCGGTTCAGGAACCAAACTAGCAATACGCCCCGCATCCATAGGAGAAAGCCCCATAACGCGCCCCACATCACGCACTACGCTACGGCTTTTCAATTGATGAAAGGTGGCGATTTGACCCACACTATGCGCACCATACTGTTCGCGGACATAGTCGATAACGCGATCGCGTTGCTCCATGCAAAAATCAATATCAAAGTCCGGCATGCTCACGCGTTCTGGATTAAGAAATCGTTCAAAAAGCAGACCATGTTCAATGGGATTTAAATCGGTGATACGCAGAACCCAAGCCACCAGCGACCCTGCCCCTGAGCCGCGCCCAGGACCCACCGGGACATCGTTGTTTTTGGCCCAGTTGATGAAGTCCTGCACAATAAGAAAGTAACCTGCGAATCCCATACTGCAGATCACATCAAGTTCATCGTCCAGACGCTTGCGATAAAGCGACTCATCATAGGCAAAGGCAGCGGTGTTCATAGCCTCAAAGCGCTGTACAAGGCCTTCCTTAGCCAAGTCGCGCAAGTAAGTATCGGCGTCGTTTATATCGCCGGGCACCTGAAACTGCGGTAAACGAACATCGGCGCAAGGATTTGCAGTGTCGCCACACAACTGCGCAATGCGTAATGTGTTTGCACAGGCTTCGGGATAGTCATCTAAACAATGATGCATCTCCTTTGCAGACTTGAGATACATTTGGTCGCAGTTGTGATGGTAGGCCTGTTTGACGTCTAAGGTTTGCCCTTCGCCAATGCACAATAAGACGGTGTGCGCTTGGGCATCGTCAGCATGCATAAAGTGACAATCATTGCTGGCCACCAGGGGAATGCCCTGTTGTGCGGCTTGCTCGGCAAGGATTTCGTTCAACACACCTTGTTCGATCAAGCCATGATTTTGCAGTTCAACAAAAAAGTGCTCAGGCTCAAAACAATCCGCCAATTTTGTTAGCGTTGATTGAGCTTTTTCTGGACCTTTATTCAATACTTCCTGAGCCAAATGACCTGCCAAACAACCGCTAAGCCCGATGAGTCCTTGGCGATGACTTTTGATATGCTCCAGCGTTACATGCGGCACGCCCTGAATAAGCCCCTCAACCCAACCCAAGCTCGTTAAACGCACCAAATTTCGATAACCCTCCTGGCCTTTAGCCAAAATCACCAGGTGATGCCCATGCGAATCGGGCTCTGGCTGTAGAATCACCTCGCAGCCAATAATGGGTACAATGTCTACGCGTTTACATGCCTCGTAAAATTGCAAAGCACCAAACATCGTCCCCAAGTCGGTGAGCGCGACAGCAGGCATGCCAAGCTTCGCGACACGTTCAACCAGCGCGTTAATGCGCAAGGTGCTGCGCAATAAGGAAAATTCGGAATGAACATGCAGGTGGACAAAGTTTGATGCTGTCATGAGGGCCAAAGCGTCAGATTGGCGGATATCTGACGGACCGGGATGCTACAAAACCTAAGACATGAGTCAATCACACAGACATGTAGGTGTGACTCAAGCGCAGCGGGTTACCTCAAACCTCGCTGCGCTTTCTTAAGCTAGGCCCCCCTAAGGTTTGAAGAGAACCTTCGGCAATAGTCTATTCTTGGTAGTTAACTTTGGCAGAAGACTGCAAATCAAACTGTAAGAATGCCGCATTGGGTCGAGCAATCTTACGATAACTCAAGCGACGCAGGTTTCGTTTGATGCAATTCAATAGACGTCTGTGCTTGTTTCCCCATCCTTGTGTCACTTTAATGCGAACTCCTTTGCCTTTGGGCAGGCTGAGGCGCAACCGCAATGCCTTTTCCGGGACAGCCCCGCGGTAAAGCCCCGACGCATAACAGGTTTGGATTGGTTTTAGGGCTTTATCCAAGCGATCTGCCAATGCTTGAATACGCGCCTTACCTCCAGGATTATCTCCGGCGGCACCTTCGACCCGCATTTCTACAATGGTCTGCGTCTCAATTACACTATTTTCTGTTTTCTTACTGCCATCAGCCCATGCGACACCAGCGATTAAGCTAAGCAAAAAACTAACGATCAAGATTGTCTTTAAACGATAAACCGACATACATGCTCCTTTATATGACAAAGCACCCGAACATCGCTAACCAGCGCAATATCAGGGTAGTGTACGATCACAGACGTTCAACGCCATAAACTTATTCATTTTTGTAGCCTGATAATAATTTTTATGTGTGCATCAACTTCCAGCCAATCGCGACATCGACACATCCTCGCACTCGCATTGCCCATTATTGGAGGCATGATTTCACAAAACATTCTCAACTTGGTCGATACCGCCATGGTGGGCACTTTAGGCAATGATGCATTGGCAGCGGTGGGGCTCGCGAGCTTTGTTAATTTTCTTATGGCAGCTTTTATCCTGGGAATCTCCTCCGGAGTACAAGCTGTCGCCGCCCGGCGCGCGGGCGAGAACAGACACGATAAAACAGCTGTTCCTCTCAACGAGGGATTAGCACTGGTATTTTTCATCTCCGTGCCGTGGACAGGCATCCTGGTTAGCTCAGCACCACAGTGGTTTTCCATGCTCAATGATGACACCGCGGTGGTACGCGAGGGCACGAGCTACCTACAGATCCGCTTAGTGGCGATCATGGCCATGGGAATGAACTTTTCATTTCGAGCTTATTGGAATGCGATCAATCGCTCGATGATTTATCTACAAACGCTGACAGTGATGCACCTATGCAACGTAGTGCTGAACTGGGTGCTTATTTTCGGCCACTTGGGTGCACCCAAACTTGGTGTTCAGGGGGCAGCACTGGCCTCAGCAATATCGACTTATATTGGCACAGCTTACTATTTTTTCTTAGCGTGGCGACTAGCAAGTCATCGAGGATTTCTACAGTCACGACCAACAAGGCAAGGGTTGATCGATATTCTACGCCTATCCGTACCTGCCGGCATTCAACAGTCTTTTTTTGCAGGCGGTATGGTGGCTTTCTTTTGGATTGTCGGCAAAGTCGGAACTATCGAACTGGCCGCAACGCAAGTCATCATGCAGCTTTTACTGGTTGGCATTTTGCCGGGAATCGGCTTCGGTATTGCAACGGCAACGCTGGTCGGCCAAGCGCTGGGACGGAACGATCCCAAAGACGCATATCGGTGGCCCTTCGATGTTATCGGCATTGCGTTTGTCGTCGTAGGCGCTTTGGTTCTGCCGGCATTGTTATTTCCCCACGCAATCCTAAGTGTGTTTACACAAGATGAACAAACACTTGCTATTGCTGCCACTCCCTTGCGAATGATCTCGGCTTTTTTACTCCTCGATACAGTCGGCCTGGTCCTCATGCACGCACTCATGGGTGCAGGCGATATGCGTCGCACAATGCTTGTTTCGGTCTTCCTGCAATGGTTTATCTTTCTACCAGCTGCCTATGTTGTGGGACCGGTATTGAGCTGGGGGCTTATGGCGATATGGATTGCTCATATCATCTACCGAGGCAGCCAGTCGGGGATTTTCTTGTGGATGTGGAAGCAAGGCGCATGGGCCAAGATTCGTATTTAGAAGCCAGGTCTAGTTAAGACGATAACGAATCGGAAAACGAATGGGTCGCTGGTAGGCCAAAAGTTCGGGCGGGGGAGCAGGTACTTGAGCCACACTACGCACAGAGACGGTGGCCGCATCGTCTAAAATGTTATGCCCCGACGAGCGATGAATGCGAACCATCCCGATGTGGCCTTGCTTATTGACCCTAAAACTTACCACCACATCCCCCTCGAGATGCGCCCGGCGTGCGCGACGGGGGTAGTTGCGAATGGCTCGGTTCAGCAAAAGAGAACCCACTCGCGCAAGCCATGCATGGGTGAGACGACGCAACTGCGCTGCAGATAATTCGCCGTGGTGCCCTTGCTCTGACCGTGCCTTGCCATGTTGACCTGAGCTAACACCTGAAGCATCCGCACTTTCACCAGCAGCTTGACTGCGAGCTTGGTGGGTAGACTGTGTGCCGATAGAATGAGTACTGTCAGCCACTGCATTCTTGGATGTCATCACTTCTGCAGCACTTGATTTTGCGGCTTTGGCTTCGACCGAATTGTTAGCAGCTTGTAATGCAGGTTGCGTTTTCGACGCAGGGCGAGTTGCGACTGTCTTTAGCTTAGGGGCAACTGCTTCCTTAGGACTGGCATCTAATTCGTAGTGATGTACCCCTGAGGTAATCGTAAATGCGATCGTCATAGGAGAAGGTTCGTGCTCAATAACCGATGATAACGATCGTGGCGTTTCGTTGAACGATGCATAGGCCCATGCATGTAAGAAAACAGAGGCAATCACCGCCCCTAAACGCAACATCGGCATTTTGTTATTGATGCTCACTTTCAATTTCTGCGCTTATGTCTCTCGGCATCAGCTTCGTCAAGCCTCAATCAAAGCCTTGAGTTGCCGAGCTGGCGATGATACCTACGGGTCATGCAACAGGTCTATGCTGTCATCATGGCAGGAGGCGTTGGCACGCGATTTTGGCCACTATCCACACCCCAAAGACCCAAACAACTCCTGCCCCTTGCGCATCGTGAGATTCCCTTACTTCGCGAGGCTGCATTGCGACTCCTGCCCATGGTCGACTGGGAGCATATCCTTGTTGCCACCTCGGAGTCTTTGCGCACGGCAGTGCAGGAACTGCTTCCCGAGCTGCCTCAGCACAATCTGCTCTGCGAAAACATCGGGCGGAACACGGCGCCTTGTATTGCTTGGGCAGCCATGCACGTGGCAAAAAGCGATCCCGACGCCCTACTACTTGTCACCCCTGCCGATCACACAATCAGCAACGACCAGGCCTTTCAACACGCTCTCAATCAGGGCTTGCAGGTTGCGCAACAAGGAACGCTGGTCACCTTAGGCATTCCCCCTACTCGCGCACATACGGGATATGGTTACATTGAGGTGGGTAAATCGATTAACGCCGAGGTTTATCAGGTTAATCGCTTCGTTGAGAAGCCCAACCAAAGCACCGCAGAAACCTTGCTGGCCCAGGGTAACTATTGGTGGAATAGCGGTATGTTTGTCTTCCATACCCAGGCTATCCTCAGTGCTCTGCAGACACACTTACCCCAATGGCATCAGGCCTTGGCGCCCATCATGCAAACGCCGTCGGTCGACGCAGAAACCGCATGGATTGCTAAGGTTTACCCCGATCTTGACCCCATCTCCATTGACTATGGCGTGCTTGAAAAAGTCGACGATATGGCAGTGGTGCGCAGCTCTTTCAGCTGGTCTGATCTAGGAAGCTGGGAAAACGCCTGGGAACTTGCCGCTAAAGATGCTCAGGGCAATGTGTCTCGCGGTCATGTGTGTGCCATTGATAGTCAGGGTTGTTACCTTCGGGCAGATGCCAGCAAGCCGATTGCTCTGCTTGGCGTCAAGGATCTGATCGTCGTCGATACACCACGTGCCCTACTTATTGTTCCACGCGAACGCAGCCAAGAGATTCGACAGTTGGTCTCTCAGGTGTCCAGTGAGGAAAATAAATTATGAATCCATATATCTTTCGTGAATACGATATCCGCGGCCATGCCGAAAAAGACTTTGATGATCGACTCGTTCAGGCGATCGGGCATGCCCTCGGGACATTGATTATAAAGAGGCAGTCGCAGACGAAAACGCCTCCGCGTGTTGCCGTAGGTCGCGACTGCCGACTTAGTTCGCCGCGATTACACACTGCGCTTGTCGCCGGGCTAACAAGCACAGGTCTTGAATTGGTTGACGTGGGGGTAGTCCCTACACCTCTTCTTTACTTTGCAGTTCATCACCTGCGTTTGAACGGAGGCGTGCAAATCACCGGCAGTCACAATCCTCCTGCCGATAATGGCTTCAAGATGCTCTGTGGCAACCAATCGTTGTTCGGAGAGGATATCCAACGATTGCGTCAGCACGTTGAAGAGCACATCGATCGCCTGCCACCTCCACCAAGCACACCAAGTATCGAAAAACTAGATATTGTTCCCGCCTATGCCGGTTATATGCGTGGCAATATCGAAATCAGCTATAAAGATCTTCGTTTTGCGGTGGATGCAGGCAACGGGGCAGGAGGTCCTGCTGCACTTGCCGCCATGCGCGCGGTGGGGCTTGATCCGGTACCGCTGCTTTGCGAGATGGATGGTCACTTTCCGGTGCATCATCCCGACCCAAGCGAAGCCAAGAACCTTGAACTTCTACGCAATCATGTTCTCGAACATCACCTCGAGTTCGGCATTGCTTACGACGGTGATGCCGATCGCATTGGGGTGATCGACTCGCGCGGAGACGTTGTATGGGGAGATCGTCTGATGGTTCTATTCGCGCGCGCCATCCTCAAGAAACATCCTAACGCGGCAATCATAGGCGAGGTAAAGTGCTCGCAAACGCTCTACGATGATATCAGCGCCCAAGGCGGACGCCCTATCTTGTGGAAAACAGGGCACTCGCTCATCAAATCAAAAATGAAGGAAGAGAATGCGCTGCTCGCAGGTGAAATGAGCGGTCATATGTTTTTCGCTGATCGCTATTACGGTTACGACGATGCGATTTATGCATCCCTACGACTGGCAGAAATTTTAGCCGAGGAAGCCCGTCCGCTGCATGTGCTTCTAGAAAACCTGCCCCGCACCTACAGCACGCCCGAGCTGCGCATTCCCTGCAATGACCAACAAAAGTTTCAGATCGTTGCAGCGGTGCGTGACCACTTTCAGGCCAATCATGACGTAATTACCATTGACGGAGCACGCATCCAGTTCGATCAAGGCTGGGGTTTGGTGCGTGCATCCAATACGCAACCTATCCTGGTGCTACGCTTCGAGGCCGAATCAGAGCAGGCACTCGACGCCATACAAGGTGAAGTTAAACAGGTGATCGAACAGGTTCGGGAACATATTAAAGAAGCATGAAAGGCGCTCCCTTAGTCGATAATCCGGGCGACTATATCAACGGTCGTTTTGTCCTAGGTCCTGAGAACCAATGCATTCGCATCCTGAGTCCAGCGGATGATCAAGACCTTGTCTCTCAGCATCGAGTAAGCATGTCGCATGTTGAGCATGCCTGCGACGTAGCCCGCCAAGCCTGGCCAGCGTGGCGTCGAAAACACGCATCCGAGCGCGCTGCTTTGCTCAGGCGATATCAAGAAAAACTTCGCTCTTATCAGAGTGACATGGTCGATGTTCTCTGTCGCGAAATCGCCAAACCGCACTGGGAAGCAACAGGCGAAGTTGCGGCGATGATCGCTAAGGTAGATACGCTGCTGGATGAGGGCGCACAGTGGACCCAGCTGCAACACTTAAGCGATCTGCCAGGCGATATTCGTTACCCTCCCTTAGGCGTCATCGGTATTCTCGGCCCTTTCAACTTTCCTGGGCATTTGCCCAACGGGCAGATCGTCGCTGCCTTGGCTCTTGGCAACACGCTCGTCTTCAAACCCAGCGATAAAGCCCCGAGCATGGGTTATTGGATTGCACGCTGCATTCACGAAGCGGGCTTCCCGGCTGGTGTGTTCAGCATGCTTCAAGGGGATTCAACACTGGCCGCAGCGCTTTTGGCCCAACCTCAACTAGATGCAGTACTCTTTACCGGTTCAGCCGAAGTCGGGCATCGTATCGCGCAAGAGCAGCATCAACGTTTCCCCTCACGCTTGGTCGCTTTAGAGCTGGGCGGAAAAAACGCAGCCATCATGCTTGAAGATTGCCACCTTGAACATGCCCTGCGACACGTTGCATTCGGTGCCCTTGCCACGGCAGGTCAACGCTGCACCGCAACATCGCGCTTGTTTGTGCATCGCACTCGCCTCGATGAAAGCGTCGAGCGACTACAATCTATCTGGCAAGGTGTGCGCATTGGTCATCCCCTCGATGAGGGGGTGTTTATGGGGCCATTGATCAACGACCAGACAGCAACTCGCTGGCAACAGGCAACCCAAAAGGCAGCATCACAGGGCTATCAAGCGTTACAGTCAGCACAGAGACATAGGGTTCCAGGCTACTCGGGTCACTATGTTAAGCCATCTTTGCATCTTGCTCCGCACAGCACGCATGCCGTTGCAGGCTACACCGATGATGAACTGTTTGCCCCTGATCTGGCTATTTACCCTTTTGATGATCTCGAGGAAGCAGTACACGCCACCAACCAGAGCCACTTCGGACTCTCAGCAGCAGTGTTTACGTCCTCACGTGAACACTTTGAATATGCAGCCGATGGATTAAGAGTAGGCGTACTGCATTGGAATCGCGGCACTGCAGGTGCAAGCGGCCGACTGCCCTTCGGCGGGATTAAACAAAGCGGCAATCATCATCCTGCCGGCATTTGCGTCGGCGCATTGTGCACATATGCCCAAGGCGTCTTGCTCGACAAAGAAGCTCAGCCTCCCTCCCTACCTTCCTGGCCAGGCTTGGTTTAGACTGTGATGTGATTTCAGGTCGCCGACTGGCTCTAGCTTGCCTTGCATCGTTGATGGCGCATGGCGCACTCAACCTAGGACTAAGCTACTACAAACCTAGCGAATACGATTTTCACCGATCTCCTTCGCCCGATATTCGTCCCAATGAATTGCTCTGGCTTGAAATGGAAGCAACACCGCCTCCGGACAAAGCAAGCGCTGTGGCTGCCGTGGCAGTAGAAGATAAAAAGCGAGCCACCAAGTCTAATCTCAGACGCGTTGCTCCCACTGTCGATCCAACAACTGTAGGCAACAAGGACGACAACACAGAAAACGAGCCCTCCTCCGGAGTCATCGTTTCTAATCAGGATTCTTCCGAAGATATCAGCACCTCTACCAAACCAGCATCAAAGCTGGATCCGCGCTTCTTTGATCCACGCAATGCAGCCATCGCATCGATGGACTGGGGCAGCAAACCAGTGTTTAAGGGATCGACGGTTCAGGGAAAATCTCGCGCTTCGGACACATCTTCGTCTGCCCAAGATACCAATCAACGCTTACAAGCACTCTTAAAAAAAGATGCCAAACAAAGCGCCTATCTCAAAAAACGAGCGCCGCCCAAACTTAGACGTCTAGCCGATGGCAGCTATCGTTATATCGGACCTGTTATCTCGGCATCAATTGGAATTGATGGCGAAGTGCGTTTCGATAAAAGCTCATCGGGCAAAACAAAATTTAATAGACGTGGATTTGATTTTGACCTTAACAGTGCCGTGATGCGCAGTCATGGTGCTGACCCTGACAGCGCCGAAAAGATGTGGTTCATGGCACAAACTCGTGGCTTGCGAGAGCGCTTAAGGAAAAAACAACGCAGCCAATCCGACGAAGATACAAGCCGAGCGCTGCGACGTGACCTACAGCGCTTGTGGTACAGCCGGATGCCCATTGAGCAAAAGAAAAGGAAGATTTTTAACTATTGGGATGATTGTAGCGAGAGTCCTTTGGGCATTAAACTAAGGCGTATTATCGAAGGGTTCGTCCGCAGACATTTGCCGAGTGACAGCGCAAACGCCTATACACAAAGCGAACTAAGAAAGATTAATCAAAGACGCCAAAGCAAGGACTCTTTTGCGCCTTATGGAAATAACTAGGCCGTCCTTTACAGTTATCGAGTTATTCAGCGGTCAGCCACAAACCAAGCTCAGATTAAATCAAGCGTAGTCCAGGGTCCAAACTCAAGCGCATGTGTCAGCTAATGCATGTTTGTCGTACGCAGGCGTAGGACCTTCTTGGCTAGCCACAAAAGCCGCTAATCGATTTGCATAGCGAAGGCTATCGGCAGGCGAATAATCGCTCTCTTCACAACTCAACATCGCAGCAAGAAAGCTATCACCTGCACCCACGGTATCTTTGACCTGCGTGGCTAAGGCGGCCTCCCAGTACCATTGACCTGAATCCAGTAGCCCAGAACCTTCTGCGCCTGCAGTGATCAAGATACGTGCATTAGGATACGCCTGCGCGAGCTGACGTGCTCCTTGCTCAGCTGTGCTGCCAGGATAAAAACGTCGCAACTCATCGACATTGAGCTTAAGGGTTGACGCGCGATGCATAAAAGGAATCAAAGGTTCCAAGGCATCAAAAGGAGGTCGCAGGTTAAGATCAAACACAAACTTAGGTTGATATAGATCGAGTATACTGTTCAGCGTTTTCGCATTCTCAGGATGACGCAGCGCAAGACCACTTAGCGTAACGGTCCTAGGCGCCGATAAAGCACTGGGCTTAGCAATATAATCCCATGCAACATGATCTAAAATTTCGTAACTAGGCTCATTGTTTGAGTCTAGATGAACAAGTGAAGCCCCCGTCAATCGTTTTTCAATTCGAGCAACACCAGATGTTGCGAGTTTTCGCAGCTGCATCTGACGAATAATTTCATCGCCTAAGAAATCATTGCCAATCGCAGAAATCAAAAGCGATGAAAGTCCTAGTTGATTGAGGTGATACGCCACATTAAGCGAGGCCCCACCTAGGAAAAGTCCTCTGGGCGTACAATCCCATAAAGCCTCGCCAAAACACCATGTATCAAAAGATCCCTGAGACATTTCTTGCGCTTACTCCATTTCGAATTCTTTGCAAAAACAGAGCAGCTCTTCAGAGCCCGGAATATAGCGCGCGCTGCGGTGCTCATCCGTTGGCATACTCAGGCTACATAATTGTGTAGAGGCATCAAAATGAAGGCACTGTTCGCAGGTAAATGCGAGCTTGTACTCCTCGCGTTGGGTATGAAACAGTGCATCTTGAGCAAACTTCATAAATCAATCTTCTCAACCCGCTTTGCATGGCGGCCACCCTCAAAATGGGCCGATGCGAAGGCATCGACGATCGCAATAGCCAAACCGCTACCGGTAACGCGCGCGCCTAAGCAAAGAACATTGGCGTCGTTATGGCGGCGAGCCATGGCAGCACTGTACACATCTGTGCACACGGCAGCGCGAATATGAGGATGCTTGTTCGCCGTCATTGCCATGCCTGTGCCTGTGCCACAAATAAGCAGCGCGTGTTCAGTTTGGGACTCACGAATACACTGCGCCACCTGATGTGCGAAATCGGGATAGTCCACCGAGCTTTCGTCGTGACAACCCAAATCGCGATATCTTTGACCGCTGTCCTCAAAATGCTTTTGGATCTCTTTTTTTAGTGCAAACCCAGCATGATCAGAGGCAATAATCCAGCGTCGTTCGGTCATGCTCAGCCTATACCTGCCCCATTACAAGGCTCACATTGGTGCCACCAAAACCAAAGGAATTAGACATTGCGAACTTGATGGGAACCTCCCTTGCATTGGGGGTTACGATGTTAATGTTGGCGCATTCGGGGTCGAGATTATCCAGATTGATGGTTGGAGGGATCTTTTGATCGGCGATGCTCAATACAGAAAAGACCGCTTCGATTCCCCCTGCGGCACCTAGCAGATGACCTGTCATGCTTTTTGTGCTGGTGACATGTGCCTTTTGAGCATGGTCACCCAACACCGCTCGAACACCCTGCATTTCGGCGATGTCGCCGGCTGATGTTGATGTCGCGTGAGCATTGATGTAGTCGATCTGATCGACATTAACCTTGGCGTCATGCAGAGCCTGAATCATGGCTTGCTGTGCTCCCCTCCCCTCAGGTGCAGGCTGGGTCAAGTGATAAGCATCTGAGGTCGCTCCATAGCCTAACACCTCAGCCAGGATAGGAGCACCACGTCGACGCGCATGCTCGAGTTCCTCGATAACCATAACGCCCGCTCCTTCTGCGATGACAAAACCGTCGCGATCGCAATCAAAGGGTCGACTGGCACGCTCAGGAGAGTCATTGAAATTGCATGACAAGGCACGCATTGCAGTAAAGCCCCCAACGCCTAAGGGCGTCACCGATGCTTCAGCGCCACCCGCAACGGCAGCATCCAGATCACCACGCTGAATCCAGCGAAAGGCTTCGCCAATCGCATGGGCGCCTGAGGAACAAGCGCTTGTGGTGGTGTAGTTTGGGCCTCGAAAGCCAAAACGCATAGAAACCTGCCCAGGAGCGAGGTTGGCAATCGTTGCCGGAATAAAGTAGGGTGTGATTTTACGTGGACCTTTTTCGGCCAGAACCTTAGCAACACGCTCGATCGTACTCAGTCCACAAAGACCAACCCCGATGAAGGTGCCAACG
>CAYWAT010000021.1:0-28405 GCA_964456305.1 uncultured Polyangiales bacterium | reverse complement strand
TGCCAAAGCAGTCCTTTGCACCTTTTGAAATTATCGGTCGCAAGGTCAACGTTCAGGCACAGGCAGGCAAGCAGCGTTACCGTTTTAGTCTAAGCTTACTTGCGCTTGAAGCGGGTGAGCACAGTCTGGGACCATTGCGTTTGAGCGTGGTCACCCAAGATGGTCAGATCACCGACGTCGAGACAAAGATGCTGCGCCTGAAGGTGCAATCCCGCATCGCCAATGAGCCCAACCCTAAACTCAAGGCTGCGCCTAATCCCGTGACGGTGGTACAGCCGGACTATCGAGCGTGGTGGGTGCTTGGAGGGATCGGCGCCATTGTTCTGATCGCGCTCTTCACCTTGCTCGCTGCGCATCTGTGGAAGAAGCGCCAGGCCCGTATGCGACCACCGCCGCCTCCGCGGCCGCCTTGGGAGGAAGCTTTTGCGACGCTCGCCGAGCTGCAACGTTCGCGAGAAGCCATGATGGCTGACCAGCGAGCGGTAGAATGGGTGGACCGCGTGAGTGATACCCTGCGCCATTACTTAGGCGCACGTTACGGCTTTGATGGCCTTGAGAGCACCACCGATGAAATTGCCACGCGTCTAAACGCAGTGTCGATGCGTGGTTTGACGCCGCATGATGTCGATGGACTGCTGTCGCAGTGTGACTTGGTCAAGTTTGCCAAAGCCGATCCCGATGAAGAGCTATGCAAACGCGTCATCGAAGGCGCGCATCATGTGGTGCGTATGACGGTAAACCCTCAGGAAGCCGGCGCATCCTCAGCCCAGGTTGAGGTATCATGAAGCCCGGTTTGCGGCGATGGTTGCCCCTTATCTTTACCTTCGTGCTGGCCGCTCTCACCGCGCTAGGCATGCTGGCCTTGCTGACTCGGGTGGCGATGGTGCCCTTGCACGGCGATGCCTGGCGTTTTGAGCGACCGTGGGCGGCTTTGCTTTTTATTGCACCCTTGCTGTTGCTCGTCCTGCGTTTATGGCAGGCGCCCACCCAGCGTGTGCGCATAGGTCTTAGTCGTACGCAAAGCTTTCGTCTCAAGTCCGGTCGCCGTGTGCTCTGGGCGCCTCTGTTGCATGCCCTGCAGATTGTCGCGCTGAGCTTATTTGTGCTGGCCATGATGGGGCCGCAGAGCATTCACGCGCGCCACGATAGTCAGGTTGAGGGCATCGAGATCATGCTGGTCATGGATGTGTCTTTGTCCATGAAGGCGGCTGATATTCGTCCCAATCGCTTTGATGCCATGCGCCAGGTGGTCAACGATTTCATCGTCAAGCGCGCTAACGACCGCATTGGCGCGGTGATTTTTGGTCGTGAGGCCTACACCTTGCTGCCTCTAACCACCG
Organism: uncultured Polyangiales bacterium; assembly: GCA_964456305.1. GTDB lineage: Bacteria > Myxococcota_A > Polyangia > Polyangiales > CAYWAT01 > CAYWAT01. The sequence goes on along the minus strand of CAYWAT010000021.1, from coordinate 27,065 downwards.
ATCATCCGGCGCTGCGCAACCTGATCCTCAACCTGGAGCTTGAGATGATCGATGGTCGCGGCACCGCCATCGGCAATGCGGTGGGCACCTCCCTCAACCGCATGCGTCACTCCGAGGCTAAGACCAAAATCGCCATTCTGCTCACCGATGGCGATTCTAACAGCGGCAATATCTCCCCCATTCAAGCCACCGAGCTTGCCAAGACCATGGGCGTGCGTCTGTATACCATCTTGATGGGCGAGCGTGACCAAACGCGTGTGCAGCGTGGCACCGACCTCTTTGGCCGTCCTTTGTGGGATCGCAGTCGTTTTCCCATCAACCCCAAGCTGCTCGAGCGCATGGCACACGAAACCAAAGGCCAAGCCTTCCGTGCCACCAATCGCGAGGCTTTGGAAACCAGTTTTCATCGCATTCTCAACGCCCTCGAAAAGAGCGCCATCGATGATGCAGGGCGCATGTACGCCGAACTCTTTCCCTGGTTCGTGTGGCCGGGCCTGGCTTTGCTGATGTTGGAGTGGCTGCTGAGCATCAGCTGGTTGCGGAGGTGGCCATGAGTTTTCACTATCCGCATTTTCTTTGGTTGCTGTTGCTGCTGTCGCTGGTTTTGGGCGGTTATGCATGGAGCTGGCAGCGCCGCCGCCGTGCGACCCGGCAGTTCGGTTCTGCTGAAGCCATCGCTGTGCTTCGTTATGGCAAGCCCGACACCTGGCGCATCGCGCGTGTATGCCTGCGGGTGCTGGTCTTGGCCCTGCTGATCCTGACCCTGGCTGGACCTCGGTTTGGCAACCGCACGCGTTTGCTGCGTAAGCGTGGCATCGATTTGGTGATTGCCCTCGACTTTTCCAAAAGCATGTTAGCCGCCGATGTAAAACCCAATCGCATTGCCCGCGCCAAAGCCGAGCTCTTGCGTTTTGTGCGCGAACTTAAGGGCGATCGCGTCGGACTGGTGGCCTTTGCGGGTGACACCATGCAGTTTCCTCTCACCCATGACGACTCCGCGCTCACGCTTTTTCTCGAAGATTTGCATCCTTTAGATATGCCGGTGGGAGGCACCGCGATTGGTCGTGCCTTAGTTGCATCCAAGCGTTTGTTGGAGCGTTCTGCCCGGGGAGATGCCAAAGGCGCTCAGGCGGTGGTTTTGCTCACCGATGGTGAAGATCATGTGGGCGATCCCATCGCAGCGGCCCAAGAGTTGGCCCAGGCGAACATCCCCGTGCATGTGATCGGCATCGGTTCGCGCACTGGTGAGCCTGTGCCTACCTATTCTGCCGATGGAACCTGGACGGGGTACATGCGTGATGCTCAAGGACAGGTGATTACCACCTCGCTAACCGCAAAACATGAGAGCGCTCTGCGGCGCATCGCAACGCTGACGCAGGGGAGTTATACGCGGGCGAAGCGCGGCCAGGTGGGAACGCGGGCGATTCGTCGCGCGATTGCTGCCATGAAACAACAAGAGCAGCAGGCGCGCCGTATTCAGATTCACGAAGACCGCTATGCTTTAGCCTTGTTTCCCGCATTTTTGCTGCTTTTGCTCGAGCTGCTGCTGCCTGAAACAGGGGCATTGCGCTTGCGTTTTGGTTGGAGAGAAACGTGATGCGTCGACTGAGTGCGCTGTTACTGGGTACCTTTGCATGGCTGCTTGCCTCTCAAGCCTATGCCTGGGAACCTTTCAAGCGACCCAATCCCGATGTCGAATCGGGCAATCAAAACTTGGCTAAGGGTAACGCAAAAGAGGCTCTCAAGGCTTACGATCGCGCTGCGCTCGAGCTACCTGAACGTCCTGAGGTGCAGCTTAACCGCGCGTTAGCGTTGCTTGCCGCCAAGCAATGGGGACCTGCGCGTGAAGCCGCGCTGCGTGCGACGGAGCCTCCTTCGTCGTCGAAGCTGCGTGCCAAGGCCTACGCTACCCTCGGCCATGCTTTTTTTCGCGAAGCCACCGAACAGGCCAAAAATAAGCAGCATCAGGAAGCTTCGCGGCTTTTTCGCGAGTCTATGGATGCCTTTCGTCAGTCGCTGCGCGCACATCCCGGTCAAGCCCATGCCGCCTGGAACTACGAGCTAGCCAAAGAGCGTGTGCGCGAGCAGCAGGAGGCACAGAAGAAAGAGGACGAAAAGCAGCAAAAGCAAGATCAAGATAAGCAAAAACAAGATGACTCGGACAACTCATCCTCCGATGATTCTCAACGCGACCCAAATGACTCAACGCCTCCAGATCAAGATGAGGACAAGCAGTCCAAGCCGCCCGAGCAAGATTCAAAGAAGGATCAGGACCCACCGCAACAAGATCCTGATTCTAAGTCGCAGTCTCCCGACGAAGAGAAACAGCAAAAGCAACCCTCGCCGCCCGAGCAACCCAAAAGCAAAGAAGGTCGACCCTTGCCCAGCGATGCGCGTCGTTTGCTTGATTCATTGAAAGAAAACGAAAAAAGCCTACAGCGGGAACAAGCGCGTAGCCGTGGGCAGCATCAGCGTCCTCCGGAAAAAGATTGGTAAGAGATGAAGGGCGTTTGTCGATTTTGGCTTCTTGTAGGGTTTGTTCTTTATGCATGGGCATCGCCTGCATGGGCGCAGCAGGGCAGTATCGTGATGCGGGCAGACCGCAGTGAGGTTGCGCTTGGCGAGCTCTTTCAGCTCACGATCAAGGCTGAAGTACAGGGCGGGCGTGCCGGTGATATTCAGCTTCCCGACCTTTCTGCCTTTGATGTGGTGGGTCGCAGTGTATCGCGGCCGGTGCAGTTTCAGTTTGGCTTTGGGTCGCAGGGTGGCCGCCGGATGATGAGCTCGTCGACCGTGTATCAGCTGCGCTTGCGGGCCGTGCGGGCAGGTAAAATCCAACTTTCGCCGGCGTCTATCGAAGTCGGCGGTAGAGTCTTGCGCAGCAACACCTTGAGTGTGCAGGTGCGACCGGGCGCAGGTGCGAATTCCGCCGGATCTGCTCCAAACACCAATGCAGCCCCTGCCGATCCCTCGCTCAGCGCTCAAGCGGATGCTGTCGCCTTTCTTCGTACCGTGGTCGACAGGCAAGAAGCCTATGTGGGCGAGCAGATCACGGTGAATGTATACCTTTATACCCGGCGGCAACTGACGCGTTCGCCCAGTATTTTGCGTGAGGTGTCCACCGATGGTTTCTGGACGCACAATCTGCTGGATACCAATGAGGTGCGTAGTTTTCAGCAAGAGGTGGGCGGGCGTATTTACCTGGTTTATCCCTTGCGCAAGTTTGCTGCCTTCGCCCTAAAGCCGGGCACCCTCCGCTTGGGAGCGATGCGCCTGAGTATGAGCACTGGCAGCCTCTTCGATATCTTTCGTGGCGGTGGCGATGGTGAGATCACGCGCGAGAGCACTGCGCTGAGCATCAAAGCCAAGGCACTGCCCAATCGCGATGGCCAATCGGTGGCGGTAGGCGATTACCGGCTGAGCAGTCGGGTGGATAACAATGAAGCCAAGACCGGCGACGCTATTACCTACGAAGCCATCATCGAAGGCACGGGTAATCTGCGCAATATCGAGATCGATTTGCCCACCATTGAGGGGCTGCGCATCTTGAGGCCGCAGATCAAAGACGATGTTCAGGTGAGTCAAGAACGCGTGGGAGGGACGCGGCGCATCCAGTGGTTGGTGGTGCCTCAGAAGCCCGGCCAGTACACCTTGCCGGCGCTGACATTGAAGGTTTTTGACCCCGCTCAAGGCAAATATCAAACGCTCAACTCCGAAACCCATGCGCTGACGATTACCGGCGATGCCTTAGCAGATACCCAAGACCCCTCTGCAGTTACCGCGCGCCAAGATGCGGCGCAGGAAACGCCGGTCTTCGTGCCGAAGCTGCCTTCTCTGCGATCTCAAAGTGCACTGCTGCGTCATGTGAGACCCTGGACACAGCAGACATGGCTATGGTGGTTATTGGCGTTGGGTCCTACGTTATTGCTCCTTTCTGCGTCGCTTTATGCGTGGCGTCAGCGGCGACAACGCGTCGATCAGCATTCATCGCGTCATGTGATCAAAAAACATGAGCGCGATTTGCGTGATCTCGAAGGTCAGCTTGGTGAATTGCCTGCCGATGTTTTTTATATGCGCGTCCCAACTCTGCTTCATGAGGCGCTTGAGGCCAAACTCAAGGCGCCCACCAAAGGGATGAGCTACAGCCAACTGGATCACTTTCTGGCGCAGCGCGCCTTGGCGCATGCCTTGCGGCAGCGTGTGATCGCCGAGCTCGAGTCCTGCGACTTTGCTCGCTTCAGTATGGCTGGGGCGGCCGTCGAGGAGATGCGCGATTGTTTGGGGCGTACGCGCAGCTTGATTCAAGACATCAATGCACTGAACGATAAGAAAGTGGCGTCTTATGAGGCTTAGGTTTGTGATTCTGCTGCTCAGTGCAGCGGGTATGCTGAGTCCAGCGTCAACGCAGGCGGATGCCTCGTTGTCGTCGCTTTTTAGAGATGCAAACGCCGCTTATGCTGCCAAGGATTACCCGCGCTCGGTTACGCTTTATAAGCGTTTACTGCGTGCAGGGGTGCATGACCCCGATGTGTACATCAATCTTGGCAATGCCCATGCAAAGCAGTCGCAGTGGGGCTATGCGCGGGCTTATTTTGAGCGAGCGCGCTACCTCCGTCCGGCCGATGCTGCCGCCCAACAGGGGCTTGCGCAGGTGCGAGAGGCCTTGGTGCAGAATTATGGCGAAGCTTCCGACCCGCCTACGGGATATGTGTGGTCTAGAGCGATCATCCCAGTCACCGGTAAGGCCTTGATGCTTTGTCTGGTGCTGATGACCAACCTTTTGTGCCTATCTCTGGCCTTGTGGCGTTGGCTGCGGCAGCCGCGGGTGCGCACAACCCTGATGGTGTTGTCGGTGCTGGGTTTTGTGGGTGTACTCGTGTCCGGCAGTCTGCTCATTCTTAAGCAAGGCTTTGGTGATGCGCAGAAGTTAGCGGTGGTGGTGGATGAAGTCGCGTTACGGGATATTCCCGATGCACGAGCGTCGGAGCAGCGCACGTTGAGACCAGGTCAGTATGCGCGTATCGATGCCAAACAAGGCGGATATGCGCGCGTGCTGGTGTCGGAAACGCAGTCTGGGTGGTTGCCCAGTCGTCATCTTGTGCTGATCGCGCCCGCTAAATGAGCTTTGCTGAGCAAGGCCATGTGTCTTTCGTGCACAGCCATCTTGTCAACGCCGTGTCGAGTGTGGGATGCTCTGGGCAGTTAATATCGCGAGGTATACAATGTCTGCTTTGGAACATAAAACGATTCTTGTCGCTGATGACGATCCCGATATGCTCACGATGGTCGTGGATGCGCTGCAGAGCTTAGGCGCAGCGATTACTCAGGTATCCGACGGTCAAAAAGCGCTCGATGAGGCGCTTAAGAGCAAGCCGCATCTCATGGTACTCGATGTGATGATGCCGCATATGAGCGGTTGGGAGGTATGTCGGGCGGTGCGCGAGGAAGAATCGCTGGAAAACACCAAGGTGCTCATGCTTACAGGTATTGGCGAACGCCTAAACGACCTTACCTCGCCTCTGTACGGCGCTGACGACCATCTCGACAAGCCTTTCGATATTAATGCTCTCTGTGATAAGGCTCGCTCACTGCTCAGTGAGTAGAGTGCCCGTGGGCTTAGCGCACTTGGTACAAACTGAGTGCGCCCACGTAGGTAAAGCCGATGGTGAACATCACCAAGAAGGGGATGCTTGACCAACTGCCGGTCCAAATGGCCAAGCCGATGGTGAGCAAGAAGTAAAAGGCGAACATCAGCTCCAAGATGCTGTGCACGGTCTTGCCGGCGCGGTAACGCTTTTTGTGCCAGCCCTCGCGGCGATTCATGATGCCGTGTTTGGGCGTGCGAATGAACTCGGCGCTGCGGCCAAAGAGGCCTTCGATGACGGCGCGGGTATTATTGATGGAGAGTCCGATGCCCAAGGCCATCATCAGGGGCAAACGGCGCAGCGCTTGCCAGAAATTGCTGTAGAGGGTCCAGTGGGTGGTGAGATAAAAGAGCATGATCGACCCTGTGGTGGCCAAAAACAGGGGCACATCGAGCAATAAGAGGGTGGGGTTCTCGATATTGCGGCGCAGCAGCATGTTGGGGAGCTGCAAGCAGGCCAGGATGAGCAAAAAGAGATAAGCGAAGTTGTTGGTGAGGTGAAAGACCGCCTCCAGCTTGATGTGCCAAGGGATGTTCGCCTTGAGCACCAGGGGCAAGAGCTTCTTGGCGGTCTGTGCGGAGCCTTTGGCCCAACGAAACTGTTGGGTTTTGAAGCTGTTCATCTCGCAGGGGATTTCGGCCGGGGCGAGGGCCTGCGGCACGTAGACAAATTCCCACCCTTTGACCTGTGCGCGAAAGGAAAGGTCCATGTCTTCGGTGAGGGTGTCGTGCTGCCATCCGCCTGCATCGGCGATGGCGCTCTTGCGCCACATGCCTGCGGTGCCGTTGAAGTTAAAAAAGCGTCCCGAGCGGTTGCGGGCGATGTGTTCGATGGTGAAATGCCCGTCGAGCATCATCGATTGCACGCGGGTGAGCAGGGAATAGTCGCGGTTGATGTGTCCCCAGCGCGCTTGCACCATCGCCACCCGGTCGTTGGTGAAGTAGTGCACCAGATCCTTGAGCAGCGAGGCTGTGGGCATGAAGTCTGCGTCGAGGACCAGCAAAAACTCTCCTTTGGCGACGTCTTGACCTTCGTCGAGGGCGCCTGCCTTGAAGCCGGTGCGGTCGACACGGTGCACGTAGCTGGCGTCAAAGCCTTGGGTACGCAATTCGTCGACTTTGGCGCGGGCGATGCGCTGGGTTTCGTCGGTGGAGTCGTCCAAGACCTGAATTTCGAGCGCTTCTTTGGGGTAATCCAGCTTCGCCACACTCTCGAGCAGGCGTTCGACCACGTACATCTCGTTGTACATGGGCAATTGCACGGTCACACGGGGCAATACGTCGAAGCGTTCCGCAGGCAGCAACGCATTGCGGCGGTTTTTCCAGTATAAGAAGAGCAGCTGGGTGCGATGAAATCCGTAGATTGCAAGAATGCCGAGAACGACGAAATAAATCGCGAGAATGCAAGTTTCCATAGATTACAGCCTGGGGATGCTAGCTCAGAATGGCAGGGTCGCCGAATTTTCCACGCACCATGGTCAGATTTTGCCCCGTGAGCAAGGCGACGCAGGGGGATTCGAGACGATAACGCGCTGCGACAATATGCCGCATGGCGTTGCACGCAGGCTTTCCTAGATCTGGGCGCATGAAACACCATGCTTTTTATGTTTGGCTCTGCGTCGCGCTGATCCACCTGTCGATCGGGACCGCATGCAGCTCCGAAAACGGTGATGATACCCGCGTGCTCGATACGGATCGCCCTGCGGACGATGCCAGCACCCAATCCGTCACCCTTACCTTTGCCGCCCAGGCAGGGGATGCCCCCGTCGGCTGTGGTGATGAGGTCGAAGGGCTTGGCGCGACCCAGTCATCGATGACCATTCGTGATTTTCGCTTCTATGTGCACGATGTGCAGCTTGTTGCCGACGATGGCAGCGCAGTGCCCCTCTTCTTGGAGCAGGATGGCAAGTGGCAGCGCGATGGGGTGGCCTTGCTCGACTTCGAAGATGGGGCTTCTGCCTGTGAATTCGGCAACAGCGACATGCGCGCTAAGGTGACTGGCGAGCTTCCTGCCGGATCCTACACCGGACTGCGCTTTCGTGTGGGCGTTCCCTTTGCGCAGAACCACGCCAATGCCGCTGAGGCCGACGCGCCTCTTAACCTGAGCGCGATGTTTTGGAATTGGAACGCTGGCTATAAGTTTTTGCGCATCGACATGCGCAATGAGCAGGGTGATCCCTTTAATGTGCATCTGGGCAGCACGGGGTGTCAGGGCGATCAGATGGGCAATATCAGCGGTTGCCTTAACGAGAACCGCGTATCGGTGGAGCTAGACGATTTTGCGGCGGATCGCGATGTGATCGTGGTCGATTTGGCCGAACTTTTGGCCGATACCGACCTCGAAAGCAACGAGCTACAGCCGGGCTGCATGTCTAATCCCGACGATAGCGACTGCGAGCCTTACTTTCGCAACCTTGGCTTGCTCTGGCAGGACCAGCCTGCGTCCTCGCAGCGGGTTTTTCGCCGCGAATAAGCGATGCCATTGCGAGTGATGCACTTACGCGGCGCACGCGCGCTGATTGCTGCAGGGGTATGCTTGCTTCTGCACTGCAGCGACGCTGCGCCTGGCGACCCGCGCGCCGTCGATGCCTGGAATTGGCAGTTGCCGAAGGGTTTTCCCGCGCCGCGCGTGCCCGAGGACAATCCCATGAATGCCGCCAAGGTCAGTTTAGGGCGCCGCCTCTTTTTTGATACCCAACTTTCCTTCAATCAGAGCCAATCCTGCGCCAGTTGTCATGTGCCCGAGCGTGCCTTTGCCGAAGATTTGCCGGTGTCGGTGGGCAGCACCGGTGAACGCACGCCCCGCAACGCTCCGTCGCTCACCAATGTGGCTTATGCGGGCTCTTTGCACTGGGCGAATCCCCTTTTGCACACCCTCGAGCAGCAAGCCCTCCTGCCGATGTTCAACGAAAGCCCGGTGGAGCTTGGTTGGTCGGGCAAAGAAGGGGAATTGGTGGCCCGTTTGCAGGCCGATGCGCAGTACCCAGAGCAATTTCGCGCGGCTTTTCCCGAAGCCGAGGAGGCGCTGAGCTTAAACACCCTGACGCAAGCCTTGGCCGCCTTTGAACGTACCCTTATCTCGGGCAATTCGGACTACGATCGCTTCATTGCCGGCGATGATGGGGCGATAAGCGGCGCAGCGAAGCAAGGTTTAGAGATGTTTTTCTCGGAGAAGTTCGAGTGCTTTCATTGCCACGGGGGTTTTAACTTCACGCAGTCCATCGATCACGCTGGCAATGTCTTCGATCAGCGCACGTTTCACAACAACGGCCTCTATAATCTAGACGGGCAGGGCAGTTATCCCGCCGACAACCAGGGGCTTTTTGAATTCACACAAGAATCGGGCGACCGCGGCAAGTTTCGCGCGCCCACACTGCGCAACATCGAGGTCACCGGCCCCTATATGCACGACGGATCGATTGCAACGCTGGACGGCGTGCTGGATCACTACGCCGCCGGCGGACGCGTGACGCCGACCGGCCCTCATGCCGGCGATGGACGCAACAATCCCAACAAAAGCAGCTTTGTACCTGGCTTTGACCTCTCCGATGACGAGCGTCAGGCCCTGCTCGCTTTCCTGCGTAGCCTTACCGACGACGCTTTCCTGAATAATCCCGACTTGCGGGCCCCTTAGTCGGGCAGCTGGGTTCTTTTACAGTCGCCCCACCCATAACCCTCAAGAAATCTCTTCTTACAGATGCATGAGACAGGCTCAAAGTCTGTCGAATCAAGGGAGTAGCACCGATGTCCGTCCGCATCTTTGTTGCACCCGTCGGTTCGTTTGGTTTCGCGCTTTAAGTACCACTCAAGCCTATCTTCGAGAATGAGTCTGCCGAGATTAGGTAGCTTAATCTCAAAGTCATCCGTTAGATGTGCGCATTGAGTATTAACCTCGTCTTCGGTGCCTTCGTTCGCTTCAGCGACTTCCATTGCTCTATCGAAATTCGCGGGGTTGGCTTGGAAGCGTGCATTAAGTCCTGGCGACGCCATCTTATTTTGAGAGTCAGATTCAGATTCGCCAATAAGTTGAGTTTGTGGCGCGCAGGCCACGCCCTGGCCGAGTAGGGCTAAGATTAAGGCAATAATACGGGGGGATGTCATAAGTAATCTCCTAAGAATTCAACGTGCAGCGGAACATGCTAGTCGTCTTAGGCGGGTCGGGCAAGCCGGGGGCGGTCTTGCGTCACCCTTAAGCGAGGCCTCCTACAACGAGATCGATGCGCGCGTCACCGTGATCAGAGCCTTCTACAGCCAAAACAAAGCCCCTGACACCGAGTGCAGAGGTCCCGTCATCGCGAACAGAGCCCCGTGCAGCCACAACAGAGGTCCCGTCATCGCGAACAGAGCCCCTGACAGCCAAATCAGAGGGCTCAACTTTCTGATCAAGCCCCCGGACATCGGCGACAAGGCCCCTGACATCCAAAAAGAGGGCTGGGCTGTCAAAAAGGCCCCCCGGACATCGGCCATAGAGCTCTGTTGCACCGAGCGCAGAGGGCGTTGCAGCGAGATCGAAGGGCGTTGCACCGAGCGCAGAGCCCTGTTGCACCCAAAACAGAGGGTGTTGCACCCGAATTGGACCCCCTGACACGGTTGTTCGGGGGCAGTTTTGGGGAGTCACAGCGGAATAGTTCGCTGTCATCGCTCATTTGCCGCTGCAACAGGGGTAAATCTGGGTGTCACAGACCTCTGCAGCCGCTGCAACGGGCTTAAAAGTGGGTGCAACAGGGGTAAATCTGGGTGTCACAGAGCTCTGCGGTCGGTGGCCGGGGTCTTGTCGCCGGTGTTCAGCCAGGATTCAGCGGCAATTGACCCGATGCAGCTGCAGTTCCAGACCATCCCACACCGCGATGGCCCAAGTATGGCCGGTCCAGGTGAAGCCCACCCCGCGGCCGAGGCTCCACATGCTCGAACGCCGTGTCGTCGAGCGCTCGGGGGCGATGGCAATCGGCAGAGACTCACCAACCACCCTGCCGAGGAAATCTTTGCGCCGCAGTCGCTTGGCCTTGCCGTGGTAACGCAAATAAACCTGCTTCCGCCAGGGCATGGGCAGGTCTTGGCTTGTTTGAATGGGGTGGATAGGGCCTTGGGCACGGCCCTTGAGGTCATAATTGCGCCAGCCTCTGACCTTGCCGTACTCATGAAGCTCATAAGGCCCGGGTGTATCGAGACCGCCATTGTCGATGCGCATCGTCGCCAAAACAAGTTGCATCGTCGCGGGATCGGTATCGCTTGCCTGACCCGCAATGGCATAGGTGCCCACCAGCGTGTCGCCTCGTTGTCGGCCACCGAGGCCCTGCAGCGGATAGGACTTCGTTCTCTCCGCCTTGCTTGTGGCCTTGGGATCGAGGATGCGCAGACTTGCTTTCTCCTCGTCGGATTCGATCATATAGACCTTGCCCCTCTCGTCCACCCAGGCGTCATTAATGCCGCCGGTTTCGGCCAATGTCTCGATACGAGGGGCGTTTTCGTTATCGGCAGCCTCAATGCGGATGATATGACCGCCATAAAGGCCGTTGCTCGCCTGGGTCCAGAGGTGCAGGGGGGCATCGCGCTGCCAACGTCCCTTAATGTGGCGCGCGGGGATGCGGGCGACGCTAATGATGGCCATGCCGGGCAGTCGATAGTTGTGTACCTGCTGACGGGGCTCGGTTTGAGCGGGAATCAGCGTGCTGAGGTGCATAAAATGACGATTGCGACCGGTATTGCCGCTGATGATCAGTGCCTTGCCATGTCTTGAGCTCAGCTCGAAGTCTATAAACGGGCGGGTTGGCATCGCAAAGGCAAAAGCCGGGCTGCTTGCGCGCAGAGGCGCGTTGCTTTGGGGCTGCCGCGGCCAGTGATACCAGCGGGCGTGCACCTGATCGCGCTCAGCACGGGTGGTCCAGGCGACGAGGAGCTGATTTTTCACCTGCGTGACCTTCACCGCAAAGGTTTCATCGCTCAGTGCTGCCACAGCGGTCTTGGCTTCCACGCGACAGTGGCTTGCCCCGGCGTTGCCTTGCATCGGATACAGCGTGGCTTGCTCGTTTGGGCCTGCTTTAGGGGGCTTCGGCGCGGGTTTGTCCTTGGTGGGCGTCTCGCTCTTGGTAGCCGTGGCCTGCGGGCGCTTGTTTTTGCCCGAGCAGTGCTGAGTTGCGCAGGCGACCAGCGGTAAAAGCGAAAAAATAGCGAAAAAGCGCGACATGGAGGCCTATATAGACACATCGCAGCCGATGTTGGCAACGATTAATGGCTCTCCGCACGCGAACGCGCGCTGCTGATGCGTGGTGGCGCCTTGATCGCTTCGTGATAAGTGAGCCGGCATGAATTCACATGTGTTTCGTGTGTTGCTTTGCGCCTTTGTCATGAGCGCAACACTCACCGCATCGCCACAGGTTCAGGCTGAGGCGCCAACCGCAGAAAAACGCAGTCAATGGCCGGTGACCAAGCGTCGTTACGGCGCCAATCCCTTGGCCAAGCTGCCCATCCTGCGTGCCCAGCTTGCCAATGGTCTACGCGTGGTGATGAGTCCCGATGCCACCGTGCCCACCATTGCCGTGGCCGTCTATTATGACGTGGGATCGCGCAACGAAGAGAAGGGACGCTCCGGTTTTGCACATCTCTTCGAGCACATGATGTTTCAGGGCTCCGCCAATGTGAAAAAGGGCGAGCACTTCTCGCTGATCATGAATCGCGGCGGCTCGATGAACGGCACCACCAACGCCGACCGCACCAATTACTTCGCAACTTTGCCTTCCAGCGAGCTAGCTTTGGGTCTTTGGCTCGAGGCCGACCGTATGCGCTCCTTAGCTATCACGCAGAGCAATTTCGAGAACCAACGGCAGACCGTTATGGAAGAACGTCGGCAAAGTTATGACAATCAGCCTTACGCCCCCTCGATGTTGCGCATCAACGAGATGGCCTACGGCGATTATTGGCCCTACGCCCACTCCACCATCGGCGATATGGCCGATTTACAAAAGGCGCCGCTCAGTGCGGTGCAGGAATTCTTCGATCAGTACTATGCGCCCAACAATGCGGTGCTCAGTGTGGCCGGCGATTTTGATCCCGCCGAGGCGATGACCCTTATCAAGCAGTACTTTGGTCAGATTAAGCGTCGCAAAACCCCTGCGTACAACCCGCCTAAGTTTGTGCCGCCAGCTGCAACCACTGCGTCCATCGACGATGCCAATGCGCAGCTGCCGGCCTTCCATGTCTCCTATCCCATTCCCCCCAATCGCCACGAAGAACACTACGCCCTCGAGGTGGCGAGCTTGATCTTGGCCGATGGTGAGTCTTCACCCCTCTATCAGAAGCTGGTCAAAGAGCTGGAGCTTTGCCAATCCATCGATGTCTCTACCGATGACCGTCGCGGGCCGGACTTATTCTCGATTTGGGCGGTGGTTTCGGCGGGTCACACGGGAGAGGAGGCGCGCAAGGTTATCTTCTCCGTCATCGATGCCATGGCCGCGGGCAATATTCCCGACAAAGCCTTGCAAAAGGCGCGCAATCGCATTCGCTCCTACTTTATCTTCTCGCTGCAGAGCAATTTGGCGCGGGCCAGGCGCTTGGCGGAGTACGAACTCTACTGGCAGGACGCCACCTTGGTGCGTGGGGAGCTCGAACGTTACTTGGCGGTCAGCCTCGATGACGTCAAAGCGGTGATGCAGCGCTACTTAGGGGCCGACCATCGCATTGTGCTGGATGTATTGCCTTCCTCTGCGCAATCCACCCCTTCATCATCCGGGAAGAAGTAATCATGGCCACCGTATTTTCTTCATCGCTCTATCGTTTTTCGTCTTGGGCGCTGCTTGGCGCCTTCGTTGCAATGCTCAATGCCTGTGGGGGTTCGCAAAGCTCGCAATCCGACCTGCAGGAGTACCGCAAGCGCGAACGCATCGCCAAATCGCCCGCGAAAACAGATACGGTCGTCAAAGAAGACCCGCCGGCTTCGGGGAAGATGCGTCCCTTGGCCTTTCCAGAGGTCCAAAGCAGCACGCTTAAGAACGGTCTCGCGGTGCATTCGGTGCAGTGGACGAAATTGCCCATCGTGTATGCCACCTTGGTGCTTCGTCGCGGTCAGGCCAGCGATCCTAAGGCGCTGCCTGGCGTGGTGAGCGTGCTGGCGGGCATGTTAAAGCAGGGCACGCGCAAGCATTCCAGCAAAGCTCTGGCCGATGCGGTGGAGTTTTATGGTGCAAGCCTGAGTGTCAGCAGCGATGCCGATAGTTTTTATGTTCGCATGCGTTGTTTGCGCGATAATTTCCCGCAATTGCTGGCCTTGATGGCGGAAGTGGTCACCCAACCCACCTTTCCGCGGCGTGAGTTCAAAAAACTCATCACCCGTCGGCTCAATCGGCTGCGTTTGCGACGCAACGAGCCTCGTTACTTGGCGCGAGAAGCCCTCTACCGCGAGCTCTATACCTTGGGCGGTTCCGATCATCCTTATGCGCGGGTCGATACCGACGAAAAAGCGCTAAAAAAGATGCGCACGCGTGATTTGCAGCGCTGGCATCGTAAGCAGATGCTGCCCAACAATGCCTTCTTGGTTGTGGTAGGCGATATGGACGCGCGTGCTGTCACCACGCAGTCCGATCTGGCGTTTAAGCGCTGGAAGCGAGGCAAGGTGCCTGCGTTTAGCCTACCTAAGATTCCGCCAACGCTGAGCGAGCGATATATCACCGTGGTGAATCGCCCAGGCTCGGTGCAGTCGGTGATATACATCGGCAACCTTGCCTTAACGCGCAGCAGCTCCGACTATGTGCCGCTGCGGGTGGTGAATCAGGTGCTGGGAGGCTCGGCCGCGTCGCGTTTGTTCATGGATTTGCGTGAAAAGCGCAGTTTAACCTACGGCGCCTACAGTGCGGTGGTCGAACGTGAGGGCACCGCGCCCTTTGTGGCCAGTGCCGCTGTGCGGACAGAGGTTACCGCCGAGGCGATGCAAGCTTTCTTTGAGCACTTGGTGCGAATCAACACCGAAGCGCCTCCCGCTGATGAACTTAAGAACGCCCAACGCTATCTGAACGATCATTTTCCTCTCAGCATCGACACGCCCGGCAAAATCCTTAGCCTGATCGTGGAACAACAGCGTTACGGCTTAGCAGCTGACTACTGGGATCACTTTCGCACCCAAGTCGCCGCCGTAACACCCGACGCCGCGCTGAAAGCAGCGTCACAATACATCTGTAAACCTGCTGATGGATGCAGCGTTGTGATTGTAGGCGACGCCAGCAAGATTGCCCAAAGCCTGAGTGCAGTCGCCGCCGTCAATATTGTCGACCGCGACGGCGCCCTGATACGCAAAATTGAGACGAAACCTTGAGGTAGGGCGATGAGTTGCGAGGTATCTTGCGATCCTGATGATTTACCTCCCACAGGGCATCTCCAGATTCCATGGGACGCACGTTCTTTTATACGGCTCCTTGCCTTTTATATCGCAAACGGGACGCTCGTTGTGCAATACACAGATGCGGCATACGATGATCTCATCGCTCCTCCTGGGCCTATACTTGGCCAACTCTTCCAGCTCGAAATGCTCTCTCAGCTAGGTCTCAGTCCATGTCCAGTCGCAGAGTGGCTTTACAAACTCATCGACAAAGGCTCTACGCTGCCTATTCCCGACCTGCCTTCTGATGCCCCTGCATGGATGCCTTGTGTGATTCGCTTTGCAGACGATTTTGGCTATCGTCGCAGTGAGCTATTACAGGAGGTTAACTCAGAAATACCACTCTTCCTTGATGGCACCTACGGTGGTTCTTGCTTTGAGATGGTCATGGCTGTACTCGGTAATGTGATCCAACTTAACGCAGAAACAGGCTCGGTATCTAATGCTGCTGCTGCTCATCACCGAGCTTATGAAATGGCGCGCCATTTGATGGACAGCCCATGGACGCCAACGCGTGCCTTTGAGCAGTGGGAAATGCTTCTATGTCTGTGAGTTACAGATGTGTAATCATCGGTAGTATCATCGCGACGGCACCCTGATACGCAAAGTCGAAATGACCGCGGTGAAAAAGCCGTAGGGAGCCATCGGTTTTGCGCCAATACCTCAATTAAAAAAGCCAAGCGCATGGAATCGTGCGGCTTGGCTCCTGGTTTCGGCGTCAGTGGCTTAGAACTGAGGCGGGCACTGTGCGCTTGTTGTGTTGTGATTGCTGCATTCGTTGAAGAGTTTGTTGCAACGGCACATTTGACGAGCGAATTGGCCTAGCTTGTCATCGTTGATTCCGGCGTCGGAGATGTCGCAGTTGACGCCGCACAGATCAGCACTGGTTTTGTACTGGTTGCATGTGTTTTGGATAGCGTTTCGTGTGTTAACACAAAGGCCGTAATCAAAAGAACGGGCGTGGATGTTTTGGCCCGCAAGTCCACACTGCGCATGGCAATAGGCGACGGCTTTTACCGCAGTGGAGGCCTTGCTCATGGCGTCGACTAGGGTTTGCTCGGGTGTTGTGCTGGGAGGTTGCGTTGGCTGAGGTTTGCCTAAGGTGTCTTGTTCCCCTGCAGGCGCTTCTGGGTTCAAGTTTGTCACCGTGAATGATTCGTATTCTAAGTTTCTGCTTTCACAGCGAGACAGATGAAGCCCGACAACGCTGTTGTTACCTTGATTCGTATCAACATAAAGCCTGGCATCGCTGTAGGTTAAGTTGGGTGCGTAGTGGATATCGATGCCTACGATATGTCCGTCGACGATGGAAGTAGGATTACCTGCTGGGACGAGAATGGTTTCGCAACTGTCCGGGTCATTACAGATGACTTCATTGCGGTAGTGAAAGTTGTCTAAAACAGAGGCTCTGATGTTGGCTTTACCGCCACGGTATTTACAGGTGTAGCTGCCGTTACGACCTGGAGCTTCGCATTGAATGTCGGGAAAGCGTGTTCCCTCAGCGCTTGCCCTACTTCCCGGCTGAGGAAGAGAGAAGGCAAAATTAAGAGCACCGCCCTTAAAAGTGGTGTCGAAACGTCCTCGTTGACCTGCCACGTTGATGGCGCAATCGATGTCGCCTTTGACCGGAAGCTTTGCTTCAATGGTTTGCTGCTTGTTGCTCGTTGTCGCGTCGCTTTCAACCGCGCAGGCGTTGCTTATGATGGCCAGGCTCAATAGCGATAAAGTGTTTGCATATCTCTTGATCATGATGCGTTTCCTTGGATTGAGATGGAGTCGTTTCGCGTAGGGGCAATAAAGGTGCCAGCGAGCATGCTCAATACTGATATCCCTCTTGGGGTTGCTTTCTTTGTGCAAGATTGGGTCGCCCACACGCGTAGTCGACCTTTGGATGCGCTTGCGTTTGTTTTGTGGCGACTACGTTAGCCTTCAATGGCTATGCGTGTGGTCTTTGGGGTGTATGTGGGTGTTCTGCGCAGCGAAGTATAGGGTTTTGCGCGAAAGACTTCAGTGATGCGCAGGACCTGGGGTACACTTATGCGATGAAAAAACATCTTATTTATGCGACTTGGATCTTTATTTTGATATATGGCTGCAGCGACTCGGGTGATGATGCCGCTGCGGGCCCCAATGATAGCCCTGGTGAGGTAAATCGTGATGGCGCAGGCGTAGGCTTTAGCAATCTCGATGATGTGGTGAAGGATGACACCGTCGAGGAAGCGCCCAATGGCTGCGGTGATATTCCAGCCACCGTGTCGGGCAGTCAGTGCTTTAAACTTAAGCCGACGAGTAGCCATTATGCCGTCAAAGCCCATCCCGATTGCAGCAAAGAAGGAGAGAGTTGCTCTCTGCTGGTGGTGCTTAACACCCAAGATGGCTTTTTTAAATACGCCGACACCAACAAAACCATCGTCGTGCGTTCTTTTCAAGAAATGGATGGCAATGATGCGAAGCATCCCTTGGCATTGATTCCCCGCGTGATTGCTGCTCGTTATCCGGGCTTGGATCGTCAGCGTATTTACATTGCAGGGTATTCTGCGGGCGCCGGCGGTGTGTTTCGTGGCTTATGTCAGAGCGTGAAGAAATACGATCAGTCTGAGTTTGGCACCACAAGCGATATTTACGCGGCGATGGCGGTTGCCGGTAACTGTCCAAACTGCGCCGAGGATTTTACACCCATCAGCGGTCGCTGGCATGTCTTGGCGGTCAACGGGATGTTAGATGTTTTTGCCGATGCAAAGAAAGATATCAAACACTGTTATCAGCGACTCACCAATCTAGCTCGCACCAACGGTTGCAGTGCTGCCGAGAATGCCGAGTGGTACAATGTCAGCGCCAAAGATCGGCATATGCAGGGCGGCGATGGTTCCGACATCGCCCAGAAGCTGAGTTTTGGCAACTGCGAAAGCGGCGGTGACGTGGTGGGGTATCGTTTCAAGGATGAAAACCACGATCCATCCTATAAAAAGAACTTCGATCTCGAGGTCAGAGCTTACGATATGATTTGGGAGTTCTTGCAGGGGCGTACCAAGTCAGGCAACAGCACCAGCGGCGCGGGGGATGAGTAATGCAACGTTTAATCTTTACCTTTATCCTTCTTTGGCTGACCTTGTTGCTCGCCTGCGGTGATGACGAAGCCAGCCCAAGCAATGGCAACAACGGCAATAACAACCAAAACCCCGATAGCTCGGCCAGCGGCTCGGGCACGCTGGCATTTCAAGCGGCCGATGGCCAAGCGCCTGCGCTTAATCCCACGTTGGTGGGTCTCACCCGCGTGGGAGGCAAAGGCGATCAGTACATTCGCAGCCTGAGCAGCGAAAACGGCCTTATCGATGCGAGTGGCGAAGGCTTCTCACTGTTGTTTCAGCTGAGCAGTTTGAGTTTTGGTCTCGCCGATGGCAGCGATATCGAGATTGATGATACCGAGTCTTACGAGAAAACCCAGCCTTTGCCTGGCGATCCAGGGCGCAAGTACGTTGACGACCGCATTGGCTTGGATTTTCGTGTCGGCTTTCGCCAAGCCGGTGGCAATTTACAGATGCCCATCTTTCGTGCCTTTATGGGCGACGAGCGACAGTGGTCATTGTGGGGACATGCCGTTAAAGATGTCGAAGATCGTGGGCTTGGTGCCGATACACGCTGTTATCAGGCCTGGGGTATGCCCGAGGGTCGCATCGGAGTGCAGTGTTGGAGTGATGGTGGCAATTCTGTGTTGGGGCGAGAGCCTCGCGACCTGAATCAAAAGCCTCCTGCTTGGCTCGATGGCAGCTATCGCAATTCGCCTGGCGGTGTTGCTTTTGCCTTAGTCAATCCTGCTGATGGCGGAAGCGCGGAATCTGGCACTTTTATCGGTAGTCACGTCGGACCTGTGGTCACCGACGGTTGGGGACGCGTATACAGCGGTCGGGTGAATCCCAACTTGGCGGAGGACAGTTTTCAAGGGCAGTCCGCAAGTGTTCAATCCGGTTTGCTGATTCTCGATCCCAGCATGAAGAAGGTGCTTTTTCAGGCCTCAATCGGCGGCGACGAGTGCAAAGGCGACAAAGGCTTTCAAAGCTTTTTGTATGCCTTACAGGTTGATAAATACCTCGCCTTAGCAGGCAGCATTTGCTCTGATGCCACTCTTGATAGCACCGACAATGCCTTCCAAAACGATGGCGGTGGCGGTCAAGACGGCTGGGTCGCCGTTGTGCAGCTGTGGTGAAGAACACAGAGGACTGAGACTATCTCTTTTCCCACGTTTTGACCTTCACCTGAGAGAAGATTAGGGGTGCTTCCCATGAAGTATCCCATTTTTTACCTTCTTGTTATTCTGATATTTAATAGTTGTACTAGTCAGTCTGGTTCAACGAGTTTGCAAACAGCGCACAAGGACGCGCGTACGCCGGCCAATCTGCATTGTGATTTCCTTGCCAGTGAGGATCATGGTCGATGCAAAAGCTTTACTGTATCTGAGATACAAAAAGCATTAAGAACGCTTCTGCTCAATCCTGATGCTTTTCAAGTATTTGATTTTCGTAAGGGCAGAGTGGTTATGTTCTGTGACCTGACTGCTATTGCACGCATCCTAAAGCGGGATAGCTACTGCAACTACACGACTGAGGAGCTAATCCATTATGCGATTAACTCCGCCCCGCTTGTTGAAGATGCATCGAGCATTTTAGGCGATTCGACCAAATGTTCGGGACCTCAGCGTGAGTGTCTCCTTCTCAATTTCCTCATGCGAGTCATGCGAAAAAGCAACACGACACATCTTCTCAACTACTCGCCATTTAAGTCCAACGCCAAAGGAAGCAAATGCGGTACCTGATTAAGACGCGCTGCCTCTAGATGCTCCGTGACCGACTTTTGGCACCCTGAAATCCTCTCCTGCGCCAATGGTCGCGTCCGATGGAGCTGCGGCGCATCGATTGGGTCGTCGCATCACTCCTTGTGTATCCGTCACTGCGGCATGGGTAGCTCTGCGCGCGCGATTTCAATCAACAAATCATGCATTTAAAGTGGTCACACCCTTAATTTAAGCGATCACAGCGGGTTTTAAGGCGGTCACAAGGGCAGATAAGTCGATCGCAGCGCCGTAATCAACGGTCACAGCCTTCTGAAGGCCTTTCACATTAAGGCGTATACCTCCTCACAATTAAAAACAAGGCGGTCACAGCGGCATATCATGCCATTTTTCTGAAAACTGGGGCATTAACACCCCACAAAGAAGAGAATCACAGCGGCAAAGAAGCGATTTAAAAGTTGTGACCAGTTATTTTAAAGTTGTGATTTGTTTCGCTGGCGCGGTGATAAGTTTAGCTCAAGTTGTGACCGGCTTAACTCGGGTTGTGAGTCGTTTTACTGCGGCGGCGAGAGCTTATGGCCGGCTGTGACCGGCTTAAGCGGCGGCTGATCGCGCTTAACTGCCGTTGTGAGGGCTAACCCGGGCGCAATAACAGCATTGCCTGGCGCTGTGATTGTCTTTGTGTTGGCTGTGGCGACTATCGCTGCGGTTGTGAGGGCTATCGGATGCATTTTCTGAGCTTATGTACCTGTTGTGAAGGCTTGCGAAACAGGATAGAAGAGCTTGTGAGCTTTAATTAGCTCTTAAATCCTGGATTAATCCCGAGCCTGAGGTGATGTGAATGCAAGCTGTCTTATTTTTCTGCGTCATGATTGTAACCGCGATGGTTGCATTCGGCTGTGCGAGCGATGCGTCGCAAGGGCGTGTGTTAACGGCTGATAAAAATGAGGTTGAAGTCCCCAATAAGTTCTTGGAGTGTCACTTGTACCAGCATGGAATGGTGGGGGCTGGTTATGAAGAGGATGCGAATGGTGTTAAACTCGTCCTGCGTAATCAAAAACATCTGCTGGCCTCGTTTTACATCCATACGCGTTGTTACAATGAGGATTCAAACAAGTGGCGGGGCGACGAGCACTTGCTGATTCAGGAGCATTTCTTTGTGGCTGATCCTAAGGCCGAGAGCATGGTTTCCATCGGCATTGTTGAAGATCAGCGCGATGCGAAGCTTCATTGGCGGCGTCGCACTGACTTGGGATGTAGTGAGTTCGCCGATGCGGGCCTTTTTGAGGGCTGCGAGATTAGCGATCCGGAGGCGCTTGGGAAGCTGATTGGTCACGATGGACCTGAAGCGATCGACTTACGCTACAAGCCCACCGATGAGCACATCAAACTTTGTCAGGATGGCACCACGGAGGCGCTGAAAAAGTGCTTTGACTGATGCGATGCGCCCCATGCTGCAAAAACGACTTTCTTTGCTGGGGCGATTTGTGTTTTAGCCTAGCGAGGTAGAATGCTTGCGCGGGTTAAGCGCGTTGCTTTCGTCTGTATTGGCATTCGGCGTCTTTTTAATCTTGCTTAGCGAGGCTCGGTCATTAATTTGGAGCGCTCTCAATTTGCGTTGAGCCTGAGCGCGCCCGGACCACAGTGACGAAGGCGTATTAAAGATACGTCGAGACGCGAGGACCGGATGAAAGCCAGGATCAGCGTGAAGTGAGAGCGCTCGAGATGCCCATATCATTTGTTCCTCGACAGAGGACCTTAATAGGAGATTAGAATGCGACTAGGATTACGAAATTATGCCCTTGCGTTGATACTGGCTCTTGCTTTCGGCTGCGCGGTCGATGAAAGCGGCAACGAAATTGCTGCTGAGAGTAAAAATTGGGTGGAGGCACCGAATGAGTTCATGATTTGCGGTCATTATGCTCACGGGAATCTATCTATCGGATATGCGTCCAAACCTAATTTTCAACTGATCATTCGTAATGAAGTCGCGGTTCTTGAGAAATTTAGTGTGACTTCACGTTGTTATGATGAGGGCGACGTTGAACAGCGCCATTATTTCATCAACGCTAAAAATGAACGGATGGCACAGATACTTATGCTCAAGAGCAATCCCACCTTGGGAAAATTGATATGGCGCGAAAATTTATCGTGGTGCAGCTACTTTCCCCATGTGATCGACAATTGGCAGTCATGTAGGATTACCAACGATAAAAAATTAGGGGCCCTCGTGTCTGGGGTGAAGAAGTCGATTGATCTGCGAAACTACGGCAACCGTGATGAACATAGCCTTGAGCCACTAAGCGAAGAAGAGCAGAGAAATATTTCGATCTGCCGTTGGGGTTCATTTCCTGCGCCAAATGAATGCATCGAAGAGGACGATTAAGAAAACAAGAATAACTAAGCGCATTGCAGCTGCACTCGGCAGGGGCTGTGGTCTCGGTCGAGGTGCAGGATAAGTTCGGCGCGCTGGGGATCCTCCAGTGCCGCTTGTAAATGAAGCTCGGGATGCAGTGCAGACCAGAAGTAGTCGACAAAATCATTGATGTCGGCGTCGCTCATCCCGCTTTTGCCCTGCGCCTTCATGCGATGCTCGGCCTCGAGACGCCACATCTTGCTGTAGCGATAATCCTCGGCCGCTAAAATCCACAAACCATGCAAACGCTGCCATAAAGGCAGATAGTTTTTTAAGGCCTGGTTCATCGCGCGGGCAAAGGAAAGACGCGCGGGGTCTTGCAACAAGGCGGGCAACTGCTGTGGCTGCTCAAAACGCGCATCGTCGATGGGTTCGAGACCTACACACCAGCCCTCAAAGAAAAGCACCTCGCCGCACGTAACCTCACGGGGCGCGATGCGATCTCCCTCGCCCTGATGCAAGGACTTGTCGAAGCGAGGCAGGGCTAAAGGCGCCGTGGCTGGACCTTGGCGGAAGACATCGAGGGTATGGCAGCCCAGCGCGAGGTCATGCGTGCCGGGCGGACCGCGCCAACGCAGCGCGGGTTGGCTTTGGCGCAGGATTTCACGTTCCGCAAAGCGGCTGTAGAGGTCATCGATCGAGAGGGTATGCGCGCGGATGCCAAACTCTGCCAAAATATGCACCAGCGCCTCTGCCAACGTGCTTTTGCCCGTTCCTTGGCCGCCAAGAATGCCTTGAATCCACGGTCCTTGGTGTGTTTGTTGATGGTTTTGGACCCGCTTCGCCAGGGGCAACCATAATCGCCACAGCAAATCGAGACAGCGTGCCTGCGGCCAAGCATGTTGGTCGAGCCAGGGCTTCAGTGCCGCGTGTGTGCGGCGAAATTCCTCGACACGGAGGCTTAAGGGTCGCGTATCTGGGATGAGTTGCTGCTCGGCGTCGGCTTTTTCGAGCTCGCTTAGACTATCGGCCTTGGGTGTGGCCTTTGCGTCTGAGTCGAGAAGGGTATGCAGGACATCGGCGAGCATCGCTAGCTTTGTAGCATGCGTTGCAGGGCTGTCTCATCGAGGATTTCGGTGCCGTACTGCTCGGCTTTCTTGCGTTTGCTCGCGCCCACCTTGTCGCCGCAGACCAAGTAGCGTGTTTGCTTACTGAGATTGCTGTGAATCAGCCCGCCTTGGGCTTGAATGCGCTGCTGAATCACTTGGCGTGCTTCGGAAAGGGTGCCGGTGATGCAAAAACTCAGGCCCTCAAGGGCATTGCCCAGGCGCGGGGCCTTTGGGGCGACCTGCCCCTCAACGCCGAGGGATACCAACTCATCGAGCACCGCGCGGTAGATAGGATCCTTGAGATAGCGCTCGAGACTGTCGATCAATTTGGGTCCGATGCCGGCAATGGGCTCTAAGGTACTGCGCAGCGTGTCCTTATCCATGGCATCGAGGAGTGCTCCCAGCCGTGGCCATTGTTGGGCGATGAGATCGGCAGCACTTTGGCCCACCAGTGGAATACCCAGGCCGGTGAGCAAGGCGGCAAAGCTGCGTTTTTCCTTGCTGGCGTCGATGGCCTTGATGAGATTGTCCACGCTTTTGGCGCCCATGCGTTCCAGCTGCAACAGCGCCTCGCGTTGGGCGGGCAGACGAAAAATATCAGCATGATGGCGAAGCAAACCCTGCTCGACAAGCTGCGCGATGAGTTGTTTGCCCAGACCTTCGATATCCATGCTGCCGCGGCGGGTAAAATACCAGAGGGCGGCTTTGAGTTGACCCGGACATTGATATTGATGATTGCGACAGCGCAACGCCGCCTCGCCCTCGATGCGTTCCAGCGGCGCGCCGCAGGCTGGGCACTGCGTGGGCGGCGTCCAAGGCAGGGTGTGTGCCGGTCGCTGGGAGAGATCGACGGCAATAACCTGGGGAATAATCTCCCCCGCCTTTTCGATGACAACCGTATCGCCCACACGGATGTCTTTGCTGCGAATGTAGTCCACGTTGTGCAGCGAGGCGTGTTCCACGGTGGTTCCCTGCAGTTGCACCGCGTCGAAAAGGCTTACGGGCGTGATGACACCGCTGCGTCCTACGTCGTAATCGATACCGATGACCTGCGTGTGCACTTGGGCGGCGGGATATTTATAGGCAATGGCCCAGCGATAGTGCCGTGCGGTGGCGCCAAGGCGTTCGCGCAGAGGACGTTGGTTAACTTTGAGCACCACGCCATCGGTATCGTAGGGAAGGGCGTGCCGGCTGTGATTAAAGGCCTCGATGACCTCAAGCGCGGCATCGACACTGGCGCAGACCTGATGATGTCCCTGTTGTGTGGGCAAGTTGAGGGCGCGTAGGCTTTCAAGGAGCGCTGCATGCGTGGTGTCCGCGCCAAGCGACTCAAGACTTTCGTAAAGCACACAGCGTAGGGCGCGGGCGGCGGCAATACTGGGATCGAGCATGCGCAATGTGCCCGCGGCGGCATTGCGTGGGTTGGCAAAAGGCGATTCGTCTTGCTCTTGGCGTGCCTGGTTGATGGCCGCGAGGTCTTGCCGCCAGATATAGACCTCGCCGCGCAGCGTTAGGTCCAAAGCTTGGGGGAGTCTTAAGGGCAAACTGCGAATGGTGCGTATGGTATGGGTGATATCGTCGCCAAATTCGCCATCGCCGCGTGTAAGCGCTTGGCTGAGTTCTCCTTGGCGGTAAATGAGTTCTACGCTGGCGCCATCGACCTTAGGTTCGACGACATAGTCGAATGCCAGCTCGCCAAGATGCTTACGCACCCGGGTGTCGAACTCGCGCAGCTCATCGGGATTGTAGGTGTTGTCGAGGGAGTACATGCGCGCGGCATGTTTGACCACCGGCAAGCGTCCGGAGAGCATTTCACCCACGCGCTGCGTGGGCGACGCCGGATGAACCAGTGCGGGGTAGCGGCTTTCGAGTTCTTTGAGGTTATTGAAGAGGGTATCGTAAGCCTGATCGCTAATGCTGGGCTGATTGAGGAGGTAATACCGATGATCGTGCGCTTGAATGTCACGGCAAAGCGCGGCGTGTTGGGCTTGAATGTCGCGGGGAGGAAAACTAGGCATGCTGATGAAGAGCAGCCATAAAAGACGCGGCCGTCGATGTCGATACATCCCGATTCAAGATAAGATGGTGAGCATGCGCGCCTGTCTCTTCGTCTTTGCTCGCGTTTTTTTGCCCTTGTGGCTAGGCGCGCTGATTTATGTGGGCTGGCGTTCGACTTCGCTGCGACTTTTCGGGTGGCTTGAGCATGCGGGGGTGTTGGAGCTGGCGTTGGCATGGCGCACCTGGGTAAAAACCTGGCCTTATACCTTGCCCGAATGGGTGCGTTACAGTTTGCCCGATGGGCTTTGGCTCTTCGCGTACCTAAGTTGCTTGCGCTGGATTTGGCGTAAGGATTGGCGACGCGGTTGGTTATGGTTTGTCATCAGTGTGGGTTTGGCCGTGGGAACCGAGCTAGCCCAAGCGCTGCACTGGCTGCCAGGAACCTTTGACATCATCGATGTGCTTGTTTATGTGCTCGCGGCTCTCTTTGCTTGTATCCCAGTCTTGCCTGGGCCTATCTTTAACCTTAACGCTCGCCGCTCAAAACTGTTTTCGGAGTCATCATGAGTCGTCTGCACATCGTTTCGCTCATTATTACACTTTTCTTCACGGGGCTGCTTGTGGCCACCGAAGAATCCGAAGAGGACAAACAAGAAAAGAAAGAAAACTTCAGCAAAGCCGATGTTGTGCACCAAAAGATACAAGCGATGGTGCGTGAAGCGGATGCAAAGCGTTCAGAAGAACTCCCTCGCTGCGACGACCAAGCTGTTGTGGCGGGCATCAAGAAGCATTACGTGGCGGGCACCAAGAGATCCGTGCCATTGTTTTATTTCCCCCACATCGAGGGCTTCAAAGAGGATACCGATGGCGTGGCGGGGGAAAAAACCAAGGGACCATGGACCTGGCTTGACGATGGTTTGCGCAAACGCTTTGAGCCTTTATCAGCGAGGTATGAACGAGGTGGAGCTGGCATTAGTAGTTATCTGGAATGGCTAAAAGAAACCTTTGAAGAGGCACCTCATGTTGCCTTTCTATTGCCCTTTGAGCATGACGAGGTCTCCAGCCGCATGCCCACGCTTGATGAGAAAAATAAGCAGTTTGAGGGGGGCGTTTTGGTGGCGCGACTTCTCTTAATGGCTACCAAGAGCGCCAAGATTGCCTGTGCGAATGTGGTTCTCGCGCAGAGCAGCGACACCATTAAGTTCCACAAGCGCAAAGCACGTCTCACACGCTTGGGTCGTATCATGGAAAAGATGCGCGAGAAGTCTCCCGAGAAGGCGCTCAAGCAGGATTTTGAAAAACAGGTCTATGCGGCTCTCAAAAAAGCATTGCCCGAGGGGCTCAAGCCCAAAGTCAATTTCGGTCCCTAATCTTAGCTGCTAAAGCCTGGCATGCCGGATGTAGAAGGGCGTCTAGGACGTCAGCTTGGGGCCTGCGTGGCTGATTTTGATCTCATCGAGGCGGGAGACCGCATTATGGTCTGCCTTAGCGGTGGCAAAGACAGCTACACCCTGCTGCAATTGTTGATGCGCTTGCGTCGCCGCGCGCCGATTTCCTTTGAACTCCTGGCCTTTCACTTAGATCAGGTGCAACCCGGTCATGATGTACAGCCCATGGTGGCTTGGCTCGAGCAGCATGGCGTTGATTACGTGTTGCATCGCGAAGATACCTACAGCGTGGTGGTGGATAAGGTGGACGCAGGGCAAACCTACTGTGGTTTGTGCTCGCGTTTGCGGCGCGGCATTATCTACACCCAGGCCAAAAAGCTAGGCTGCTCCAAGATAGCGTTGGGACACCATCGGGACGAT
>CAYWAT010000020.1:0-28976 GCA_964456305.1 uncultured Polyangiales bacterium | reverse complement strand
TAGCACTGTCTGGATCGGTGTAGGCATGCAAGTTACCCAAGGCCACACCGGCCGAATTGTCGATCCAAGGGGAATCGGTTGGATTACCATTACCCAGCGTTGCTAAGGTGGTCATCGCGCCATCATCGCCGCACTTGCCGCTCACGATGCGAAGTAAGCCTTGCGGTGAACAACAGTCACCATTCGGACTCCCATCCACTTTATTAAAACTAGTGAACACGAGGTCAGGGATGTCGTTACGATCGGTGATGCCATCACCGTTATCATCGGTGAGGTTCATCACCACTGGCGCCATCACCACATCGATTTTCTCAGGGCTTACGGTGACGCCCGAAGGTCCCCATTCACACTCCACACCAGGCTCGAGTTGCCCCACCTCAGGCATGAAAAAACACTGCAAATCATCTGGCCGCACATCGTCGGAAACACAGCGCCCCAGGCTGGTTTCACAAAACTCATCGATGTTGCACGCGGTATTAGCATTATCAAAGGAACAAACCGCTCCAAGCGTTGCACAAGTGTTGAAAAGACAGGCTTCGCCATCCGCACAACAGACATCTCGCTTCTCACCGCAGGTTTGCTCCGGGTTCTCGCAGGCAGCGATGCATTGGCTATTGATACAGGTACTGGCCCCTTCGCAGTCGCCATCGCTTTCGCAGGTATCGAACTGACTGTTCCCCGAATCGTCATCGCCATTGTTATCACCGCAGGCCACCCCAAGTGAAAGCAAAGCTAAAAGAATAAATAAGATTTTTAATTTTCCCAAAACTGCATATTGCATTTTAATCCTCCGATAATCGCACAAAACTTCCTCAAGTATCGAAGAGAAGAAATAAATTTACAACATATTTATATACAAAGACTGTAAACCATGTATGCACAGCTCGGCGCTTATCGCACCCCGGACTCTCCCATCACTGATCCTCATCAGGGTGTTGGAACAGACTTATAGGCAACCACAACGCGGTTAACAGAGAACAAAGCCTGGCATCCTCACACAGCTCACCAAAGTAACGAACACGGTGAGGCCAGCGATCAGCAAAGAACCAGCACGATGCTCAGCCAGCTTTTAGAAGCCGGCATGAGCACATGCTGACCGTACTTAGTTCACGATGCCGCAGAGTTCGATATCCGGAAGCGCTGCTACGTTGTTCTCCTCGTTGCACTCGTTGTAGGTGCTCCCGCCATCATCATCGAGGTCGACCCGGCCACTCAGCGTAAAGGTGCGTCCCTGAACTTGGCCAATCGGCACACTGTCCGGCCAATCAAAGACCAGTGAGATGACTTCGGAAGCCAAGGGCAACAAACGCTGTGTGCTCTGCACAACTACTTCGCCGATCACTTCCCCATCATCGCGCTTGACCTCTAAGAGCACCGGCACGCCTTCCGCAACACCCAGCAAGCCCTCATTCGCGATCGTCACCTCTATCTGCGTTGGACCGCCAAAGACCAGGCACTTGCTACTTCCACCACTATTGATGTCAACACCGCGAACCACCAAATCAGGTGCCTCAAATAGACCATCCGGCTGCACATTCTGGCGGAAGTTATTGAGCCCCGACTGCAACCAGTTAGGCTCTTCGTAGGCGTACACTTCGCCGTCTTCGCTGACATTGCTCACGTGGTAGCTATGCTGGTTCCACACGCGACGCGTGCGCACCCAATCGTTACCAGCAGCCGACCACACCTTGATACCACGGCTTGAACTATTACCCCTATGAGCGGCGCTGGGAATGATGACCTCGGATTTGGCATCGTTGTCGATATCAACCACGATGGGCATCTCAAGACGGGTATTGCTGACATGTGAGTCGTCGCGATAGAGCTCCGAACCATCGGTACCCTTAAGGATCCGAAAGGTAACTTCATCGGCATACACCACTTCGGCGCGACCGTCGCCTTCAAAGTCAAACACGCTGGAACCTGTAGAGCGACTGGTGCAGTCTTTGTTCTCCACTTCCCAACGCACATAAGGCATATCGCTTTGGCACCCGGCAGGCTTGTCATCGCCAAAGCACTCAAAATCGACAACCACATACGAGCTTGCTCCTGCTGTGCCAATTTCAGGCTCACCATCGCCATCAAAATCGGCAATGGTGGGTGGGCCACTTTCATTGCCATTAGCGCAGCTACTGTTGGGCAGTTCAACTTGGTAGACAGGTTTGCCTGGCGGCGAGAGTAGCGAACCGTCATGGTTGAGCACAAAAACCTCACCCCGGCGTACGATCACCACTTCACCCTCATCATCATCGTCAAAGTTACCTACCGCGGTGTAACCGTCGCAAGGGATACCACCCTCATCGAATCCGTCGCAAACGGACTTGGGGTCGTCGTTATACTCATAGGTCCACATCTCATTGCCCTCATGGTCGTAGACCGTGTTACCGGCGATCACCTCAGGGTGCTTGTCGGCGCCACCCGCCAAGTCGATATCCGCCACCACTGAGACAGGACCTAAAAAGGCGTTGTTGCCCACGCCGATCTCACCCACATTTTTGCTGTTTTTAGCAAAACCATCCCATATCAGGGAACCATCAAGACCATCTAAGGCCACGTTGCCAATAATTACCTCGGGCCGACCGTCGCCATCCAAGTCGGCGATTGAGGGTTGCGGTGCACCGGCACTAGCTCTCGACCCGCCTGAATGCCTTGCCCTCGTAATCGCCGAATCGTTGGACCACATCACTTCCCACTCGGTGCCATCATCTTTGACCCGTTTGAAGGCCGTTACCGTCCATTCATTATCGATCGTCCCCGCAGAGGTATCCGAAACCGTGATAATCTCGGGAACATTATCCTCTAGCTGCGCGGGCGTAGCACTGTCTGGATCGGTGTAGGCATGCAAGTTACCCAAGGCCACACCGGCCGAGTTATCGATCCGAGGAGCATCCTGGGGATCATTATCGCCTAGCGTGGCTAAGGTGATCATCACACCATCGTCACCGCACTTGCCGCTCACGATGCGCAAAAGCCCTCTAGGCGTGCAGCACCCGTCTGATTCACTGTTAAAACTGGTAAATACGAGGTCGGGAATATCGTTTCTATCGGTGATGCCATCACCGTTATCATCGGTGAGGTTCATCACCACCGGTGTCATCACCACATCGATCTTTGCAGGACTCTTAGTGATTCCCGATGGGCCCCACTCACACTCCACGCCAGGCTCGAGTTGACCCACCTCAGGCATGAAAAAACACTGCAAATCATCTGGCCGCACATCGTCAGAAACACAGCGCCCCAGGCTGGTCTCGCAAAACTCATCGATGTTGCATGCCGTGCCAGCATTATCAGACGAACAAGCCGCCCCAAGTGTCGCACAGGTGTTGAAGAGACAGGCTTCGCCATCCGCACAGCATAGCTCGCGCTTCTCGCCGCAGGTCTGCTCGGGGTTCTCACAGGCAGCAATGCACTGACTATTGATACAGGTACTGGCCCCTTCGCAATCACCATCACTTTCACAGGTCTCAAACTGACCGTTGCCCGACCCGTCGTCGTCGCTATTGTTATCACCGCAAGCCACCCCAAGTGAAAGCAACG
The DNA here is from genome assembly GCA_964456305.1 of uncultured Polyangiales bacterium. Lineage (GTDB taxonomy): Bacteria > Myxococcota_A > Polyangia > Polyangiales > CAYWAT01 > CAYWAT01. The sequence goes on along the minus strand of CAYWAT010000020.1, from coordinate 25,439 downwards.
TCAAAAGAATAAATAAAACTTTTAGTTTTCCCGAAACTACCTGTTGCATAATTCCCTCCGATACTCCTACAAAACTTCCTCAAGTATCGAAGAGAAAAAATAACCTTACAACATATTTTTTTATCTCAGTTGTAAAACATGTGTGCATAGCTCTTCGCTTATCGCACCTCTAGAACCGTCATTGTTAATTCGCACGATTGCATCATCAGGAAAAAAAGCCTCCAAGCGTGAGTACAAACGCCGGAAGTTATCCTGCAAGCTATCGTCTTCGAAAATCTCTGTGGGTTTGTCCCGATGACTCAAGCGTTCATGCACAAGTTGTGATGATCCTTCGAGAACAAAGGTGATATCGGGTCGGCGTACAAAACGATTGAGCGTTCGAATCCATTGGACGGCATCATCTTCATCGGAACTCAGTGCTGCTTGAAAAACCACCGAGGAATAGTCGTAGCGGTCACAAATCACCGTCACACCGTCCATTAATAAAGGCGTGATTTCGGCCTCAAGCTGATCGAGACGATCCGCCGCAAAAAGCGCTGCCATAGACTGCCATGAGGGAAGACGCATGCCATTAGGACCAGGCACCAGCAGTCGTGAACGCAAAATCTGGCGCAAGACCCCACCCACAGGACCATCGCTGGGCTGCTGAGTGAGGTGCACCGGCCAGTTTTTCTGACCCAACGCGTCAGCAAGCAGGCGACACTGCGTGGACTTACCCACACCATCCACACCTTCTAAAACGATAAGTAGTCCTTCGCTCATACGCTTAGAATTTGTAGGTGCCACCTAAGCGCATGTAGACCTCAAAGTCATCGATGCCTGAGCCAAACAAATCACCATAAATGCGGCGGTCGTCACCATCCACAACGATGCCCTCGACCAAGGCCCACACATTCCAGTGACGGGTCAGCGCGAATTCCATCGCGCCACCAAGACGCATACGGATTTCATTTTGTCGACCAACGTCACCGCCATTGACCAGAATATCGTCATCACTGCTGGTAAAGTCATAACGATCGGTAAACATATCTGCAGCAACCCAAAGGGTAAATGCGCCTAGCTCACTGAGATGCAAACTTCCCAACGCCTCAAGATTGAGAAAGAAGGAGTTGACCTTGCGACCTTGTTTCGAAGGTCCCACCCCGCCGCCAAAACGCGCCTGACCACCTACGGAAATCATGGGCGTAATCCAATACGAGGCTTTAACGCGTCCTTCAAAATCCGTGAGACGACCAAAGGAGCGAATGGCAAAACCCGCATCGAGAAATGAGAAGATACCCACGCCCACGCGTACTTCGCCTAAATAAGGCCAACCGATGGAGGCATCGATCGCCGCCATCTCCACGGGCAAGGTGGCAGCGCTATGCGTCACCGCACTACGACGCATGCGGCGGTCTTGCACGGCATCGCGTTCGGCCTGCTGCTCTTCGGCAGTTGCCTCACGAATCAGGTTAACGCTTAGCTCGCGAGCTTGTTGTGATTCTTCTAAGTCGATGGTCTGCGCATAGCTTGCGTACCCTGGAGCGCGGACTTCCAACTGATGTTGCCCCACTGCAATCTTACCTTCCCAAGGCAAGGTGCCGCGTGGTTCACCATCGACGAGCACCTCTGCACCAGACACATTACCAGAAATGCGCACAGGAGCTCCTGTGGGTTCTAGTTTGGCATCGATGCGACACGGGTTGGCGCCGCTACCACCGATCTCACAGGTGGTCTTAAATGCGTCATAGCCAGGCGCTCGCACCAAGATCGCGTGCACGCCATCTTCGGCATTGTTGACGACTACGGGGGGTGGACCTTTTTTGTCCCCATCGACAAAGACGATGGCCCCCTCAGCATCGGTGTTAACCACAATGCTACGCTCGGCAGCACCGCGCTCCAGAGTCAACGACAGAACTTTTTGCTTACCGGCTTCTACCTCAACAGTCTCTTGCAAAGGGGCATAACCGCTCGCACTCGCTTCAATGATATGCTCGCCAGGCTGAAGGTCATCGAGATTCGCGGGTGCTTGTCCAACATCTTGGCCGTCAACACGAATCATCGCACCACTTACATTGGCCACAATACGCAAGGAACCGCCTTTACTGGCCTTGGTTTGCAGCTTGGGGTTAACCGTGATGCGCTTGCCCGCGATAACTTGGATTTCTTGGCGAAACACCTCAGCGTCGGGAGGACGAATCTCTAAGATATGGGCTCCCTCAGCCAGATTATCGACCACAGAAGGAGTCACACCCTGAGGATCACCATCGATGTAAATCGGTGCACCGGGAATATCGCCCGCAACCAATACCGAGCCCACGGGCTTGGCCTGTTCCTCCAGCATGACGGGCAGGGTCATGACTTGACCGCCTTTGAGATCGGCCCATTGACTAAAAGGCTTGTATCCTTTGCGTTCAACCTGGATTAGATGGCGCCCGGATTGAACCTCCACCTGAGTGGGCAACTGACCCACGACTTTGCCATCGACTTTAAGCGACGCGCCTTGCGCTCCTGTATTGCCCGGTGATACCGAGATCTTTGCGCGCGCCTTGAGAGAAAAGCTTATGCGCTGCTTCCAGCGACGGATATTGACCTGTAGCTTGCCAAGCTCGTAGCCGTCTTTTTTGAAGATCAGAGTGTGATTGCCACGGGCGATGCGCACACGCTTGAGCGGCGTAGTGCCGATGGGCGCACTTTGCTCGGAGTCAACATACACCACCGCGCCTTGAGGATCGGTATCGATATAGACGGGGATGGTGCGCGCAGCATGAGCGGTCACAGCGGTCAACAGACCAAGGCTAACGATGCCCAGCACAATCCAGAGTCGAGTTTTAGAGGGTGATTGCATGATGCTCTCCTTCATAGCGAGTGGGTTGATAGAAGATGAAAGTGCAAAGTTCAAGCAAAGGACTGGGGTGACGCGCGATGCCAATCACTGCGCCAGGTCTCGGGAACATTCTCAGCGTGAAGGAGAACACCGGGAGAGAGGTAATCGTAAATCTCGGCAAAGGTGGCGATTTGATTGTGCGCAACCCGACGATAAATATGCTTGGGTTCAATGTGCTCGGGACGCTCCAGCCCTGCGGCGCCCACGAGCTCCAGCAGCACATGAATGCTCTCGCGTTGAAAGCGCGCGACACGTATAGCCTTGTCTCGCGGCACCAAGGCTTTCGCGAGTTTGGGGTCGGTCGTGGCAACTCCCACTGGGCAATCGTTGGCATTGCAACGCCTAGCCTGAATACAACCAATCGCCAGCATCATGGCACGCGAGGAGTTACATAAGTCCGCCCCTAAAGCGATGGCACGAACAATATGAAAACCCGTCACAATCTTGCCCGAGGCAACAACCCGCACCGTGTCACGCAAACCGAAGCCCACCAGAGTGTTGTGCACCGCCAGCAAACCCTCTCGTAAGGGCATCCCCACAGAGTTGGTAAACTCGATAGGCGCAGCACCGGTTCCCCCTTCACCGCCATCAACACTAATGAAGTCAGGGCTAATGCCGGTCGCAACCATTGCTTTGCATAAGGCGATGACCTCATAACGCCGACCCACGCAAAGCTTGAAGCCAACAGGCTTGCCCCCCGATAACTCACGCAGACGAGAGATGAACTCAAGTAGCTCAATAGGCGTATCAAAGGCACGATGAAAAGGAGGCGAAATAACATCTTCGCCCAAAGGCACACCGCGAATCGCGGCAATTTCAGGGGACACCTTCGCGGCAGGCAGAATCCCCCCATGCGCAGGCTTGGCCCCTTGCGAGAGCTTGAGCTCGATCATTTTGACATTGGGAAGCTGACTACGCTCTTTGTATTGATCGGGGCAAAAGTTGCCATCCGGACGGCGACAACCGAAGTACCCGGTCCCGAGCTGCCACACGAGATCGCCACCAGGCTGCACGTGGTAAGGGCTAATCCCGCCTTCGCCCGTGTTATGCCAAAAACCGGCCTCTTTCGCGCCTTCATTCAAAGCAAGCACAGCATTGCGACTCAACGCCCCATAACTCATCGCAGAAATATTAAGGCGCGAGGCCATGTAGGGTTGCTTACATTGAGCGCCACCGATGCTAACGCGCGGTTCCTCATGTTTCGCGGGACAAGGCACCAAGGCATGCGCCATCCACTCATAGCCGATGCGGTCGGTGTCGCGCTGCGTGCCAAAGGCGACGGTTTGCAGCTGACCCTTCGCACGCTGGTAAGCGATGGAACGCAACTCCCGATTGAAGGGACGTCCCTCAATATCTGTCTCAACAAAATATTGTTGAATCTCAGGACGAAAGGCTTCTAACAGGTAGCGCCCATGACCCACGATGGGGTAGTTGCGCAGCAAGGCATGCTTTTTCTGCAACACATCGCGCAAACCCAGCAAAAATAGCGGAGCAATAAAAATCAGCGACCATAGGATAGGCCGCCAAAAATAGGCAATACCTGCGATTGTTAGCGCGAGTAAAAAGGAGCCGAGGTAAAAAATGCGCCGGACCATCGCGTCAACCGAGCCCAGTATTTAGGAATCGAAAGACTCTCGATGACTGCGCGTAGAAGGGGGGCGCCCGCCCCGATCTCCGCGTGGCTCACGACGTTCGCGCGATCCTCCACCACGACGACGATCGCCACGATCATCGCCGCCGCGACGACCACCACGTGGACCGTTGAAGCTACGTGGCTCTTCTTCCACATAGCCTTCGGGTTTGGGCAACAAGACTTTGCGCGAGAAACGAATGCGTCCATCGCGGTCGACCTGCGCCACGGAAACCTCGACTTCATCGCCCAGATCCATCACCGACTGCACCGAGTCAATGCGCTCCCACGCCATGTCTGAAATGTGCAATAGGCCATCAACACCGGGAGCGATTTCTAAAAATGCACCGTAAGGCTCAACCCTGCGCACCGTGCCGCGATAGGATTTACCTACCTCGGGCTCCATCGTCAGTGTCTCGATAATCGAAATGGCCTCGTTTAAAGCCTTCCCGTCTGGGGATGCAATATTAACCGTGCCATCATCTTTGATGTCGATGCTGACTCCTGTTTGGTCGATGATGCCTTTGATCATCTTACCACCAGGACCAATGATCGTGCGCACTTGGTCAGGCTTAACCCTCAAGGTTTTGATGCGAGGTGCATGCTTGGATAGTTCGGCACGACCACTGGCAATGACCTCGTTCATCTTGGCCAATACATGCAACCGCGCTTCACGCGCTTGCTCAAGGGCTTCCTGCAAAATCTGACGACTCAATCCTTGGATTTTGATATCCATTTGAATGGCGGTTACGCCCTTAGCAGTACCGCAGACTTTAAAGTCCATGTCACCAAGGTGATCTTCGTCGCCGAGAATATCGGTGAGAATGGCGTAGTTATCACCCTCTTTGATCAGCCCCATGGCCACACCTGCTACAGGTGCATCGATGGGCGCACCGGCATCCATCAAAGCCAGGCTACCACCGCATACTGTTGCCATAGAGGAAGAGCCATTGGACTCGGTAATCTCAGAGACAATGCGCACGGTGTAAGGGAAGGCCTCTTGACTTGGCAGTACGCCTTGCAGCGCACGTTCAGCGAGATTGCCATGACCGACTTCACGACGCCCAGGACCGCGTAAGGGTTTGACCTCGCCCACAGAAAAGGCTGGGAAGTTGTAGTGCAGTAAAAAGCGCTTCCACTGTTCGCCGGTTAGGCCGTCTATTTTCTGCTCATCTTGAGCAGTTCCCAAGGTTGCTGTGACGATGGCTTGGGTTTCGCCACGGGTGAACAGCGCCGAACCATGAGTGCGGGGCAACCAGCCCACCTCGATATTAATGGGTCGCACAGTGCGCAGGTCACGACCATCCACACGCCGCCGCTCCGAGAGCACCTGATTGCGCATCGTGCGATAACGCAGGTCTTCGAAGGCTTCTTTGACTTCACCTTCACGCTCAGGAAAGGTTTCGCTCAAGGCCTCGACAACTTCTTTCTTGGCTTCGCGGAAACGTCCGTAGCGCGCATGTTTCTCTTGAATAGCGCAGCCTTGACGCACGGCCTCGAGGCCTGTGCGCTCGACATGCTGAACAATCTCGGCATCGCTTTCCGGAGGATTGTATTCCCATTTTTCTTTGCCGGCTGCTCGGCGCATCGCATCGATCATGTCGATGGAACTGATGATTGAGGCATGGCCAAAAAAGAGAGCCTCGAGCAATTCGTCTTCGTGCAGCTCGCGTGCTTCACCCTCAACCATAACGATGGCATCGCGTGAACCTGCGATAATCAACTCGCAGTCGCTTTCAGCGATTTGCGTAAAGGTGGGATTGGCAACCCACTGACCCTCAACGCGTCCCACGCGCACCCCAGCAACAGGTCCTGCCCAAGGAATGGGTGATAAGTGTAGCGCTGCTGATGCACCTGTAAGTGCGAGCACATCGGTGGGGTTGCTCTGATCTACCGAAAGCACGGTTGCCACAACCTGAATATCGTTGCGATAGCCTTCGGGAAACAAAGGACGACAAGGGCGGTCGATAAGACGCGAAGTGAGAATCTCATGGTCGCGCAGCTTGGCTTCGCGCTTAAAGAAACCTCCTGGGATTTTACCCGCTGCGTAGGTCTTTTCGACGTAGTCGACAGACAGAGGCATGAAGTCGACGCCTGGTCGCGGCTCGGCCGTGCCACATACCGTGACAAGCACAACACTTTCGCCGCAGCTGATAAGGACAGAACCAGCGGCTTGCTTCGCAATACGCCCGGTTTCGAGGGTGACGATCTTATCGCCAACGTTAAACGATTCACGCAAAATCATAGGAGTAGGTTCTTTTCGGGCTGGATTGATAACCTGTGGGTAGACGCAAAATTACTTGCGTATGCCCAGGGCTTTGATGATGTTTCGGTAACGCTCGACGTTATCGGAGCGCACGTAGTTGAGCAGCCGCCGGCGTTGACTGACGAGCTTGAGCAGCCCTCGGCGCGAGTGGAAGTCTTTCTTGTGCGTCTTAAAATGCTCGGTGAGGTAGATGATGCGCTCGGTAAGCAATGCGATTTGTACCTCGGGAGAACCCGTGTCTTTTTCATGCTGACGAAAGCGTGCAATGATGTCGTTTTTTTGTTCTGCCAATAACGCCATAACAACCTTATTTTAGGGGGCTACCTAGCCTCACGAATGCCGCCAACTATGGCGGTGGTCATGCATACGGTCAAGGGTTTCTTCTGAAGTTAGAAACCTAACAAAGAGAGGCTGCGCGGCGCGAGGCGACGACATGGGGAAACATTGAGGCGAGACGCTTCGGAGAAGCTCGCTCCATCGCGGGTAAAGCGCAAAATGCCTGCATCGGCACTGGGCACGCGCAGCACATCCTCAGTAACGCTGTACGACCCTGATCCAAAAACGAATACATTGTTGGACTGGGCAATCACCGCATAAGCACCACTGGCTAGATTGAGTAGCACCAAATCTTCGGGGTCCTGCACGTCTAAATCACCCCGGCTGGCATAAACCACCGTGCCATCGCCCACCGCAACCAGTGCGCCACCAGGAATGGGTGCCATGGTATCGCTTTGGGCAAGCCATGTGCTGCGAATCGCGACCGTGGTGTCGTTGGTCGCTTCGAGCTCGACAATACCGGCCCCGCTGCGACGCGCTTCTTCTGTAGAGGCAAAGGTATCTCCAGCACAGAGCACAAAAAGACGCCCACCGACAATACCGGGCACCACCTCGCCGCAATTGCGCAAGGTTGGTGAGAGCTCGAGCAATTGTACCGTTTTGTCATTGACATTAACGAGTGCGACGGCGCCTGTTGTGGTGGTGGTAAAATCAGCACTCAAGCGCGCCAAGCCTACGACTACCATTGAACTGGTGGCTTGCACCATCCGGGAGGGGCGCGCGTAAACAACCTGGTCGCCGACCATCGTATCGATGGACTCAAAACCAATGCGCTCTTGCGCGATCCCAGAGGCTGCGTCGATACGAAGCAGGTCGTTGCCGAGATCGATCGAGGGAGCGTCGGGGACAAGATTAGGTTCAAAGCGACTGACCCAGAGGGTTTCGTTAGCACCCACAATCACATCCTGAGGATTGGGACTAAAGGAAGCCTGCGCTCGCGCTTGAATCGATGAGATGACTTGGCCCGAGGACAGATCAAAACGGGACACCACACCCGCATCACGCTGCAGCAGGGTCAGTTGATTGGTGCCAAGAGGCACTGTGGGCAGCACAATATCACCGCCTAGTGTTGCGGCGATCCCCGGCGAGGTGGTGCCCGAGTCGATCCAAGCTTCGGTGACGAGCTCGCCTTGAGCATCGAGAAGAGCAACGGCAGAGCTGGAAAAATCAGAGGTCACCACCGCAAAACGAGCCGTTGTCGACAGAGACTGCAGATCGGCATCCGGACACGAGCCACTGCTGGTGTTGTCACAGGCCGCACTGGCTATCGCCAATATAACCATGAGTCGCTTGAGCATCCGCTCCTACTACGAGCCACTGGTGGAAAGGTCCACATGTTTGACATGAAAAAGGCGGTGCTTAGCTTGGTTTTAAGGGATCGGGAAACAAGCCCAAGCGAGGAGGCAAAACCATGATGCGACTGGATCGACTCACTCACAAAAGCCGCGAAGCACTTGTGCTCGCGCAACAATACGCAAGCGATGCCGGGCATCCTGAAGTTTATCCAGAGCATCTTCTAAGGGCTTTGCTCACCCAACCCGAAGGCCTAGCAACGGCTATCCTCAGCAAAACCGGCGCGGATGCCCAGGCACTTTTGCAGGCTGTAGAGAGCGAGCTTAACAAGAAACCTCGCGTTGATGGCAACGCCAGCGACCCCAGCCTTTCGCACCGTCTCAAAGAAACACTGACGCGGGCATGGAAACACACGGTCGCATACAAAGACGATTATAGTTCAGCAGAGCATTTCTTATTGGCCTTGTTAGAAGATTCTCTAAGGTCTGCCTTTGATCGACTTGGAATCAGCAAGACAACCTTAGAAAAGGCCATCGACGAGGTGCGAGGAGGACAGCGGGTAAGCGATGAATCACCCGAGGGACGTTACCAAGCACTTGAAAAATACACTCACAACCTGAGCGCCCAAGCACGTGAGGGTAAGCTCGATCCAGTCATCGGCCGCGACGAGGAAATCAGGCGCGTGATGCAGGTTCTATCTCGTCGTACCAAAAACAATCCCGTGTTGATCGGCGAACCAGGCGTAGGCAAAACCGCAATCGCCGAAGGCATCGCCCAGCGCATCGCTCGAGGTGACGTTCCCGAAAGCTTGCGCGACAAGACCCTGCTTTCCCTGGATTTGGCGTCGATGTTAGCCGGTGCAAAGTATCGCGGTGAATTCGAAGATCGCATGAAAGCCCTCCTCCAGGAAATGGAACGCAGCGATGGCAATGTGGTGCTCTTCATCGACGAGCTGCACACCTTGGTGGGAGCAGGTGCAGCGGAGGGAGCGATGGACGCGAGCAACATGCTCAAGCCAGCACTCGCCCGAGGACTGTTGCGCTGCATCGGCGCCACCACGCTAAATGAGTATCGCAAGCACATCGAAAAAGACGCGGCTCTGGCCAGACGTTTTCAACCTGTCTACGCAGGCGAACCTTCGGTGGATGACACCGTTCACATCCTGCGCGGGCTCAAAGAAAAGTACGAAGTGCATCATGGGATACGGATTCAAGACGCAGCTCTGGTTGCAGCAGCGTCACTCAGTCATCGCTACATCAGCGATCGCTTCTTGCCCGACAAAGCCATCGACCTAATCGACGAATCCGCGTCGCGTCTGAAAATGGAAATCGACTCGATGCCCGCCGCGATTGACGACTTAGAGAGGCGCAAGATGCAGCTCGAGATCGAAAAACAAGCGCTCAAAAAAGAATCTGACCCCAGCACCCAACCGCGCCTACAGAGCCTAGAAGAGGAACTGGCTTCGCTTAACGAATCGCTGCACAGCATGCGCGCCCGTTGGTTGCATGAGAAGGAACGCATTACCGAGATTCGCGAAAAGAAGGCGTGGGTCGAAAGTTTACGCCACGATTTGGAACGAGCCCAACGTCAGGCGGACTATGAAGCCGCAGCGCGCTTGCAGTACGGGACCATTCCCGCGGCAGAGCAAGCGGTGCAGCAAGCGCAGCGCAAACTGGATGAGGCTCAAGTCGACGGCAGCTTTCTCAAGGAAGAAGTGACCGAGGAAGACATCGCCGCAGTCGTCGCCAAATGGACGGGCATTCCCATGCAACGCATGTTGGAGAGTGAAAAAGATAAGCTGACCATGACCGAAGAACGCTTGCAAGAGCGTGTCGTCGGGCAAACGCAAGCCATCCAAGCAGTCGCGAATGCGGTGCGTCGCTCACGCGCGGGGCTGAGCGAAGGACAACGTCCGATCGGATCGTTTTTGTTCTTGGGTCCCACCGGGGTGGGGAAAACCGAGCTCGCCAAAGCATTGGCAGAGTTCCTGTTTGATGATGAACGCGCCATGCTGCGCTTGGATATGAGTGAGTACATGGAGAAGCATGCCGTGGCGCGTTTGGTGGGCGCTCCTCCCGGGTACGTCGGTTACGACGAAGGAGGCCAGCTCACCGAGCCCGTACGACGCCGTCCTTACAGCATCATTTTGCTTGATGAGGTTGAAAAAGCGCACCCAGATGTATGGAACTTATTCCTGCAGGTGCTGGATGATGGTCGCCTCACCGATAGCCAGGGTCGTACGGTCGACTTTCGCAATACCGTGTTGATTCTCACGTCTAATATTGGTTCACAGCACATCATCAACATGGAGGATCACAGTGCGATGCATGCAGCCGTGATGCGTGATTTGGGGCAAACCTTTCGTCCTGAATTTCTCAACCGCTTCGACGAAACCATTGTCTTTCATCGACTTGAGCCCAAACAGCTGCGCCATATTGTGGATATCCAGTTGGAGCGCTTCAGCAAACGCGTCGCGGAGCGGGATATCACGCTCAAGATCAGCAACGCGGCACGCGAGTTTCTCGCCCAAGTCAGCTACGATCCAGCTTACGGGGCACGACCTCTCAGACGAGCGATCCAAACGCATCTCGAAAACCCACTCGCGCAAAAGATCATTCAGGGAGATATCGGTCGTCACGACACGGTCATCGTAGACAAAGATCCCAACCTAAAAGCACTCCGCCTATCGCAGGAAGCAGTTCCACACACAGAACCAACAGTGGGGGTCTAACTGCGTGCAAGCTGCGTGGCTTCGCGCAAAAGTCGGGGCAAGAAAGCCTGCTGCCAAAGCTGGGCACGTTGATAATCGGGATACGCACGTTCGTGTGCACGGAATTCCGGACCATGGCAAATGCGACGTCGACCCTGAATCCGAGTCGGGATCAGGTGATGCAAAAGCTCGTGAAAAATAATGTAACGCACAAAAAAGCGAGGCACCCAGAGGTTATCGAGCACGGGGTGAATGCGGATCAAAGAGCGCTCCATCGTATAGCTGCCCAAGCAGATAGAACGTTGACGACGACGACTTGCCCGCCGTCGTACGCTGCCCCAACGAATCGTCAGGTGTCTCGAGCATATGCCTCGCTCTTCACATAGTTCGCTAAGCAACACGTCTAGCTGGTGCACATGCTCAGCTGCATGGCCTGACGAAGAGAGAGCAAGCGCCGAATCGACAGACAGCGGTGAATGTTTGAGTTCGAGCACCTTAGGACCGATCGCCTCTAGATAGAAGGGATGAAGTGGCCAGCCTTTTCTTCAACGAGGTCGTCTATGCTAACGCCTTAGGAACCCTGCGCATTGCTCGGTTCATTGGCGAAAAAGGAGCGGTCGATGCGCACCGCACCGTCATCATCGCTTTCACGTCGCAAATAATAAATCAAAGACTGCATCACTTCTGTTTCACGCTGCTGATGCAAATCCTGCCATAGCTCTTGTTTGGCAGCGTCATCGAAGGCGTCCTGGTTTGCCTGCTTCTTATCTAAAAGCTTCATCACAACAAAGCTGTTTTCGCCTAGCTCGATTAACTCGCGCGATATGGGTTTTTGATCGCTCAATGCAAACGCTGCCCGAGTGAAAGGCATTGCATCGAAGGGACCCGAAATCGGTTGTTCGCTACGACCGAACCAATCGGTCTCAACCACACGAGGAATGCTTTCGTCCACAATCGCATCCTCGTCGTCAGATGCGGTCTGGGCTTTGACTCCAGGAAGAGCATTAAGAGGACGTCCTTGATTAAGCTCAGCCAAAGCTTGTTCGGCAGCCTTACGCGCGGCCGACTGTAAGGTTTCTTTGCGGTACAAGTCTTCAGCGATGTCACGCTTGGCTTGCTTCTCAGGAACGTCGCCCTGCCGTTTCGCTTCCACCCTCGCGATATGATATCCTTGCTCGGTTTCGAAAACCTCTGAGATGCGGTTTTCTTCCAACGCAAAGACCGCTTTGGCAAAGGCCTCCGAGCGAGCATCTTTAGCGATAAAGCCAAGGTCTCCACCTTGATAAGCGGTGTCTTTGTCTTCGCTAAACTGTTTTGCCAGCTGGATAAAGTCTTCACCTGCAACCAAACGCTGACGTAGTTTCTCTATCTTGCTTCTGACACTCGCGCGCACTTTCTCATCCGCATCGGCGGCAACGCTAAGCAAAAGATGTCGCACGCGTACTTGCTCGGGCAGGTTGGTGTAGTTCGGCTTCTGTGCCTGATAGGTTTCATCGAGGGTCGATGCATTGGTCTTCATCCAGGCTTCTAAGCCTTCTTGGCTAAATACCGCCTTGTCTTTGAAGTAATCGGTAGAGAATTTAACGTAACCAACTTTGACTTTTTCGTTTTTGTTGACGTAAGCATCCCATAGCTCACTTTCCGGTACGGTAACCGTCGAAAGCACCAGTTGACGAGCGTAGTGCGCAAGCATCTCATGCACCTGAGACTCAGCGAACTCGCCCACCGTGCGTCGCAGGCCAAATTGGATAAACCGTTTTGCGGCATCTTTGTCGAATTTGCCTTGCTCGTCTTTGACAGGAAGGGGCACTTCGCGCGACTGCAAGCCAAGCGGACCGCCCACACCTAGCGATAAGAAGGCTTTGCCCTCGCGCGCAAAGCGGGTCATCGCCTCCTCTTCGTCTACCTGAAAACCGACGTCGCGAGCTACGCGAGAAAGCAAGGTACGCTCGATCAAACCATTGAGCACAAGCTCTTTGAGGCGCAGCTGCTGCACGAGCTGTGCAGGATAACGGTCAAAGCCCGCGAGACGTTCAGCAGACTTGAATTCGCGTTGCGTGATCGCGTGTCCGTACACGCGTGCGGTGCTTTGCACGCCACCGGCACCGCAACCTTCGGCCTGCGGTCCGCCAAACTGCAATACGAAAATAAAGCTAATAAACCCAAGAATACCGACAAGGGCCAGGGTCTTAAGTCGTTTGGTCATCGAACCTGTCACGGGGGAGCTGATAAGCGAATTAAGAGTTGGCTGCAACCTGCAAACGCGCCAATACACTGCGCGCAGCATCGAGAGTCACATGCCCATCGCGATGGATTTCCTTGGCGACGCGTTCCACCAACGCACCCTCAGCACCCGCGGCAATTGCGACACTACGTGCGTGCAACGCCATATGACCTTTTTGAATGCCTGAGGTCGCTAGCGCACGCAGTGCAGCAAGATTGGAGGCAACGCCCATGCACCCCACCAACATGGCGAGCTCCTGCGACGAGGCAATGCCCGCCACCTTAAGCGCAAGACGCGCGACATTGTGCACCCGTGCCGGTCCTCCGACGATACCAAGGGCAAGGGGAATCTCGAGATATCCTTCAAGCCTGCCCTCTTTGCCCTCGCGCCAAACACAGAGGGGAGCGTACTGTCCATTGCGCGCAGCATAAGCATGTGCACCGGCCTCCACCGCACGCCAATCGTTAGCGGTTGCCAAGGCCACCGCATCAACGCCGTTGAGGATGCCTTTATTGTGCGTGGCAGCGCGGTATGGGTCGCGTTCGGCAAAACGCGAAGCACGTACAATGCCGTCGCGCACACGCTCACCTGAAAAGTCCTGCGTGCTCAACGCAAGAGGTGGAATAGCCACACGCACGCGTACACAACGGCGATCGCAAAGGTTTGATAAGATGCGCAGCCCCGTTTGCCCCTGACTAAGTTGCGCAAGATGGGGAGCCACATGTTCGGCCACGGTATTGACGAGATTAGCGCCCATAGCGTCCTGGCAATCGACATGCACATGCACAACCAGCATGCCATCGCCCAAATCACGCACTTCGAGGTCACGTGCACCACCGCCTCGGCGCACTAGGTTGGGCACCGCCTCATCGGCCAAGGCAAGAATCCGCGCTTTGTCTTCTTCGATGCGACGCAGCGCTAAAGGCGCATCGGGAACTTGATCGAACTGCACCTGCGCAATCATCAAAGGAGGATCAGCCTCGGCTTGAAAGCCCCCGCCTTCACGAATCATACGCGCTGCATTTGAGGCAGCTGCCACGACAGAGGGCTCTTCGACGACCATGGGAACGAGGTGTTCCTTACCGTTCATGAGCACGTTTAGGCCCAGACCAAAAGGCAAAGCGTAGGTACCCAGCACATTTTCGATGCTTTTATCGGCTTTGGCACAACATAATCCACCCTGTTGCAGGGCTTGTTCGAGCTCCTTGACGTCAACACCCAAGGCATCCGCAGCGACACAGCGACGCTCCTCCAGTGAAAGCTTATAAAAACCGGGCAAACGACTTGAGCGTTGGGTCATCTCGAGAGGTCCTATCAAGAAAACAAAGCAGAAGATGAAGCTGGCACATGTGCGCCTAGCGAACTGATGCCAAGGGGCACCCGAATGAAACCATGTTGCGTGCACTGACGGTCAAAGCGATCGGCTTGCTCGACATCATGAAACAAGGCGATGGCTACATCACCGCCTCCTGCACCTGAGGGCTTGGCTGCACCGCCCGCGTCTTTGGCAAATGAAGCGATGCGACTCAGGTTCTCTTCAACAATGGGCACATCGGCAGAGACACCAAGCGCCTGCATAGCTTCCCCATAAGAGCGTGCGGCATCGATAATCACAGAGGCGCTTTGGGTTTGAAATCCATCAATCATACGGGTCACTGCCTGCTCACATGCAGCTAAGCAGCGAGCATAATCAGAGGGCTGAGTGTGAGACCAGGCTTTGACACGTGCAACCATATCGCTGGTGCGCGCCTCATGACCTGTCCAGACCACCCGCAACTCGAGATCAGCAGGCCAAGACAAAGGTTCCCACTGCAACGCAGCGTCCTGAGAGCGCCGCACCTTGAGCACGCCTCCCATACAGGATGCCAGGACATCGATACCGCTCCCCTGAGGAGCAATGCGATGATGACCGGCTAAGGCCCACTTAAAGCAGTCCTCTTTAACGCCCATGAGACCACTGTCATGACCATGATAGTGCGCAACGGCCACAGACACAGCCGCAGCGGCTGCACCCGAAGAGCCCAAGCCAAACTTCGCCGAGTCACCACGTAGAGCGCGAACATCCAACTTAAACGCAGCGGGAAGCTCGCCCCAATGCTGCTGAGCGAGCTCACGCGTAGCCTCTGCCTCTGGCGGGAGAGTGGACTCTGTACGCGCGGTGTTGTCAGCCCTCGATGTGGGCTGCACCTGAAGTTTGACATAGCGATCGACGGCGATCACCACCGCGGGAATTCCCTCGAGCACGGCATACTCACCACCAACAACCATTTTGCCCGGCGCATGAACGTGAAAGGAACTCATGCGCGAACCTGAATTTCGGGTCCGGGCTTGGCGACAAGAACACGCTGAACACCCTCACAAGAGCCCAAACATTGCTCCACACGAGCAACATCCTGCGCCAAGCAAAGGGCTTTGACATGCGGTCCCGCATCCATGGTTAACCACACCGGGACATCCTCGCGATCCCGCAAGGCACGCAAGGCATGAATGGCGGCTAAGGTGGCTGGCATCCAGTAGGCAATAAAGGGAGCTGAAGTAAGCGCACAGCTATGAAAGGCAAAGGTGCTCTGCTCCATCGCCTGGCCCACTTGGTTGATGTCGCGCGCGCGAATTCCGTCGCGAATCACATCAGCCATCCGAGGAGCGTGCTCTACCCAAGAGGCATACAAAGGCGAGCTCAAACGAGAGCGTTCCATCCCCTCGGTGGAACCAACGGCTTTGCGCTCTGAGGTCATCACGCCCAGCACCATGCGCACGTCCCAATGGCTCTCTGGAGCCAGGGCATGCGCTGCAAGATCGGCAGCGCCGGGCTCGCCTGCAGGAAGCTCGGCAAAGCCGCCAAAGAATGAGCGTGCAGCGGATGCGCTACAGGCACGCGCAATAGCACTTCGTTCTGTAAGGGATATGTCAGCCTTTGAGGCAGTACAGGCAGCACTTATCAGAGCCGCAAAGCCCGACGCACTGGAGGCAAGTCCTGCGGCGGTGGGGAAGTTATTTTTAGACTCGACCTGTGCACGATGGGAGATATCCGCACGCTGACGCACGCGATCGAGGGCTGCACACACACGGGCATGGTCAGAATCACGTGCGGGCTCGCCGTTGAGAATCACCACATCGTGATCGAGCTCAGGGCGAAAGGTCACGCGGGTATCGGTGTAGAGTTCAGCGAGGGTGAGAGAAATGCTGGGCGTGGCGGGGATGTTGTGCTCTAGGTCGGACTTGCCCCAGTATTTTGCCAACGCGATATTGGCATGCGCACGCGCCTGGGCCGTGCTCATGATGCAACCGCCGATGCGCTGACCTCGGTGCTAAAGACCTGAGCTGCCAAGGGACGCAAATGCTGCACAAGAGACTGAGCGTGATCGGGTTCACGCGCTAGAGCGATCATGCACCCGCCGCCGCCGGCCCCGGTAAGCTTGGCCCCCCATGCCTCGGCCTGACGCGCACGCTCGCATAGATCATCAAGAGGGTCAGCCGACACACCCAGCTCACGCAGGTAAGCGTGATTAGCTTCCATCATTTCTCCCAAGGATTGCACATCGCCATCGCTAAGGGCTTTTTGTGCATCCTTCACAAGCTGAGAGATGCGAGCGAAAAGCGCGTCGACGGCAGCAAGCTGCTGCTGGCGTTGTTGCGCGACCTTATCGACCATGGCCTGAGTCGATGAAAACACACCGCTATGGGCAATCACCAAACTCAAGGGCTGACCCACCTCGAGAGTCTGTAAAGGCTGTTCACGACAGTAGCGTGCAGTCCCCCCCAAGACAGCCATCGTGTTATCAATGCCCGAGGGATTGCCGTGAAACACACGTTCCCAAATGAGTGAAACCTCTACCTGCGATTCCGGACTGCGGGTTATGCCGTGCCACTCATCCAGCGCCTGTACCAAGGCCACACCCATGGCGGCAGAGCACCCTAATCCAGCGCCCCCCGGCAAATTGGACTCCGCATGCACACACAGCCCCTCCTGTTGTGGGTAGGCAGCCAACAAAGCCTGCCATGCTTTTGCAAGCTGTGGGTTATCACTGGCCTCACTGGGAACTCGCACATGCCAAGGTTCAACAGAGAGGCTCGCCTCGCCATCGCTTGCTTGCGCTTCAGCGTGAACACCCATGCTGAGACTGGAGGCGATTGCAGGGTTGCCATACACGACACTATGCTCGCCTAGAAGAATGACCTTACCGTGACCAAAACCCATAACACGCCCCGCTCGCTTTTTGTGATTAGTGACGACGCTGCGTCATCATCGCCAACACATCGACCAACAAAGGTTGGACATCATTAGGAATGTTCGTCTGTGTAATAGCCTGGTTCGCGTTGTACACATACTCCTCAAGACGACCTTCAATACGCGCTTTGACGCCATGGCGATCGAGAAGTTCGATTACATGGTGAACCTCAGCATCGTCGACCTGAGTTAGTCCCATCACCTTCTCAAAGCGCACCTTGGCCTCTCCAGATAAAGACTGTAAGGCTTCGCTAGTCACGGCATTGTGCTTGCCCTCGCGCAAATCATTGCCCACCGGCTTACCCGTGACAGCGGGATCGCCAAAGGTTCCCAGCCAATCGTCCCGCAGCTGAAAGGCTAGGCCCAAGGGCTCAGCAAAACGCTCCAACGCTGCAAGCTGGTCGGGAGATGCGCCGCCCAACAACGCGCCTAAGGTGATCGGACCATGCACCGTATAGCTGCCTGTCTTGAGTCGATGCATGCGAGCGATGTCCTTGGCATGCACCAAGTCGAGGTGCTGACCCATGAATACCTCTTTTTGCATTTGCACATAAGCAAGATGCGCTTCTTTTTGATGCGTGGCCGGGAAAGAAGCTTCGTGCATCAGCTCGGCAGCATAAGCAGAGGCGAGGTCACCGGCGAGAATCGCCACGGAATCGCCTAGGTGCACATCCTGATAATGCCGTCCTAAAGCAACATGCACAGAGGGACCGCCGCGCCTCTCATCATCGTTATCCATCCAATCGTCGTGGATAAGAAAATAGCTTTGCAGTAGCTCAATCGCAGCCGCCACCGGGGTTATGGTGGTCATCTCCCCTCGGGGCTCAGCCGCACGAAAGCCAGCATAGACCACCGCTGCACGCAAGCGTTTACCGCCGCGCATAGTGAGCTCTGTCACTGACTGGGCTAGCTTCGCTGATTCCGGACAGACCCGCTGAACCTCGCGCTGCTTCTCTTCGAAATAGTCACGCAACCTTGCATTGACGTGGCTACGGACCTCTGACATCCATGGGGGCGTACTCAATGTGTTCCTCGCCTCGGTACAACGATGGCCCCACCATGTGGGTGTTATGAACCTGAGTCAAGCTATGCCATATGAGCTATGGCGTTTTATGTGAGTCATCATTTTTATGTCTTCTACTATCCAGCAACGCAAAATCGACCACCTTGAACTGTGCGCCACCGATCGTGTCGCCTTTCGCAAAAGCACGACGCTGATCGATAATATTCGACTCGTTCATCAGTCTTTACCCGACTTAAAGCTCGACGATATCGACACACGCATCACCCTCTTTGGCAAAGAACTACGCGCGCCTATTTTCATCGCAGCCATGACCGGAGGCACGGATACCGCGGCTGAGATCAACCAACACTTGGCAGCGATTGCCGATCGCTTAGGCTACGGATTTGGACTAGGCAGCCAGCGAGCGATGCAAAAAGAGCCCGTCACGGCATGGACCTACCGTGTGCGTGAATGGGCCCCCAATGTACTCTTGCTGGGGAACCTGGGCGTGGTTCAGGCAGGTCACGCATCGCCAGACGCGATTCAAACCCTTGCTGACGAGGTGGGTGTAGACGCCATGTGCATCCACATGAATCCAGCGATGGAGCTTATCCAGCAAGACGGAGATCGAGACTTTCGCGGCGGGACAGAAACCTTCAAGCGCTTGGTCGAGGCCCTTAAGGTTCCTGTGGTAGCCAAAGAAACCGGCAACGGCATCAGCAGCCAGACGGCACAAAAATTACGTGACGCAGGGGTTCAGCATGTGGACGTATCCGGCGCGGGAGGCACTTCCTGGGTAGGCGTCGAAGCGTTGCGTGCCCAGGGTGACGCGCAAAAACTGGGTGAGATCTTATGGGATTGGGGCGTCCCTACTGCCGCATCAGTGCATTGGTCGGCCCAAGCAGGCTTAACGCCTATTGCCACCGGCGGGATTCGACACGGGTACGATATCGCCCGCGCGATTGCCATGGGCGCCTCTGCAGGAGGCATTGCTCGGCATGCGCTCAAGGCACTCAAAGAAGAGGGCCCCGCCGGCGCTGAGCATTTTCTCCGCGGGGTAGAAACACAGCTGCGTGCGGTTATGCTTTTGTGTGGCGCACAAAACATCGAACAGCTCCAAAAAGCCCCCAAAATCATCACCGGCGAGCTGCGCGATTGGATTAATTCATAATTGCTATAACTGTATATTTACAACTGCAGCAAAATTTCGCTAAAGTTGTAAATGCAGGGGGCAATTATGAAACGGGCACAGTGGATTGGTATTTTTAGTTTACTTTTTGGATTTGGCTTAACGATATCGTGCAGCAGTAGCAGCACGGGTTCCAACACGAACGAAACCGGTAACGATGATGGCGGAAACATCGTCGACACCACCAAGAAAACAACCGATTGTGAAAAAACCGCCTGCGGATGCATCGAAGGATGCGTCGAGGGAGGGTTCAGCATCGATGACAACGGTTTTTCGCTGGATGGCACAACAGCCTATGGGGACCCTTTTTCCGACGGCGTCAGTGCAGACCCCGACGAAGGCCTCACATTGTCCTCCACACAGGTCAATACCGCTTACATTTGGGTTGCTAACTCAGGTCAAGGAACCATTTCCAAGGTCAACATCTCATCCACAAGCGCAGAAGGCGAGCCGCCAACTTTTGTCGAAGAGGCCCGCTATGCAACCGGTCCTCAAGCCCTATATAGCGACAGCAACCTGTATGGCTGGCTATCCGGGGAAGATCCTTCGCGTACCACAGTGAACCGCGCCGGCGATGTGTACATCGGCAACCGCGCCGGCGGCAGCATCACCAAAGTCTCCGTACGCGGGAACAACTGCAAAGACAATAACGATGACAGTGTGATCACCACATCCACGGGTCCAAACGACATCCTTCCGTGGGGCGACGATGAACTTCACGGCGGTGACGACTGCATTATGTGGCGAAGCGAGCTCTCTGGGGCCGAGGTTAATGGCACTACCCTGGGTACTGTCAGACGCATTCGCGCCATGGCAGCACAGGACGTCGCCGGATTAGACTTTCAGAACATCTCCTACGTTTGGATTGGCGATACCGACTACAAAGCGAACGGCACAAACAACGGTGCAATCTGGAAAATGGATGGAGAAACAGGCGAAACCCTCTTCATGACACGCGTACATAACTGTCGGCCCTATGGTTTTGCCATCGATGGCAACAAAAATCTGTGGATTTCATGCCGCAGCTCTCGACGCTTGGCACGCGTTGATACGACACGCTGTATTGATGCAAGCTGTCTTGACGAGCCCACCTGCGAGGGCATGGGCATGCAGAACGGTATCGACTGCGACACCGCTATTAAGCAGGTAATCCAAGTTCAGAACGAAACCGGCGGCAATAGCAGGTATACCTACGGCATTACCGTCGATGTTGATCAGCGCGTATGGCTCGGCAGCGATGGTTTCGTTTATCGCTACAATCCAAAAGAGGCCGACAGCAGCAAGCGCTGGAATGCGGTTAACACAGGCACCACACGCGGCATCACAGCAGACCTACGCGGCTTCATCTATGCAGCACGCGAAGGCAACCCGATTATGCAGATTGACAGCAATACCCTGACAACCACCACACTCGATAATACCAACGGTAATGCGTCCTGGGGTATGGCTGTCGACAGCGCGGGTAAGGTATGGTCCATCGGTAAGTTTAGAGATCACCCCATCGTATTCACACCCAGCAATACGCAGGGAGTGATGGAACAAGAAGCCGTCCTGGCTGACTCGCTCAACTTTGCGAGCCCCTACACCTACTCCGATATGACAGGCACGCAGTTGCGCTTTGCCACCAATCCCGATGGCTATGTACGCACCATTTTCGAAGGCTGCGCGACGGGAACAACGCAGTGGGTCAACATGGCATGGGACGCCACCATTCCACAGGGCACCCGCATCGTGATATTCGCACGTGCAGCAGAGTCAGAAGTCGCACTCGATGATGAATCATGGACCAATATTGCCGAGATTATCGACCAAACATCACCGATGGCGATCCAGTCCATCATGGAACCGGTCACCCAAAATGGCAGTGCCTACGTCGAGGTAGAGATGCGCTTGATCTCAGACGTACAAAGCAGCTCCGTGGTGATCACGCCCTCACTACGCTCGCTGAACCTTGGGTATACTTGCCAATCGAGCGGTATCCTGCAGTAACCTCAACCCGCGTATTACCTTAGCGCCCAGTCAATACTGACAGGACAATGATCAGAACCCATGACCTCGGTGTGAATCGCTGCCGAGGTCATGTTTTGCATCGCTGCAGCATTGCCCAATACATAGTCGATTCTCCAGCCAACGTTGCGCTCCCGCGCCCCTGAGCGCTGACTCCACCACGAGTACTGACCTTCAAGCTCGGGGTAAAAATGACGAAAACAATCTGTCCACCCCGCATCAACCCAACGACTGAACTCGTCGCACTCCTCGGGCATAAAACCACTCACCTTCCGATTTTGCTTGGGACGCGCCAGATCGATCGCGTGATGCGCCGTGTTGAAATCTCCCATCACCAAAATGGGTTTATTGGCGGGAAGCTCTCGCAAACGTTCAAATAGCGCTCGGTAAAAGTCCAACTTGAAAGGCACGCGACTGTTATCGCGCAGCTTACCCTTACCGTTAGGAAAGTAGCAGTTGACGATCACATAATCGGCAAACTCCGCGATCTGCAGACGCCCCTCGGCATCAAAACGCTCAACGCCGAGGGTTGTGCTCATATCAAGCGGCGGGGTCTTGCTATATAAAGCCACTCCGCTGTAACCGGGCCGCTGCGCGCTCACGATGTGACAATGCCATCCCGCCGGCGAACGCAGCTCCTCCGGCAATTGCTCGGGTTTGGCACGCACTTCCTGCAGCCCGACGATATCGGCATCGCACTGTCTAAACCAATCGACGAAACCCTTTTTATGACAAGCCCGCAACCCGTTTACATTCCATGAAATGACGCGCATTGAGGCAGGTCTAAATCAAGGAGGATTGAAAGGTAAGCCTTAATTGCTGGTGAGAATGCGTTGTAACCCACGCACGGTGTGTTGCAGCAACGCATCCCGTGCCATGCCGCCACCCAGGCAAATCAAGAAAAGCTGACGTTGATAGAGCACAAAAGGCCGAATGCAGATCTCGCTATCCGCAATGCTCAACACAGGACACAAGGTCGACTTCGCCATCAAGGGCGCCATGGCTGCAAGCTCGGCGCAAATGGCATCATCACCGGCGAAAGCAACGGATAAGCCTTCTTCATCGGCTAAGACCAAAGCCTCAATGCCCCCCTGTTGACAGGAATGTTGCAGTTGGTAGCGCAGGGCCAGATGCGAATTTTGGCTGCGCTGCAAACGCCGGTCCGGACAGGACTGCTCGGAAACGGGGGGCAAGGGAATATAGGAATCCATGTGATCAGCTTAAAGCAACTTTCGGTGTGGGATCAATTTCTACTTTGTCACGGAGCGCCACCATGAGCGCCACACGCCCCTACGAAGACCCACTCACACTCATCTGGATATACGCTGCGGCCCGATTGAACTGGTCGGTTGTGCGCAGTGATCAAGCCTATGCCGCAATGCAAGCCAAAACACGGCAGCTGATCATTGGAACACCCGAAACGCTCGATTCAGACGACAGTGCCGCGCAGCTTATTTTGCACGAACTCTGCCATGCCATCACCGAAGGCCCAAATGCAGCAACATTGGACGATTGGGGTCTTGATAATACCAGCGAGCGGGATGCCTGGCGTGAACAAGCTTGTCTGAGGCTGCAAGCATCCCTTTGTACACCTTGGCAATTGCGATATTTTTTTGCACCTACAACGCCCTACAAAGACTTCTATGCTCAGCTCCCTGCAGACCCATTAACAGGCGATGATGTCGATACCCGGGTAGCTCGAGAAGCCTATCAACGCGCCCAACAATCTCCTTGGCACGAGGTGCTGACAGAGGCTTTTACGAGATCTCGCCAACTTGTGGATGTTATTCAGACGGCTGCAGTATACAGGCACACGCGTTGGAAGTTGGATTCTTAGAATGCACTGGCCTAAGGAAGGGTCAGGGCCAAGGCGTTCGAACAAATATTTTTTTGATTATATTGAAATATAGGTAGTACGAATCATGCACATAAAATACTATGTAAGTTATGCAAAAGCGACTCATCCTCTCTTCCTTTATCATCTTGTTTATCATTCCAATACTCTCTGCTAGCTGCACCAAAAAGAACGAATCAGGCGACCCAAGAGATAGGTACGAAACAGCAAACGGTTGCCTCATTGGCACTGAAGGCTGTGAATGCGCACTCGAGCAGCAGTGTGGATCCGAACAAGAACGCTGTTGCGCTGCTGACACGATTTGCATGCTCGATCGATGTGTGCCGACCACAAAAGCCTGCGAGTTCACCGAGCAATGCAGCGAAGACGAATTTTGTGAATCGATCATAGGCTTTTGCCTGCCCAGAGACTTGGCCAAAGAATGCACCTTCGTACCTCAGTTCACAACCCTTGAACCTCAGACAGGATCACGCTGGACGCCTCCCGATGACGATGAATTCGCCGGTTATAGGGGTGTTGTGATGACGCCTACAGTGGCTAATCTCACCGACGATAACGGTGATGGGGTAACCGATGTCAAAGACATTCCCGATATTGTCTTTATTGCTTTTGGTCCGGATCGTGATCGCCCTGCATGGACTTCAAACGACGGTGTTTTGCGAATTATTAACGGCGATTATAAAAAGGGTAATATTCACGCCACCATCAACTTTGGAGACGAGACACCCTCACGAGATGAAGGGTTCGATGTTTCCGGCGGCATTGCCATTGGCAACCTGCATCGTTATGTAGAACCCGGAGATTCCACGGACAGCTCCAGCAATGTCCCCGAAATCATAGCGACAACGCGTATCGTTGATCCCAGCGATCGCAACGCTGACAATCTCCCCCGCATCCTAGGGAACGGCATTGTTGCTTTTACGCGTGACCCTAACGACTCATCCCAATGGAGCGTTCTCTGGCACAACGACACCGCGATCGTCCGAGGTAAACATACAGCTGGCGGCCCTAACGCCGCAACTCTCTATGCCGGACTTGGCGCTATTCAACCCTCATTAGCGGACCTAGATGGGGATGGTCTTGCCGAGGTCATCGTTGGCAACGTCGTACTCAATGGTCTCGATGGCAGCGTCAAGTGGGATGGTTTTGAGGTTAACAACAAAGATGTTGGTGAAGTAGGCGCCGGTAACAACGCTTTGCTAGGACCTGTGTCGGTCGTTGCCGACATTGACTTAGATGGCAAACCCGAGGTCATCGCCGGCAATACTGCCTACGATGATCAGGGGCGTGAGAAATGGACCTACACGCTGACCTTCCCCAACAATGACAAACGTTACCGTTGTTCCCAGGCAGGAGTACCTTGCGATGGCTATCCCGCGGTGGGCAACCTTGACGACGACGATGAAGGCGAAGTGGTCATCATCGCTGCAGGACGTGCCTTTGTGCTGGAGCATGATGGAACTCAAAAACATATTATCGATATCCCTTGGTTGGATGTTAACTGCGGCAACAACCCATCCTCCCTCAACGAAAGTGGTCCTCCCACCATCGCCGATTTTGATGGCGATGGCCGTGCAGAGTTTGCAACTGCGGGCGCGTATTATTACGTGGTCTTCGACTTAGACTGCCAAGGCAACCCATTGCCTCAAGAATGCGATTCGCAGTTCATCCGCTGGAAGGTGCGCAATCTTGATTGCTCAAGCCGCTCAACAGGTTCGAGCGTGTTTGATTTCGAAGGCGACGGTCAAGCCGAGGTCATTTATGCCGACCAGGAAAACTTCCGTATTTTCCGCGGCAGCGAGCGAGAAATCTTTGGCGCTGGATAAGATTTC
>CAYWAT010000019.1:0-29267 GCA_964456305.1 uncultured Polyangiales bacterium | reverse complement strand
CTCCAAGACCAGGTAATGCGAGCCCTTGATTTCGCCAAAGTCGATGACCTGAGCGATGTTGGTGTGGCGCAACTGCGCCGACAAACGCGCTTCCTCGAGGAAGAGACGCACAAACTCGGCGTCATCCTCCAGCGCGGGCAAAATGCGTTTGAGGCAGAGAGTTTGCTCAAAGGCCCCGGGGCCGCAGCGTTTGGCCACAAAGGTCTCGGCCATACCGCCGCAACCTAGGCGACGAAGAAGGTGATAGGAACCAAAGCTTGCATACGGTACTGTCATGCGCGCGCCCAAGGGTAGTGCAGTCGTGATGAAATTCCATGACTTTTGTCATTTAGATGATCGTGCTGTAACTGATGAGGATTGTGTTTTGAGCTTGAGAAGCTGCTCTCTATACCAGCCACGGGTCCAGTGATTAAGGCGAGCCTCGATAGCGGCTACTTCATTGTGCTTGGGGCCTAGCGGGGCTTTGCCGAGGGCGATTTCGGCCAGCAGGCGATGGCGACGATAAAAGAGCTTGATCGCTTCGTCGATATGTCGGTCGCGCAAGGCATCGCGTTGACGGCGTTCACGCAACAGAGAGACTTCCGCTGGATGAAAGACAACGCGATTGAAGCGAAAGGTGAGGGTGGCGTCAAAGCCAAGTCCTTGATCGCTTGAGAGGCGAATGCTGGTATCTGCATCCGAGGACTCGGAGAGGTCTTGTCCCTGATCGTAATCGACACCCAGTCTTAACTCCGGCACCCAGCCGCTATGATGGGCGTCGCGAATGGTATCGCTGACCGCTTGGCGTTGGCGCTGATGCGGTTTGAGCATCTGCTGCACGAGCGCATCGATGCTGGGCTCGCGACGGATGCGCGTGCTCAGTTGCGCTTGTCGCTTGCGTATTGTTGCAGCAGCAAGCGAGCTCGTCTTGGGCTTGCCTGTGTTGACTGGAGGTTCCTGAGCAGCGAGCAGATAAGGATGGCTTACCAAGCAGATGCTAGCCAGCGTTGCTCCGATTGCCAGATGCACTGTTGTTGCCAGTCGTCGAGATCGATCCATTGCAGATTCTCCACTAGGGTGCCGGAGCACCAGGTTGTATCGAGGGTGAGTAGGTCCAGTTCCCAGAGGGGAGGTGGGACGCGTTGGGGTTGCCAGGTTGGCCAATCCAAGGTGAAGCGGGCGGACCACGCGGTGTCTTGACTGTGACGGCTGTGATGATGCGCGCTGCGCTGCCTTCCTTCGACACGCAGAGTTGCCTGAGGCACCCAGGCTGGCTGGGCGCAGTGCCAGAGAAAGCCCAGCATGACGATGATGAAGCAGTGATGGAATTGACCTTGCACAGCTCATCTATCGGTCTTGGTGGTGACGAGTTGCGTGCATTGTGTCGCGCTTGTGGATAATCGATCCAACCGTCGTTTTTGGTCCGTGAGACAAGAACTTTACAAGCTGCAAAAATGACGTCATAAGCTGCGCCATGAGCCTCGATTCCGCTGCCTTGCCGCGTCACAACCCGCGCGAACCACAGGCCGATGTCGACCCCATGTTTACCGATCGCTGGTCGCCTCGGGCCTTTGCTTCAACGCCCCTAACCCCGTCGCAGGTCGCGAGCCTATTTGAGGCCGCGCGCTGGGCTCCCTCATCGATGAATGAGCAGCCTTGGCTATTTGTGTATGCGGTATCCACTGAGGATCGTGCTCGTTTTGCCGACGCCTTGGTGGAAGGAAATCGCGTCTGGGCTAAAGAAGCGCCCTTGCTGTTCTTTATCGCGGTGCGTCGCTACTTTGCCAAGCGTCCCGAACGCCTCAATCCCACGGCAGATTTTGATGCGGGTGCGGCTTGGATGGCCTTGGCTCTACAAGCCCGCAAGCTTGGTTTGCATAGTCATGCGATGGCAGGTTTTGATGCAGATAAAGCCTACGAGGTCACAGGATTGGATGCGGCTAAGCATCAATTGATTGCCGCCGTTGCGGTGGGGCATCGAGCATCCGCAGCGGCGTTGCCGGATGCTTTGGCAGGACGTGAAGAGCCAAGTCCACGTGCGATGCGTGGGACCTTTGTCTATGAAGGCCTGTTTAACGATGCGTAAGAAGGAGGCAACGGTGGGCGCAGGAACATTCACATTGGATTGGTTGGTTATCGGACTGGGCCAAGCGGGCGGCAAAATCGCCGGCGAGTTTCATCAACGCGGCTACCGCGCCTTGGCGCTCAACACGGCAGTCGCGGATTTACGTGCCCTCGATGCAGGGTCGATGACCGCAAACCCTTCCATCCCCGAAGAGCGTCGCCTCAACATCAGCATTTCTGGCTACGATGGCGCGGGGGGCGATCCAGCGTTTGGCCGCACCTGTGTCGAGTCTCATGCTGGACGTATTCTCAATGCCATCGCTCAGCATGCTGAGGGCGCCGATATGATTTTGCTGACTGCGGGGTTAGGAGGCGGAACAGGATCGGCGGTGGCTCACCTCGCCCAACTTCTCAGCACCCAATCGCTGCCTGTGATTGCCTTAGCGACGCTGCCCATGCGGGGCGAAAATGCCATCGTGAAAGTCAACGCCGTCAAAGCGGTGGGCGAGCTCACCAAAGCGCCTCTGAGCAGCTTGATGCTGATCGATAATGCGCGCGCCGATACCTTGGCTCAGGGCGCCTCGATGGCGGAGTATTACACCCAGGTCAATCGAGCCATTGTCGAGCCTCTGGATAACCTCAACCGTCTCAACGCCCGCGACGAGCTGCACTCGTTGCGTTCCTTTGATGGCGAAGAGCTACGTAAACTTCTGCTCACCGGCGGCATTCTTAATTACAACGCGATCGAGCTGGAGGAACTCTCTCTCGAAAGCCTCAACAACACCGTGCATCAGTGCCTAAGCCAAGGGCGATTGATGCCACCTGGTTTTGATGAGCAGAATATCTCTTACCTAGCGCTGATTCTCGAAGCCTCGGCAACCACCCTGTCGAATGTACCGATGGCGATGATCGATGCTTTTCATCAGCATTGGAAGCAGGTTACCCAGGGTGCTGCCATCGAGGTTGGGATTTACAGCAATCGCGATCATGGGGCGCCAACCCGCCTGAGGCTTTTGGCGACCTCCGCTGCCTTGCCCACAGAGATTCAGTCCTTGGTGGGCGAGGCTTCACAAGAGGCCGCCACGGTGCGTCACAAGCTGGGGCAGCAGGTGACCGGCATTGATTTGAGCGCCCTGGATGGCATGGAGGTGATGCCTCGCATTCACCGTGGTCACGGTATTGCCTCCCACTCTCGCGTCGAACGAGAGGACCTTGCGCCGCCCGCTCATGCTCATGTGTCAGCGTCAACAGCGTCTAGTGCAGCTGCCATGATGAGCGAGGTGTCTGAGGGCAATAACCTACGTGAGGAGGCAAAACGTATTTCCTCTCCCTTGCCGCGGCGACCTCTTAAGCGTCCCTCCATTCTGGACGAAGAGCGCCCCGTTCACGCTTCGGCAACGGTAACCGAGGCATTGAGCATGGACGAAAGCGGGATCGACATCACCGATGATGAGGGTATCGAAACCGTCGATAGCGATTTCGATATGACAATCGCTGGAAGCCAATCGTCAACGCTCAGTTCCTATCCTCCACCGCTGCCGCCTGCCGCCGAGGGTGAGCGCATTAGCTCCCCAGAAAACTACGATGCTCTTGCTTATGAGTATCAGGCTACGGACCAAGAGCAGAGGCGTTCTGAAATCGTGCGTCAACTCGAGCAAGATCGCTGCTCGGAGCATGCCTTTGTGCGCTACTATGCCGTACAAACCATGGCCAAAATCAATCCACGTCAGTTTGAGAGTGCACTCTTTGCGGCTACCGAAGATGAAAACGATTCGGTACGCAAATTGGCCGCGCATGCGTTGCGTTACTGATACGACTCAAGGCAGGCCTTAAAATATTGACCTTTTCCTCAAGGTTAATGAAATACTTAGCGTCTCGTACGAGTTGTATTGACCATGCTTTTTAGGAACGTGTGAGTAACACACGAAATTGTGCAGTGTTCGTCGTTACTTAACGAACCGACTAACCAGGCGAAGGTTATGATCCAAGTTGATAGCGTTACAAAATATTATGGTTCGCATCCTGCTATTCGCGATCTGAGTTTTTCCATCGAGGAGGGCGAATGCGTAGGTTTTCTAGGACTCAATGGCGCGGGTAAAACCACCACGCTGCGCTTGCTCAGTTGCTTGCTATTGCCCACCTCGGGACATGTGCGGGTGCGGGGCATGGACGCCGAAGAAAAGCCGCACGAAATCCGCAAGCTGATCGGCTTTCTCCCTGATACGCCGCCTCTTTATGACGAGATGAGCGTGTCGGGATTTCTGGAGTTCGCGGGGCGATTGCGGCAGATGTCGCCCAGTCATCTCGAGAAGCGTTTGCCCGAGGTGCTGACCCTT
Source organism: uncultured Polyangiales bacterium (assembly GCA_964456305.1). GTDB lineage: Bacteria > Myxococcota_A > Polyangia > Polyangiales > CAYWAT01 > CAYWAT01. The sequence continues at coordinate 24,888 of CAYWAT010000019.1, read as the reverse complement.
TGTGGCTTACATGATGTTGCTGATCTTGATATCGCGACTCTGTCGCATGGGTATCGCCAACGTGTGGGCATTGCCCAGGCGATTGTGCATGAGCCTGCATTGTTGATCTTGGACGAGCCCATTCAAGGTTTGGATCCCGTGCAGATTGTCGAAATGCGCGAGATGATTCGTAACCTGCGCGGCAAGCACACCATTTTGCTGAGTACGCATATCCTCTCGGAGATCGAGCAAACCTGCGATCGCATTCTGATGCTCAACAAAGGCAAGATCGCTGCTCAGGGCACTGAGCAAGAGCTATCGAAGCGCTTGGGTGGCGATTGCATGATTGAGATCGAAGTGCGCGCTGAGGCGGAACGCGCTCGCGGCATTTTGGAAGGACTTTCCTTTGTGCAGGCGGTGGATATTCGCGACGTGGCTGGCGACGTCGTGTGCATGCGTCTGAGCACCCAGAGCGATGTGCGCGAGGAGCTCAGCAAAGCCGTTGTGCAAAACCAACTGGGCCTTTTGGCGATGCGCCAAGTATCCACGGGGCTGGAGAATATTTTCGTCAATCTCAGCAAATCCACACAAACAATACCGCCGCCTGCACCCAGTGCAGCCGCTGCGACGCAGGCAGATTCCGAGTCATCGTCTGGCGCTCAGGATGAGTCCGCTCCTGAAGACTCTGAAGATAAGGCCAATCAGAAAGGAGACGAAGCATGAATAACGTGCTTCTTATTATACGACGCGAGCTTTCTTCGTATCTACGCACCCCTAGCGGCTACATTATCGCCGCGTCCATTTTATTGATTCAGGGTCTCTTGTTTAATGCCATGGCAGTCGGCGACGAAGCTCGTTACTCAGCCAAGGTGCTGGAGATCTTCCTCATGAATGCAGGCGCAACCACCATGCTCGCCGCGGTCTTGTTCTCGATGCGCATGATGGCCGAAGAGCGCACCAAAGGCACACAAATGCTGCTCTTCACCTCGCCTATTCGCGAGGGGCACATCATTCTTGGGAAATATCTGGCTGCGGTGGTCTTCCTGACCCTTTTGATTTTGCTCAGTCTCTATCTTCCCAGTCTTATTTTTGTGAATGGCAAAGTGTCGTGGGGACATATCTTCGCGGGCTACGTCGGCATGATTCTCATGGGCGCGGCAACTTTGGCGGTTGGGCTCTTTGCCTCATCGCTAGTCAAAAACCCCTTTCTCGGTGTTCTTCTCGCTGCGGTCTTCGTGGGATTGCTCGAGTTGTGCTGGTATATCTCCAAAATCACCGACGGGACACTCTCCGAGGTGTTGGCCTATTTCTCGCCGTTTATGAAGCATTTCAATTCATTCCAACGCGGGCTGATTAATCTGAGCGATGTGGTGTTTTTCCTATCGCTTGTCTACTTTTCGCTCTTCGCAGCAACCCGCGTTTTGCATAGTCAGAGGTGGCAATGAGAGGGTTCGGTATATGGAGCAGTGTGCTCCTGGGTCTTGGCCTAGCGCTTATTTTTATCGGTGAGCGGATCTTTGGTGAGGGCACTTTACGCAACGCAAGTGTGATCAGCGGCGCTGTTGCAGCGTTGTTGTCCATCGGCATGCGTATTGCCGACCGTGCACGGGCGCAGGGTAACGCCAAGTTGGTCGAAACGCGTTTGCTTGCAGCGCATGCGGTCTCTTTGCTCGCATTGGTGGTTTATATCCTAGCCACCGATTGGGGCAGCGGTTCCTTGTTAGGGCTGCGCAGTGATTCCATGGATACCAGCACCACGGTGTTCTCCGTGCTGTGGCCAGCGCTGCTGATCGTGTCTGCGCTAGCCATCTTTTTTATGGAGCTGGCTTACCGACGTATGCCTATTGCCGAGTCGGTAGAGTTGCGCCGCATCAATAGCGCCGGCTTGGGTGGGGTGAGTTTGGGTCTTGCCTTGGTGTTTTTGTTTTCCTTCAACTACGCCGTTGTAAAGCGAGATATCAAACGCGACGTGTCGTATTTCAAGACCACCAAGCCCAGTGAATCCACGCTTAAGATGATCAAGGGTTTGGAAGAGCCCATGCGGGTGATCTTGTTTTACCCGAAGGTCAACGACGTGCTCGATCAGCTCGAGCCTTACTTCAAGGAGGTGGCTAAGGCCTCCAAGAAACTTTCCTACAAAGTGCGTGACCATGCTCTCGCGCCTGAACTCGTGCGTAAGCATCGCGTAAGCGACAACGGCTATGTTGTGATCCTCAAAGGCAAGGGTGAGGGCGAGCAGGCAGAGAAATTTGAAGTGGGTACCGAGCTCGAGAATGCGCGTGCCAATCTTAAAAAGCTCGACTCCTCCTTTTATAAGTCCTTTGCTGCTCTAGCCCGCAAGCGACGCGAGCTGCACATCACCAAGGGACACCAAGAGCACACGGCCAAGGGACAAGAAGGCGATCCTGTGGGGTTGCGCACCAGTCAGCTTCAGGTGGCTTTGGAGCGCTCCAACATCAAGACCCGCGACTTGGGCATCTCTCAAGGTTTGGCCCAAGATGTTCCTAATGGCGTTCCTGCCGTCGCGGTGCTTGGTCCGCGCGCGCCTTTCATCAAAGAAGAGGCCGAGTCCTTGTTGCGCTACGTCAAGAGTGGCGGACGCCTTCTGGTGATGGTGGATCCCAATGTCGATCATGGTTTGCAGCCTCTATTGCAGGGTTTAGGCCTTGCCATCGAAGAGGGTGTCCTGTGCAGTGCAAACAAGCATGTGCGACGTGGATTCAATCTCGCCGACCGCGCTGCGATACACTCGAACAACTACAGCTCGCACCCTACGGTGAGTTCGGTAAGTCGTAACTCGCAGAAAGTGGCAAGCATTTTGGTCGAGGCAGGCAATCTCGTGCAGGTCAACGACGCCAATACGGCTCCGGGCGCCAAAGTGGTCTTCCCCATTCGTGGACCTAAGCAGTATTGGCGCGATCTCAACGGCAACTATGAGCAAGATCCGGGCGAGCCTTCGATTGCCCCTCATCTCATGGCGGCAGTCACTCTGCCGGTGGAAGGTGGCCAAGAGGGACGCGTTGTGGTTCTTCCCGATGGTGACTTTGTGGCCGATCAAGTGGTGCGCAATCCAGGTAACTTCCTCGTATTTGCTGATGCCATTCAATGGTTAATCGGCGAAGAAGAGATTATTGGCGATGTCACAACCGAAGAAGACGTGCGCATCGAGCATACCAAGGAAGAAGATAAGGTGTGGTTTTACGCCACGAGCTTTGGCGCGCCGCTTCCCTTGTTAGGGTTGGGCGTTTGGATGGCGACACGTCGTCGACGAAAGGAATCAAAGTCATGAAAGGGCTAGTTGTTCACGCCATATTGGCATCGATTGGATTGATCACCGCATATACGGTCTGGGCCGGCAATGATGTCGAAAAAGATGTTGGCGATGTCACTATTTTAGAGTGCTCCAAGGACAGCCTTCAGGAGGTGCTCTACGAAAATCCAACCAAGCGCGTGAGTTTGAAGTTTAATTCTAAAGACGGCAAACGCAGCGCATGGGTTTCTGAAAGCAATACCCCCAAGAAGGGCAAGAAGACCTCAACGACCTTCGTCGGTGGCTCGGCAGTCGATGATTATGTCGCCAAGGTGTCGCCCCTGCGTGCCCTGCGCAGGTTGGGCAGTGTCGACAAAGAGACTCTGAAAGAGATCAAGCTCGACAAGCCCGATACCTTCATCACCTTCAAGTGTGGTTCACGTAAGCAAAAGTTTAGCGTTGGTGCTGCTGCATTTGGTTCCGGCAATCGTTACCTGCGTGCTGGGAACAAGGGCGATGCCTACTTGGTGCATGCAGACCTTGTGCGTGATTTGCAGTCGGCCGAGTTTCGCTTAATGCAACGTGAGCTCTATCGTTTCAGCGGCAAAGACATTCACACCCTCGCCGTCAAAGGCATGAACCGTAGCAAAGAGCTGCTCCACCGTAATCGGTTGGACCCTGCCAAGGCCGAATGGGTAGACAAGGCTGCGCCCGACCGCCGCAATGAGCTTTACGGCAACTGGCTTGACCGTGTCGAGCGGTTGCGCGCGCAGAAGTATCTCGGCAAGGGCAAAGCGCCGGGTAGCGATCTCGAGATGAACAGCAGTGCTGCGGCCAATCAGGTTCTCGAGTTAGAGTATCGCGCCGAAAATGGCGATGTGCTGGGAACCACAACCCTAACGCGAGTGGATACCGACAAAGAGCCCGAGTATTACGCCAAAAGCAATGCGACTCAGGTTTGGGTCAAGGTGCCCGCATCCTTAGCACGGCAGATCGAAGAGGATGTGCCGGTCGTGCTCGGTCTACAGGCGCCTAAGAAAGAAAACCCCGCCGATAACGGCGCCGCTCCCGCTGCGCCTGGAGCCGTTACGGGTGGCAACGGTGCAGCAGCGCCTGCTCCCCCAGTGACAAAGGTCCCTGCCGCGAAAAGCAACACACCCCCTGGTGCAGCAGCGCCTGCCGCGCAGTAATACTGTTGACAAGCAGGTAGAAAAAGCTAGCTTGGCTCCCTCGTCAGATGGGGCCAAGTTGACTTCGCGGACGTGGCGGAACTGGCATACGCGCTAGACTAAGGATCTAGTGGGAGAAATCCCGTGGAGGTTCGAGTCCTCTCGTCCGCACTGACATTCTTAACGCCTAAACCAGGCAGTCCCGTGATAGGCAAGGGCATAAACCAGTCCGGCTATCGACTTCAGTAGCGAGCCACCCAGTGTATGCGTTGCGATCGCGCCTAGTCGATTGCTCGAATGCAGTCGCGAGACCGTCGTTACGGCCGTCCAAGCTAGTGCTTTGCCCAGAGGATCCCGCGGCAAAGCTTGACGTAGTTGTTGTAACCAAGGCTCCAAGGGTTGTTGCCTCGATAACATCGCCAAGACGTAATAAGCGGCACGATGCAGGTCACATTGCAGGAGATGGTCAGCTGTTTCCTGCGCATCGAGCTTAAGCGCCTGAGGAATCTCCCGCATATCCTGCAGTCGACGTGCATCGTTGAGGTCGGCATGGTCGCCCGTTAGTTTTCCCAGCATGTGGGCAAAGAGATCCAAGGCATGCATGCGCCGAATCGGTGCGTCGAAGAGCTGCGTATCATATGTGCTGCGCTGGATAATGCCTTCGGTGGGCATGGCAAAGCGTCCATAAGGAAAGATGCGATGATGCAGGTCAATGCTGAGTCCCCACGGACTTTGATACACCCTTGCGACCCGGCTACGGCAGGTTTCCACAAAACGATAACCCTGATCGAGCAGCAAACGATGAGCGTTGTGTTGATCATCACGCCGAATCAGTAGATCGATGTCGGTCGTGGGGCGTTTTGCGGGTGAATCGTAAACCCACTGCTGCAGCAGGACGCCTTTGATGGGCAGCAAGACGATATCTTGCGCTGCAAAGCTGTGGGCAATGTCCTTGACGATGCTGCGCGCCAATCCAGCGTGTAAGCTTATGGCGTCGTTGCGAGAAAGTGGCGCGTTGGGTTCAGGCATCGCTGATGGAGTGTGCGGGCGCTGTGTTCTGGGTCTTCGGCATGGGTCAGAGCGGAAATGCTAGCAATGAGTGAGGCTCCTGCTGCCACTGCATCCTGGGCACTGTGCTGATCGAGGCCGCCGATGGCGACGATAGGATGTTTGCTGCCTGCACTAAGGTCACGCAAGCGATGCAATCCCACGGTGGGCTCGGGGTTTTCTTTGCTTTGAGTCGTATGGATGGGTCCCAAGGCGACGTAAGCCAGAGGCAAGCTCTGTGCTGCTGCAAATTGACTCTCGTTGTGGGTGGATAAGCCAATACCAAGCTGAGGTGCTATCTTTTTAACCTTAGTCGCCGGCAAATCGTCTTGGCCAAGGTGCACCATCGCTGCGCCCACGGCCAAGGCAATGTCGACGCGGTCGTTGATCACCAAGGGCGTTTGATATTCTTGGCAGAGGGTTGCGCATTGCGTGGCCAAGTCCATAAAGACACGATCGTTCGCTGCCTTCACGCGCAATTGCAAGAGCGCACAACCACCGCACAGCACTGCTTCGACCGTGTACAGAGGATCATGGCGACAGTGCTCCGGATCAACGATGGCGTAGAGACCTTGCATTCGCGCTAAACCAAAGCGAACGAAGAAGATCTAGGCTTTTGCAAAGTCCTGCATGAAATTCACCAGTCTGTCGATGTGCTCGGGCAGCATGGCGTTGTACATCGACACGCGGATTCCGCCCACGGAGCGGTGTCCTTTGAGGTTTACCAGGCCTACTTGCGCTGCGTTGCTTAAGAAGGCCGCTTCTTTGTCGGCATCAGGCAGACGGAAGACCGCATTCATCTGCGAGCGCGAGTCTTTTTCGACCGGGCAGTGGTACATCTCGGGATGCGTGTCGATCACACCATAAAGGGCGTCGGCTTTCTTCTGATTGTGGGCTTCAATCGCCTGCAAGCCGCCTTGGTCACGCACCCATTGCAGCACATTGCGCATCATATAGACGGCGAAGGTGGTGATGGTGTTTTGCAGCGAGTTAGCTTTGGCGATGGTGCTGTAACGAAAGATCTTGGGCAGGGTTGCGGGAGCTTTTGCCACCAAGTCTTTGTGTATCATCACCACCGTGATGCCGGCAGGGCCTAGGTTTTTCTGGGCGCAGGCATAGATAAGGCCAAACTGACGCACATCGATGCGGCGCGAGAGGATGTCGCTGGACATATCAGCGATAAGGGGCACGGCGCCGGTCTCGGGGAAGCGATGAAACTGAGTGCCGTAGATGGTGTTGTTAGAGGTGAGGTGCACATAGGCCGCGTTGGGGTTGAGCTTGAGTTCGTGTTGTGTTGGCACCCGGGTTGTGCTGCCGTTAACCAATGTTGTGGCGGCAATCTGCGGCGATCCCAGCACTTGGGCCTCCTGCAGCGCCTTTTCACTCCAGGTGCCGGTAACGACATAGTCCGCGCTGCCCTCTGCAGGTATCAAGTTAGTCGGAATGTGGGCAACTTGCGCGGCGGCTCCCCCCTGCATGAGCAAGATCTCGTAATCGTCGGGCACACTCATCAGGTCGCGTAGCAATTGGATGCTCTCCTCGTGCACGGCGGCGTAGTGTTTGCCGCGGTGACTGTGCTCGAGGATGGACATGCCGGTCTGGTCAAAGTCGAGGATGTCTTTTTGCGCTTGCTGCAGGGCGCCTAACGGCAACATCGCTGGGCCCGGACTGAAGTTAATCACGCGTTGAGTCATGGCGCCTTATCTAGCTTCTTGCGCGGGGCATGCAATCGCGGAGGCAGGCCATGATTGCTTTTCTGCGCAGAGGTCTTAGTTTGCCTGCACCCCTGCTTGGAGTGCCATGACCGATTATTACCACCTGCTTGAGGTCTCTCGCGATGCCGACGCCGATGCGATCAAGCGCGCCTACCGCAAACTGGCGGTTAAGTACCATCCCGACCGCAATCCCAACGATGCCGAGGCCGAGCAACGCTTTAAGCAGATCAACGAAGCCTATAATGTGCTCAACGATCCGCAAAAACGGGCGCGTTACGATCGCTTTGGCGCGCGCGGCATGGGGGGCAATGGTGGCCGCGGCGGTTTTAATCCCAATGACTTTGGCTCCGTGGGCGAGATTTTTGAAAGTATTTTTGGCGACATCTGGGGTCAGGGCAGCGCACGAGCTCGGCCGGGGCGCGATATCCAATACGAGCTCAGCCTTTCCTTTGAAGAAGCGGCGCGCGGTGTCGAAAAGAGCATTTCCTATCAGCGCGGCACTGCCGATGGCGGCTCCCAACGCATGCAAATGCAAGTTAAGGTGCCGGTGGGCGTCGACGACGGTGCAGTCCGCACCATTGCCGGCGGCGGCGAGGAAGGACCGGGCGGTCCCGGCGACTTGCACGTGATCATCCGCGTACAGCCCCACGATTTTTTCGAACGCAAAGGCGCTGACATCCGTTGCGTGCTGCCCATCAGCTATCCCCAAGCGGTGTTGGGCGCCTCGATCAGCGTGCCCACCCTCGATGGCCAGGTGACCATGCGCATTCCGGCGGGCACACCCTCAGGCAAAGTGCTGCGCCTGCGCGGCAAAGGTCTGCCGGTCTTTGGTGGTTACGGCAAAGGCGATCAGCTGGTGCGCGTCTTCGTCGAAATCCCGCAACAACTCTCCCCGCGCCAACGCGAACTCATCGAAGACCTCGGCAACGAACTTAATGTCAGCAACCTGCCCCAACAGCCCAGCTTATGGAACAAATTCAAAGACTGGCTGCAGGGTTGAAGCACAAAACCGTGGCTATGGTTTGTTAAGGTTGTGGCGGCTCCGTTCCAAGCCACTGATCGGAGTCTTGTTCGCGGGCGGCCCAGGCCATGGAGCGGTCTGCCGAGGCGGCGATCTCGGTGGCGCTGGGGGCAATGACGCCGATGGAGCCGGTGCCCTTGATGGCCTTGACTAAGGCTTGGGTGGCTTGCGTGGGCGACTGTCCTTCGCTGATGCGGTGCACGACCTGCCAGGCGCCCATCTCATCGACGATGCGTTCTCCCGTGCCGGTTGCGGCGGCAGCGCCCATTGGGCCGGCGAAGAGGCCCGCCCCGCGGATTGGCACATCGCCTACGCGGCCGCGCAACGCAATCGTCCAGCCGCCGGTAGAAAGCGCGGAGGCAAAACGCCCGTCGCTGCTGCGCACCACCACACCCACGGTGTCGCTGCCGGCTTGGCCTTCTTTAATGCCCGCCTCGTTGAGGGTTTTCTTGAAATTCCAGGCCTTGCGCCAATCAAAGGCGTGCCAGGCGGCAGGCAAACTTGGATCTTTGCGGATAAGTTTCTGACGCAGCATCAAGGCTTGAGCTTTGCGCTGTGCCGTGCGCGGATCGTAGACCGGCATGCCCAGCGCGCGCGCAAAGGCGGTGGCACCATCCCCAGCAATCAAACGATGGGGGGAGCGACTGACGGCGCGGGCCACCTTGACGGGGTTTTTGACCTCTTCGATCACCGCGACGGCGCCAAAATGGCCGTCGGAATCGGCCGTGGCAGCGTCCATTTGGACGGTTTTGCCGTCGAGACGAATCATCGAGCCGGTGCCGGCATTAAAGGTGGGGTTGTCTTCAAGCACCACCACGCCAGCGACCGCTGCATCGATGGGGTCGGCGCCTTTTTTCAGCTCGGCGAGGGCGGCTTGCACCGCTAAACGGCAGCCTGCCGAACCCGCATCCGGCGGTGTCATCACACCGGCATGCGCGATGGCCGCGGCTTTCCAGGGCAGCGGCGGTTTTTCGGGCTTGGCTTTGCTTTTGGCCGCGGTCTGCTTTGCGGCACTGGGTTTTGCTGGCGGCGGCGCCTTGCTTTCGCAGCCGAGCGTAGCAACCCCTATCGCGACAAGACAAAGCACCGAAACCCGCATGGTCGCTTACTTAGGGCCTATACCCAAATGGGCAAGCCCGATCCGCGTTTCGCCCTCCTGTTCACCCAATGCAGAGGTCGCGTCATCGTGATCAGAGCCGCGTGCAGCCAAAACAGAGCCCCTGACACCGAGCGCAGAGGTCGCGTCATTGTGATCAGAGCTCTGGACAGCCAAAACAGAGCCCCTGACACCGAGCGCAGAGGGCTAAACTTTCTGATCAAGCCCCCGGACATCGGCGGCAAGCCCCCCTGCAGTCAAAAAGAGGGGTGGCCTATCAAAAATGGCCCCCGGACACCGGCGGCAGAGCCATGTTGCACCGAGCGCAGAGGGTGTTGCATCGAGATCGAAGGGTGTTGCACCGGTCACAGAGCCCTGTTGCACCCAAAACAGGGGGTGTTGCACCCGAATTGGACCCCCTGACACCGTTGTTCGGGGCGATTTTGGGGAGTCACAGCGGAATAATTCGCTGTCATCCCCTATTTGGCGCTGCAACAGGGTCAAATCTGGGTGTCACAGACCTCTGCAGCCGGTGTCGAGAGCTTAAAAGTGGGTGCAACAGGGTCAAATCTGGGTGTCACAGACCTCTGCGACCGGTGTCGAGAGGGCATTTTGACGGTCTACCCCTCTGTTTTGGGCGGCGCGCGGCAAAAACTCAGTGGACAGCCCCCCGAACGGCGTGAAGGGGGCTGTGATCTCGTTGCTTAGCCTTCGTAAGGACTCACTCGCGGGGCCCATTGATGGCTGCCGCGAGCTTGTTACTTGGGAGCTGCCTTAGCCCGAAGGCTATCCTATGATGCTTGCGTTCTTATAGCGCCACATTGACGCAATTATCCCAATAGTACGAACTACCATCTTTGACACATTGGCACTTAACACTCCTGTACTCGTCACTCAGCAAACCAGGAGGCTCTTCGACGCTATAGCACCAGGTCTCATCGTTATCAGGTTCAGGATCAGGTTCAGGACCGCAGCCGAAGCTATTTACATTGCGTCGGTCAAAACCGCTAAGACGATATGGTGCTCCTTCTGTATCGATCACAGCTGTAGCGGCGGCGATTCGAGGCAGACTCATCTCGTACCTAGCAAACTTACGATCATGCACATCAGTACCGGTATGGATATCGGTCAAGTGTTCACAACCTGGTCTGCGATTGTTGTGGCTAGCTACCTTGATGAGCAGCTCAAGGTTGCTTTGGTGGCTTCGTAGTCGTTCTTTATGACCTTCGCCTTTGAATTTATCTTGGCTATCTAGCTCAGCTTCGTTGGAATCGTGAGTGGCAGCACAGCCGGCAAGCGATGCCGTCATTAAGCCGATGCTAAGCAACGTTAATCCATAAAACATTTTCATAAGTGAATCTCCTGCAAGTCATAAATAAGTGGTACAACGGCGTCATCCCCTAGCACGTCCTGGCAGGGCGCAACAACGCGGTCTTCGCGCGCAGATGGGTCCGCGTCGCCTTGTTCACGGCCTTGTGCTTGGTATGAACACGCCGATGTGCGCTTCTTTCCTGCTGCCCGACGCGTCTGCGACGCTGAATTTCGCTCAGTGTGTGGCGGCGGTGAGTCAACCGGGGGATGTCTTGCTCCTGGAGGGGGAGCTCGGCGCCGGCAAGACCTTTGTGGTGCGCGCCTTGGCCTATGCGCTGGGCTTGCCCGAGGATGAACCGGTGACCAGTCCTACCTTCGCCTTGATGCAATGGCTGCCCACCACGCCGCGCATGCTGCATGCGGACCTTTACCGCCTCGATGCGGCCGCTGACTTGGATGCCTTGGGTTTCGATGAGGCCTTAGACCAGGCCGGCATTGCGTGCATCGAGTGGGGGGCGCGTTTTGTGAACTACCTGCAGCCCGTCACCGCGCAAATTCACCTCGAAAGCATCGACGAAAGCGCGCGACGCGTCTCGCTCACTGTCGACAACGCGCGTGGCAAGGCTTGGCTCCACGCCTTGCAGCAACGCATTGCTCAGCATCCTCTGATCCACAGCGTGTCGTTGCCTTAAGCGAATCTAAAATCGATTGTCGCGCAAACAAAGGGTGATTTGTTTGACTTCATAATCGTCTAAACTATACTGCGAAGCTCTTATTGTGACTTGGCAGATTGTTGTTCTTGGCTTTGGTTTGTTAAAACTTAAATCAAGCTTCAATCGATTAATATAAACTGTATAAATACATTCTTGGATAGGAGATTAGCATCATGAAAAAGGTAATTGTCTTAGTATTATTAACGTTAACGGGTTGGTCTTGCGCGGCAGAGTCCGGCGAGGGACTGGAAAACCTTGATTCAAGTGTAAAGCGCAGTTCCGAATCAATTTGCTACGATAATTATACGCCATGCATAAGAAACGAAGGGTCTCTTGGCGTCTATTGTTGGGCAGATAAGTATGTCTATAATGATATTTGGGATGTAGATGTTTCTGATCAATCTGAATTGGTTAATCCAAGATACGTGTGTGTTTCAAATAAGATTCATTCGATCAATGTATTGCATGAAGGAGCTAGAATACCCGTTAAGATGAATGCGCACTATGTTGAAAGTGACGAGCTAGCAAGTTATTGTTGGGTAAATGCAAGTGAATTAAGTAAGAAGTACACCTGTATAGAGTAAGTTTGCCTAGCTAGGCTAAATAGTCAGTAACTAAAGAAGGTAGAGAGGGCAAAGTCGTCTATAATTTGGTATGCCAATACCTAGTGTAGGCTGGCCAGTTCGCTTGTCGTGCTCGCTGGTGTCCTCTCTGCTTTGATTTTCCCCTCGTCGAAGGTTTCGAAGGCCTCGTTATTGGCGATCCATACCTTGCCGCCGTGCTAGGGGTCTGATACACCCTGCGCACTTGCATGCCCCGTCGCCAGGACATCAAAAAGATTCTGCTGGTTGGTTCCGGGCCCATTGTTATTGGCCAAGCATGCGAGTTTGATTACTCCGGGACCCAGGGCGCCAAGGCGCTACGCGAAGAAGGCTACGAGGTCGTGCTGGTTAACTCCAATCCAGCCACCATTATGACCGATCCGCAGTTCTCGGATCGCACTTACATCGAGCCTCTTACCCCCGCGGTGCTCGAAGCCATCGTCGAACGCGAGAAACCGCAGGCGATGATCGCGACCTTGGGCGGTCAAACCGCGCTTAACCTCGCCTTAGCCTTGGAACGTAAGGGCGTCCTCAAGAAACATGGCGTCGAACTCCTGGGCGCCAAGGTTGAGGCCATCGAAAAAGCCGAAAACCGCCAGCTCTTTAAGGATGCGATGCAGCGCATCGGCGTCGATTGTGCCCGTGCCGAGGTGGTGCAGACTCTCGAGCAGGCCCAAGCCGCGGTGGAGACCATTGGTTTCCCGGTCATCCTGCGCCCCTCCTTTACATTGGGCGGCAGTGGCGGCGGCGTGGCGCACAACCAAGAGGAATTTGACCGCGCCATCCGTTGGGCCTTTCAACAAAGCCCCAATCACGAGTGTCTTATCGAAGAAAGCCTGCTGGGCTGGAAAGAATTCGAGCTCGAAGTCATCCGCGACCGCGCCGATAACTTCACCGTCATCTGCACCATCGAAAATTTCGACCCCATGGGGGTGCACACCGGTGATTCGATCACCGTCGCTCCGGCTATGACGCTCACCGACCGCGAATATCAGCGCATGCGCGACGCCGGTCGGGCAATTATCCGCGAAATCGGCGTCGATACCGGCGGCTCCAATATTCAATTCGCCGTCAACCCCGCCAATGGGCGTCTCATCGTCATCGAAATGAATCCGCGGGTCTCACGTTCCAGCGCGCTGGCCTCCAAAGCCACCGGCTACCCCATCGCCAAAATCGCCGCCAAGCTTGCCGTGGGCTACACCCTGGATGAGCTGCGCAACGACATCACCGGGACCAGCGCCGCCTTCGAACCCGCCATCGATTACGTCGTTTGCAAGATCCCCCGCTTTGCCTTTGAAAAATTCGCCGGCTCGGATGCGCGTCTCACCACACAGATGAAATCGGTGGGCGAAGCCATGGCGATCGGTCGCTGCTTTCAGGAAGCCCTGCAAAAAGCGGCGCGCTCCCTCGAAGTCGGGCGTGATGGCCTGGTCTCTCTCTGTGATCGCATCGATTATGGCGATTTGGCTCAGCAACTCAGCGAAGAACAGCTGCAAGGTGGCTTGGTGCAGCTCAAACCGGGGCAGAGCAGCGCGCATATGAGCCAAGGTCAGCTCAAAGAGGCCTTGCTGCGCATCATTCGTGTGCCCCTGGCTGATCGACTATGGTTTGTGGCCGATGCCTTGCGCGCTGGCGCTTCCATCGATGAGGTCCATGGCGCCACCGCCATCGATCGCTGGTTTTTAAAGCAGCTGCAAGAGCTCATCGCGCTCGAAAACAGCCTGCGTTCGGCCCAGCAAGACGGATTTAAGACCGTCGCGCGCACTTCCTTATTAAAGGAAGCCAAAACGCTGGGCTTTAGCGACGGACAAATCGCCGCATTGTGGCAAGGCTCCGCCGAATCGATTCGCCAAGAGCGCAAAGCCAGTCAACTGCAGCCTATTTTCTCCTGGGTGGATACTTGCGCGGCCGAATTTGCGGCGCAGACGCCTTATATGTACTCCACCTGGGGCCAAGAAGATGAGATTCCCGAGCAGTCAGCCAAAAAAGTCGTCATTTTAGGGGGTGGCCCCAACCGCATCGGCCAAGGCATCGAGTTTGACTACTGCTGCGTGCATGCCTCCTATGCCTTGCGCGAGGCGGGCTATGCCAGCGTCATGGTCAACTGCAATCCCGAGACCGTTTCAACCGACTACGACACCTCCACCCACCTTTATTTCGAGCCCCTCACCCTTGAGCATGTACTCAACATCATCGATCGTGAGCAGCCCGAGGGGGTGATCGTCCAGTTTGGCGGGCAAACGCCCATCAATCTGGCGGTGCCCTTGGTGCAAGCGGGGGTCAAGCTGCTGGGCACGCCGGCCGAGGCCATCGATCGCGCCGAAGATCGCGAAAAATTCGATGCCATCGTCGAAAAACTGCAGCTCCGCCGTCCCGAGGGGGGCATTGCCCGCGGTAGCGACGAGGCTTTTGCCATTGCCGAGCGTGTGGGTTACCCGGTGGTGGTGCGTCCCAGCTATGTGCTGGGTGGACGCGGCATGGAGGTGGTGCATTCTCCCGATGAGCTGGCGCAATACTTCGCGGTGGCCTTCGAAGCCGCCCGCGAAGCCCAGTCGCAGACCATTCTGGTGGATGCCTTCTTGCGTGGTGCCATCGAGGTGGATGTGGACTGCATTGCCGACGACGAACAGGTGATTGTCACCGGCGTGATGCAGCATATCGAAGAAGCCGGCGTGCATTCGGGTGATTCCGCGGTGGTGTTGCCTTCCCATGCCCTGCCTTTGGACGTGGTGGCGGGCATTCGCTCCAGTACGCGGGCCTTGGCCCGCGAGTTGGGCATCCGCGGCTTGATGAATGTGCAGTTTGCCGTGCGTGGCAGTGAGGTGTACGTCATCGAAGTCAATCCACGCGCCTCACGGACCGTGCCTTTCGTCAGCAAGGTGACCGGCATGCCTTTGGCGCGCATCGCCACCCAGGTGATGATGGGCAAACGCCTGCGCGATCTAGGGTACACGCGCGATCCCGAGGTTAAACACGTGGCGGTGAAAGAGTCCGTCTTTCCTTTTGCCAAGTTTCCCGGCGTGGACACCATTTTAGGCCCCGAGATGCGCTCCACCGGCGAGGTGATGGGCATCGCCAGCGACTTCCCCCAGGCTTACCTCAAAGCCCTGATGGGATCGGGCACCGATATGCCCACCCAAGGCGTTGCTTTTGTCAGCGTACGCGATGCAGACAAACCCTCGGCCTGCGAATTGGCGGCGCGCTTGGCGCATCATGGCTTTAAGATCATCTCCACGCGTGGCACTGCCGCGGCACTCAAACGCGTGGGCGTTGCGGTCGAGATAGTTAATAAAGTTAACGAGGGCGAACCTCACATTGTCGACCGTATCCGCGCAGGCGAGGTCGATTTGGTGATCAACACCACCGAAGGCGCCGATGCGATTCGCGATAGTCGTTCGCTGCGCTGGCAAACCCTCATCAGCAACGTGCCTTACTTCACCACCATGGCAGCCGCGGCCGCGGCGGTGGCAGCAATTCCCATCAAGGTGGATCAGGCGATGGAACTGCGTTGTTTGCAGGAGTACGGCACCGCGCCGCGCTTAACCTAAGCGCCTAACGCATCGCGCACTGTCGCGACTGCATCGCGCCTAATCCAGTGTTGCTGTGAGAGACGCTTTCCTGCGGCTCTGCTCTTGCGTTAAGCATGGAAATTCTTATGCTCTGCGGCATGGAAAAAGTCCCTATGACGCCCCAAGGCTTTGCTGCACTCAAAGACGAACTTGCCGAGCTGAAGGCCGAACGTCCGAAGATCTCACAAGAGATTGGCACGGCGCGGGAGCATGGTGACTTGCGCGAAAACGCCGAATATCACGCCGCGAAAGACAAACAGGGCATGCAAGAGGCGCGTATCGCCGAGCTGGAAGACAAAATCTCGCGCGCGGAGGTGATCGATCCCTCCACTCTGGGTGGCAGCCGCGTTAAATTTGGCGCTCGAGTGGTGCTCGAAGACGTAGACTCCGGCAAAGTGGTGGAATACCGCATCGTAGGCCCCGACGAGTCCGATTTGAGCAAGGGCGACATTTCCGTGACCTCGCCCGTGGCCAAAGCGCTAATCAATCGCGAAGTCGGTGACGAAGTCAAAGTCAAAGCCCCTGGCGGCGACAAAATGTACGAGATTAGCGACCTGCGGTGGGATTAAGGGCGCTTGAAAGCGCCTTAACCTTAACTTTCGATACCATTTCCATGGGTCGAGAGGCCTCAATGAAGGGCTCGCCCGGCTACGCAAGTGGCCTTCGGGCAACAGCAGCGATCACCTGCGCCAATCCCAAGCGTATCTGTCCTGATGTAAGCAATTCGCGCTAAAGAGCTGACATTACGGCTCTTCTCAGCCCCAATGCCGACTCCCTAACCGGATTTTGGCATTATGGAACGGGGCTTGCTTTATGTTTATAAGCCTAACCTTATCTTATTTAGTTAGACCTTAATCTTTCTTGCTTGGAGCTTACTTATGTTTGGATTTGCTTTGGCCCCTGCTGGCCTGCGTGTTGCTGCTTTGCGTAGCCCACATGCTTTTTTACTTAGCCTCATCACTTGCAGTGCACTGATCAGCTGTGCGCCTGAGACTGAAAGTGCTGATGAAGTTAAAGTTAGTTCTGGTGATATGTGTGCACAGAATGCTGGCTTAGAATTTACGACTAATGTATCTATTGGCGGAAATGAACAAACGGTTGGGTACCCGATGCCCAAAGAGGGTACCTACTACATATTAAATGGAAAAGTTCATGAGGAAACTGTTGCTGTAACCGTCACTGACCAGTCCGGTAATTGTCAATGGATTCAGGGAAAAGGAAGCCATTTTGGTGGTCCCAATGACACGGGCGTGAGTGCTCAGGAGCCTGCCTCATTCACTGGTGAGATCTTGCGTCGGGTGGACACTAAAAACAGGCTTTTTGCTGCAATAAGAGCAACTTTCTTACACAGGGATGTTCAAGTGGGCAGTGCACGTCCTCAACCTAAGAGCACTGCTTGGTGGAATCATATTGCTGCCGCTAAGGATGCCTGGGCTAACCGCCGCATTTTAGTGTGTAACCCTGCTAACTCTCAATGCGTTGTGGTGCAGCTTATTGATTGGGGGCCAAACGCAAATACAGACCGCATCATCGATTTATCTCAAGGTGCTATGAATGCGTTAGGTGCTAAGACTGACGATCCTTTGCTGATGGCATTAGCTAAGTAAGTCTTGTTAGCTCGACACAGTACCAGTCCTTTTATGGAGACTCTTCTTGCCCTGGTCACAGCGGTTGCCAGGGCAGAAAGCTCTGTAATGGGGCAATCTAAGACTGATACTGGGGTAAAAATACAGTTAAGTCGCTGATTTGCTTTCGCAAAAGCACTTTTGTCGTAGTTTTGTGCTTACATTGGAACACAATGTGCATCGATCAGGGCAAATATCTTTGTTCTGAGGTTAATGATGTCCACTGCTTTTCTTTCTTATCCTAAGCGCATCGCTTATAACGCCGCGCTGATTTCCGTATCGATGCTTGTCGCAATCACTGTTGCCGGATGTTCCCTTGAGGATACTTCTGGGCAGCAGCTTAAGGCTGAGCAGCAACGTAGTTTGGATGAACTCTGCCCTAGTATTAAGTCCAAAGGGCTCACGCATCGTTATAAATACGATGTTAACTCCGGATTGTGCTTGTTCTTTGGTTTCGAAGTTAACACCAAGAGCGTTTCGAAGCCGAGCAAGCAAACAGAAGAAGCGTTGGGACCTTTTCCTAAGGCGATGCAGCAAGGCTGTCAGCAAATTGGCGGCGGCTCGGCGTGTACCAAGGACGAAGCGACTGCGACCTGGTCATTGAAACTCGCCCAACGCTTGCGCGGCGCGGACTTTTGTCCCGTGGGTACCAAAGAAACCGTCGAAGGCTGGTGTGTGGAGACCGTAGATGGGCAGCAAATTGCCTATACCCCTAAGCTTTCGGCGCGCTTGGGCGGACAATCGCCAACAGCCATGCTCAAACATTGCGATGCCATGGCTCAGGAGGTGAATGGCAAGGTGTACAACCCGTGTCTGCCGGGTGCTTGGCGTTTGCCATTGCCTGCCGGCGTCAAAGTAGGCGCTGAGGGCAGGTGGAAGCTGCCTAACATTGCCCCCGAGGATGGTGAGCAAGTCGGTCAGTTGCCAGGTGATCAAGGATACTTCGCAGGCTGCGCGCAAAATGCGGGGTTAACCGTTAAGACCGAGCTCACAATCGGTGGTCGCGAGCAAGAGGTAACCTATTCTTTGCCTCGTAATGACTCCAAGTATCTTCTTAACGGCGTGTTTTATAATGAGGACTTTGCGCCAGAGGTTGAGGTGGGTAACTGCCGTTGGTTATCAGGAAAAATCAGCCACTTTGGCGGTCCTGGTGATCCCCACACGCCTCCTAGTAAGAAAACAGCATTAACCTTGGAGCGATCTGGAAATCTGAATATCCATAATGACCGTTATGCTGCATTGCGTTTGCCCTACTTTCCTATGGGGATGCCTATTCCCTCGCGTACAAGTCCGGATTATTGGTCAACAGTCGATCACGCTAAGTTCACGCTATGGAAAAACCGTAAAATCCTAGTGTGCAGTCAGGAAACGAATAAGTGTACGTTAGCTAGACTTAATGACTGGGGTCCGAACGAAAACACCAAGCGTCTAGTCGACGTGTCCCAGGCAGTGTTGCGTGACCTTGGCATCAAAACCGATGATACAGTGCTGGTTTCACTGGCGCGCTAGGTAAAGAGCCTTCTTTAGCGTCCCTTAAGCTGGGTGATCTGAAATTCACGGCAGTGAATTCGTATGCCATCAAAGCCGTCGACCGCGAGAAAAAACCACAGGTTATTCTCCGTCGCGGCTTTTTTGGTGTCGTAGTGAAAAGCATCGATGCGACAACCAATCCAGTCTTCTTCGGCCTCGTCTTGTAGGGCATTCACCAACTTGATGACCTTGATGGGATTGAAGAGATGCCCAAACGCTAACTCAACCCGTGGTTTATCTGGATACATAATCGGGTAGAGTTCCACATACATGCTGAGCAACTGCGGCGAAGCATGCGGAACATGCGTGATCACCGCGTCGTGAAAATCAAAAGCTAAGCTTGCAGGCATGATGATCTGGGTTAGAACTAGGGCTAGTGATTTTTGCGGTAGTCATGCTTAGACAACAAATCCAATAGCTTATAACGGCGCCGCACAAATATATAAATTAAAATAATAGAGGTGTTATCTTATGATTGTTCGTATTAATTTTCTTGCTTTGATTTTGTTAACGTTCCTGCTTTCTGCCTGTGCAGCCGAAGAGAGTGTTGAGAGCACTGAATCTGCGCAGAATAAACATTTGGCAGATCCTCGAGATCCTCACAATCATTTCCTAACGTGCACCGTGGACGATGGAAATGGTCCTAAGTTACTCGAGATAGGTTACAACCTTATAGATGGTGACAGAGTCAGGCTTATTACAAGCCATGGCGCAGATAGCTCGAATACTTGGGGTGGAGAGGTCGAGTCAATGTGCAATGGTTACCGTCTTGAAATAGAGGTACATGAAATAAAGTCCTATAATCATAAGACAAGGACTAAGTTTGTCTTTTCTATGAAACGTAATTACAATTCTTCTCCTGAAAATAAATGGGTTAGCACAATGACTGCAACCAAATATCCAGACGATGCACTTAATCCCAAGGTTTCTTATTTAACCGTGGGTGATTGCTATTCAACAGAGCGTATTCGTGACTTTTTGAAAATAGATGTACCCTTCAGTAAATGTGATTCTTAGGAAGATATCTTAAACCTTATCAAATGCAGTTTGGTTGCATGCATTTCGCACCACTGACGCTGGCCTACCCCCGCGGATGATAGGTTTGGTGCACGTGGTGCAAGTGGGAGGCATCCACATGGGTGTAGATCTGGGTGGTCGCCGTATCATTAAAAACCAGCAGGGTTTGGATGACGCGTAAGTCGGCGCCGCCTTGCAGTAAGTGAGTGGCGAAGGAGTGGCGCAGCACATGCGGCGAGAGCTTGCTGATGCCTGCGCCGCGCGCGTAGCGTTTGACGATTTCCCACAGGGCTTGACGCGTCAGGCCGCGACCGCGGGCGCTTAGGAAAACCACATCGGTGGGCTGGGCTGGACGTTGCCAGCGGGGTCGCACCTCGCTTAAGTAGTGCTCAATCCAGGTGCAGGCCTGGGTCGCGAGGGGGACCAGTCGTTCTTTGGCGCCTTTGCCATAAGGCTTGAGATATCCTTCGGCCAGATGCAGCGCTCCCAGTTTGAGGGTGACTGTTTCGCTCACTCGCAGGCCGCTACCGTACATGGTGTAAAGCATGGCGCGGTCGCGAATCCCGCGCGGCGTATGCGTGGGGGGCGCATCGAGCAGGCGCTGTAGACTCGCTACATCCAAGACGGTGGGCAATGCATGATTTAGGCGCGGTGCGTTGAGGCGATGCAGCTTGAGTTCGGGCAGGTGCTTTTGTGCATGCAGAAAACGTAGCCATCCTCGCAGAGTGCTAAGCAGTCGCGCGCATGAACGCGGTTTGAGTCCAGCAGTACGGCGCTCTTGCAGGTGCAACTCGACGCTGCGCAACAACAACTCCGCGTTGGGTTCCCTCTGTTGACCGTGATGCCTCTGCCAGCTGCGGGTGAAGGCAGTAAGGTCACGGGTGTAGGCATCGAGCGTGGCTTTGCTCAGACCGCGCTCGAGCTTGAGATGATCGATATAGGCGTCAATCCAAGGATCAAGAGGGCAGGTCATTGGAGCAGTTTACATGAACTGCTCGAAAGCAAGGTAAAAGCCGAAGGGAGCACGCCGACCGATAATATCGCCGTCGCTATTGCGCACCGCATTGCTACGACGCGTGAGCGGAAAAGCCAGGTCGAGCGCGAGCACACCGGGCTGCACGCCGCCATAGTCAAAATGAAAGCGTACGCCGGCGCCGATGTCGGCAGCACCTTCAACCGTGCTGTCCTCGACGGACTCGAAGACCATCCCAGCCCCGGTGAAGAGGGCCAGTTGGATTTCGCGTAGCCAAGCGAGGTGAAAGAGGTTGATGGCCAGGTCATTGAGCGCGGTCCATCGGTACTCCAGTACAGCAAAGAGCCGACCATCGCCGACGATTTCGTTGCTTTCAAAGCCGCGCAGCAAAAAGCGTCCGCCCAACCCCTGACGCTCGGCGGGCAAGGCCTGGCCAAAGGTCCAGCCGATGCCAGCAACACCCACCAAGGCTTGTCGCAAGCCGATGGGCAGGTTGAGATTAGCGCGTATCCCCGTGCTGGCCGTGATTTCCACGTCTCCATCGTCTTGACGTACGGCACCGATACGGGCGGAGGTGGTGAGCGATGATCCGCCGCGTGGGTCGATGAAATAGCGCTGTGTATTCCACCCCGCACGCCCCACTGCGCTGATGCGCCAGCCGCCCATGCCCTCGTCGGTGAATTGACGCAGGCGCAACAGCTCCAGTCCACCGATCACGAAGGCAATGCGCTGGTTATTATCGCGCTTGCGACCAAAGCCATGCCGGTAGCGCAGGAATGTCCCCGTAGAGCGGGCGTTATGCGAGACCCGCGCAGCGATGGTGTGATCCAGGTCGTATTTACGTCGCATGGCAAAGTCGACAAAGCCCTGCACCAGCGATTCGCTAAAGGAGACCGATAAATTGAAACCCTGCAGCAAAGGCGGGCGCCAGGGCAGGGAGGTGGCATCGTCGCCACGCGGGTGACCCTCGGCGATGGCTGAGCTTTGGGGCAAACGCTGTTCGGGATCGAGATAAACCTCATCGAGTTTGGCGTTGCTCTGGAAATAAACCCAGCCGCGTTTGTCTGTGGCATCCCAGGTTTTTTCTTGCACAACCCCCGCGTCGTCTTCGATGCGTACCTTAAGGGGCTCTGGTCGCGAGGCGCCCTGCCGGATAATCTCCACCCGATGCTTGTAGCTACCGTCGGGTTGCTGATGACTTTCATATCGCCCCAGTTTGTAGTTCAGCGCGAGACCGGTTGCCGCTAACCATACGGGCAGACGTTGGGCTGCTTTGGGATTGAGCGTGCTGAGAATCTGCGGAATGTCTTGCTCGAGTTCGAGGAGTGCGCGGGTGAAGGCGGCAAACTGCTTTTTGCTGAGCTGGTCGCGGGCGCTCTCCAAAATACGCCGCCCTCGCGATAAGGGACGCCGAGCAAAGACGGGATCATCACGAAAGGGATCGGGTTCGTCCACGCTGCCAAAGAAAACATCCACGAAAGGGACTTGTGGCGCATACAAGAGCTGATCCACCGCGGGGTGAAAGGCGGCCCATCCCACCAGATCGCGTGGACTTTGCCCAGGTCGTTGCCGTCGCGCGGCATCGATATCGCTAAGCGCGACCGCACGTAGATCCTGCGCCCACCCTTGCGCGTTGGCAGCTTCGGGAAGCTGGAGATGGCTCATGAAATAACGAAACAAGCCACGTCTTAACGCGCGCTGATGAAACTCCCGCACCATGGTGAGGGGAAAGATTTGATAGAGACGATCCGAGACCAATAGGGTTCCGGGGGCAATAGAGACCAGCTCGGTACGCGAGGGAAGGACCTGCACCTCGACTTGCTGGGGCAAACGTGCGTAGTGCTCGGGCTTGAGAATAGTGCGCAAGGTTTCGAGAACCTCGTTGCTTGTCTCGGCGATGAGTCCGATTTTGTCCACGCTGACGAGATCGTGCAGGCGGTCAATGCCTTGGGCGTCTTCGGGGGGAGGATCGTAGGGCGGGCTGCTCTGGTGCACGCGTAGTTGCCTGTCACTGAGCTTGCGCTGACGTGCATACCAGCTGTCGTCGATGCTTAGCGGCGCATAAGGGCCGCGAGCGTGCACCTTGCCGTGATGACGAATCATGCTGTTGGCAAGCAGGGCGCGAAAAGGATCGGGCAGCGTTAAGGTGATGCTGTGTTGGGCCTGTTCCCAAGCGAGGTGCTTGCTGTTGATCACCAAGGGGTACCACGGCGCTGCCAAACTGTGATGGTCGCCTACATGACCAATACGTCCAAAGCGTTGCGGAATGCGTAGACGAAAGTTGAGACTGATGCGGATGCGCTGGCCTTGCTGCTCAGCGCTGAGAGGCAGCAGTACGTCACTGCCAGCGACGTCGCGTCCTCGAGGATGTCCTGCTGGATGGTGCACGCGACTCGCAACTACAGCCTTGCCATTGATTTTGACGTTGCGTACGGCAATGCCGCCGCGATCGATTTCACCGGGGTAAATCCAGCGCGCCGTCTGTTCGTTCAGCTCATGGGGAGCCAACGCAAGTCGGTCGGCATAAAGCCATAGGCGCAGCTGTTTTTGGTCTGGTCTGGTGTGCAGTTCCACCTGCCAATGCCCTTGCAATAGGTGTCTCTCGGGGTCGAAGTGTACTTGCACCTGGTAGTGTGGCTCTGCTTGCGCCGCTGCACTCAGACTCAGCCCCCATGTCCAAAGACACACGCAAAGGTAGATAAGGCCTCTTAATCCAAGATTGTGAAGATACATCTTGCGGTCTTTTGCTGCCGGTGATGAAGTCGCATCGCCATGCACGCTGAGAATCGAGGCGTTGTAAGGACGTGAGATTCGTGCTTTGTCTCGAGTGGGCAATCCGGGCATGCAGGCTCAACATCTGCGGGGTAATACAAGGAGAGAGTATGACACAACTCATTGCGTACATGGCCAATCGTCGTGACCGTTTGGGAGATGTACTGCGCTATGAAACATGCACTAGTCAGGCTGTTCAGTTGCATGAGCCGGGTAGTTGGGGGCTAGGTTATTACCAAAATGGCGAGGTCTTACATCGCAAGCAGCCTCTTTCCTCTGACAAGTCTGTGAGCTGGGCAGAGCAAACCCGCGATGTGATTTCCGATGCCGTGGTGGCCTGTATCGAGGACCGTCCCGAGGGCAGTTTTAGCGCCGACAACGTGCAGCCTTTTCGCATGCGCAACTGGCTTTTTGCTTACGCGGGGGAACTGCCCGTCTTTGCGCATCTACAAGAACGAGCTCTCTCGGATATGGATGGGATGATTCGTCAGAGTATGAGTGGCAACAGTGTGGGTGAGTGCCTGTTTGGTATGCTCTTGTCGCGCTTGCATCAATCCAATCAAATCGACTTGCCTGAGATTAGCGTAGAGGTGGTATTGTCTGCACTGGCATCGCTGACTCAATGGCTGGAGGGGCAGGCGCGCGAATATCAGACTGCGGTGGGGCAGTACAGCCTGATGCTTACCAATGGGCATCGCAGCTACCTCGTCCAACAAGGCCTTCCTTCTTTTTATCGCAGTGAAGAGCTGGAAGGACATCTGCGCGATGAGGACAAACGCTCGTTGCCCCCGTCGTATCTGCGCTACGTGATCGCGTGCACTGGCATGACCACTCCGCTACAGACGCAGGAAAACGCGCAGCACTACTCGCTCATCGGTGACGGCCACGTGTTAATCGTTGACCGTCAGCTGCAAACCGATGTGCGCTCCTTGGTTTCCTAAGGATTGCCATCTAACGCATTGACGCAGTCCTTCAGCGATGAGTCATAAACCGGTCTCGGAACTTACCGAACAAGAGATGAGCCGTGCCGTGAGCGGGCGTGTCATGATGCGACTTAAGCAGGGTGATTTTCGCGACGGCTCCGATGTGGTTTTGTTGCGAAAGTATCTTGCCATGACGCAAGAGCAATTCGCGTTGGCACTTGGTATCAGTGTGTCGACACTACGAGGATGGGAACAAGGCACACGTAATCCTGAGGGACCGGCTATTGCCTTGTTGTCGATTGCTGCGCGGCATCCGCAGATTATCCGTGAGAGATTAGGGCTTGCTTTCAAAGTCCCGGACCGAGAGACCGCATTTGATGGAACTCCAAAGGGTTTTGGAAGGCGACGAGGCGATGCTTAAGCATCGTTGAGAAACCTTACGAAAGCAGAGGGAGTTTCAGGAGATGCGAGATCGATGGGAGGGATCTGAAAAAAGACCTCAGCGTCTTTGCAAGCTGCTTAGTGGGTCATGAAGGACTCGAACCTTCAGCCAATGGATTAAGAATCCACTGCTCT
>CAYWAT010000018.1:9233-29693 GCA_964456305.1 uncultured Polyangiales bacterium | reverse complement strand
AGCGGACATCTATAGCCGTTAGCCAACCCGGACATCTATAACTGTGGCTTACACTGTTGACTCCCTGCTTGCGTGTCTTGCAGAAACACGTAATGCATCGATCCACGTTGGTGCAATCTTTCTAGCCTTATCAAAAACGAGTGGTATGCTTATCGCCCTCGAATTGATGGGTTGAACAACGTGGAGAGAAGGATAGGGATGATAAACGATAACCTACTCTGTGCTTTGCTTGTTGCCTTGAGCGGTATGACCCTAAGTTGCAGCAAGAGTGCGAATGATACGGATGGCAACACCCATCACGATCAAGGCCCCGGCTCGAACAACGATCATCACGGTCGTTTCGACCAGTTAGGGATTTCGGATAGTTTTTGTGCGTTGCGGTCATCCAGCACAGATCCGTTGCCTGAGATGATCAATACGGGCAGCTTGAATGACCCTAATGATCACGATTGCGATCAAGTGGTCGTTCAGCCAGGTGACGCTGAAGCCCCAGAGATATGCATGTTGCTTCGCGAGCGTATCGATATTGAGCAAGGGACAACGATTCGGGCGACAGGTACCCGAGCTTTAATGTTAGCGGCTATCGATGGTTTTAATATCGACGGAACTGTGGATGTGAGCGCTGCTTCGGGGGCCAACGGTCCTGGTGTTATTGAAGGTTTGGCAGGGCAGGCCGATGCCGCTGTTGTCGGGGATACCTTGGTTGCTGCAGGCAGTGGCGGGGGTGGTTTCGGGACACCAGGCGGCAAGGGTGGTGACCTTAAGAGTCAAGGTGGAAGCCCTGTTCGAGGAACTGCTGCGGGGCGTGTATACGGCAATGATGCACTGATTCCACTTTTGGCAGGGTCGTCTGGAGGAACTCAGCAGTTAGTGAAGAGTTCAGCTCTTGATCGTTTTGTACCCAAGCAAAATGCTGGCGGTGCGTTGGCACTTAGTTCCTGCGGATCCATGCAACTGGGAAGTAATGCAGCCGTTCTCGCACTTGGCGATGGGGGCGGTGTCGCGCCTCTCATGGGCCAGGAAGAAATCGCGGGCGGCGGCGGCGGCGGTTCTGGTGGAGGCATTTGGCTTGCCGCGGAGGATATCTTTTTCGTCGAAGGTGCACGCATTATTGCGAATGGTGGTTCGGGTTCGGGAGGTCCCCAGCTTGAGTTCATTAACGCAAGCACGGGTAGTTTTAAGCTTGGTAAAAGTACACCAGGCAATCCCGGTCGCGCCGATACTGAACCCGCTGAAGGCAGCGAGGGCGTGGGTGCATCCGGTCGAGGGGGCGACGGGTGCTCCTTGAGTGCAGATGCTAAGGCGGGTGAAATCCAGGGCGATTCACCCAGCGATCAACGCCATTCCGGTGGCGGTGGCGGTGGCGGCTGCGGCCGCATTCGTATCAATGTAGAGGACCCTCAGAGACTCGATCTGTCAGCGGTGATCGTGAGTCCTGCGCCCTCCACTGGTACGATTCTCGTCCCGTAGGCATTTTCTCGCGCTTTCTCAGACGCGGCAGAATCAAAGAAAGTGTACCGATTCGATCCTATTCTGTATTATCGTTAGGGTGCCTGTACTCTCGACGCGACGAGCTGACTACCGTTCCCTAGCCTTTATATGCGTTTAACCCAGAGGATTGGTCGTTATCACCTTACCAAGCGCATTGGTTTTGGTGGCATGGCGGAAATCTTTCGCGGTCTCACTTATGATAACGAGGGCGTGCGTCGCGATGTAGCGATCAAGAAATTGCTGCCGCATTTTCTCGAGGACGATCAATTTATCGATATGCTGACCAATGAGTTCAAGCTGGTTAGTCAGCTGCGTCATCCTAATATCGCCGAGGTTTATGAACTCGCCGAAGTCGACAACTCAGTGCTGATCAGTATGGAGTACGTTGATGGCAAGGACCTACGTTCCACCATGGACAGGGCGAAGCGGGAGAAATCACCGCTGGCATGGGATCATGTAGTTTATGTGATCGCACGTGCACTTGATGGTTTGCATCATGCGCATATCGCTAAAGATAGTCATGAAAAGGCTCTGGAGATCGTGCATCGCGATTTCAGTCCTTCGAACATCTTGGTTGCCTATGATGGTAGGGTGAAAATCTGCGATTTTGGGATTGCTAAGGCGCGTCTCGATCGCGTTCAGACCAAAACCGGCATCATTAAAGGCAAGGTCAAATATATGTCGCCAGAGCAGGCTTTTGGCCACCCTCTGGATCATCGCAGCGATATCTTTAGCGCGGGGAGTGTGCTCTATGAGTTATGCACGGGTCAGCCCCCCTTCCAGGCGGACAACGAAATCGATCTTATCTTTTCTGTGCGTGATGCCGAACCTAAGCCGGCGCAGGTCGTGTGTCCTGATTTACCTGCGGAGTTAGCGACGATTATTGCGCGATCGATGGCGCGTGATCGCGAACAACGTTACGCTACTGCGGCAGAGTTTCGCGATGCACTTATGGCTTTCCTGGCGCAGTATAAAACTGACTACAGCCGCTCTCACCTCGCCCGGTTGATGAAACAACTTTGGCGTCAGCAAATCGAGGATGAGCTACGCAAGTTGGAGGACTTTGTGCTCGATGTTTCCAATAGCGAGGATTTCGGCAAAAACCTCATCGCTGATGTCCTTGGTGCGGATGCTCCCTATGCACGCTTTTCTCCTTATCATGGCAATCTCGCAGCGACTTCCGAGCCCCATGCACGTCCTTATGACCGGATGACAGAACTTCACGATATGTTCGAGGATGAAACGACGGTTGACTCAAGTGAATGGATGAACTCAACCCCGCCGCCTGCTGCGCCCTTAGAAGGTGAGCAAACCGCGCGTATCGTTAACATTCAGCGCAAGAAAGATAAGGCGTGAAAGCAGCGGTAGCAGCTCTCCCGGTAACTTCGACTAGGTTGGCAACATCTTACACAACGTTGAAGGTAGAGCAGCTGGAGGCGACACCTTCGGTTGTCATTGTGACCCTGAATCGTCCTCAGGTTGCGAATGCGCTGAACACCCTCATGGCAGAGGAGCTCTGCACCGTGTGGCGATCGTTGTATATGGATCCAACACTGTTTCGTTGCGTGTTGCTCACAGGTGCGGGAGACCGCGCGTTTTGTGCAGGCGCTGACCTTAAAGAGCGGCGTTCCATGGACGATGAACAGTGGCGCAAGCAGCATGCGGTTTTTGAGCAATGCATGGTTGCTATGATCGATTGTCCGATCCCGGTGATTGCGGCAGTGCAGGGTGCAGCGTTTGGTGGCGGGCTTGAAATCGCTCTCGCTGCGGACTTTATCTACGCATCACGCGATGCACGTTTTGCGCTGCCCGAGGCCAAGCTCGGTATCATGCCAGGGCTGGCTGCAACCCAGCATTTGCCGCGTTTATGTGGGCAAGCGCGAGCCAAGGAAGTGATCTTAACGGGGGATGCCTTTGACGCCGATGAGGCTGCTACGTGGGGCCTTGTTAATCGCGTGTGTGATGATGCCAATGCGACCTATGAAAGTGCTATCGACACAGCCTGCCGTATTGCCGCCAATGCGCCTCTGTCTGTGCGGCAGATCAAACGAGCCATTCAATCTGGGGCCGAGTTACCTCTGCGCTCGGGCTTTGCCCTAGAGCTTGAGGCTTATAATCGCACCATTGGAACGCAGGATCGACGTGAGGGTATCGACGCTTATCACGCTAAACGACCGCCTGTTTTTACAGGTATGTGATCTTATCTTTAGCTGCCATAGGGCAGCGCTCTATGACATCAATGTCAGGTTGCTTCGTGCATTGAGTCAGGTGTGAGGCAGTAAAAAGCGACAAAGATCTGTAAAAGCAAGCCTTCGCGGATTGCCTGACGAACGGTATAATTTATGCAAAAGAAATTAGCTTAGGGATAGGACTATGCATCGTTTCTTTATTACCATAGCAATGATTCACGCGATTTTATGGCAGGGCGCGTGTGCTGATTTATCGGGTGGATCAACAGGACAGCCAATGTCGCAGGATAACTCCGTCCTTGACGATACTATCGACGGGATTGGGTCAGACTCCTCTCGTGATGTAAGCCCAGATGTATCTGTGCCCACGGATTCTTCTCTGCAGCAATGCACCCTTATGGAGTCAGATTGCGATATGACAGACCCTACAAGCTGTCCGCCTGATGAAGTGTGTGTCATCGAAGAGTACGACTCTGTGGTTCGCTTTGTCTGTAAGTCTCCTGATGGTTTAATGCTTGCTGAAGGCGAGACCTGTCAGGCGAGTGAAGAGTGTGAGCCTGGCCTTGCCTGTGTTTGGTCTCAAGGACAAGACTTGGGACGTTGTCTTTCCTTATGTTGTGCCGCGCGTGGACTAAACCCCTGTCAACAAGACGCCTACTGTCGCCACAACGTCTCTCTTTCAAATGGCTCTACATCTGACTGGGGTGTCTGTGAGCCCACAGAGTCCTGCCAGTTGTTCAATCCCGATAAGGCTTGCTCTGATCCTGAGCATGCATGTTACTTGGTTGATCAAAATATGGGCTTAGAGCAGTGCCGTCGACAGGGTTCACGCATGGTGGGCGAATCATGTCAGCATCAGCAGGACTGTGCCTCTGGATTGTTTTGCCAAGGCGGCATTCAACCCCGTTGTGTGCGTTTGTGTGATCTCCAAGGTGGCGACGGCGATCAAGGCTGTGCTTTGGGTGAAACCTGTGAGCCTTTCGGAGCAGCGTCGCTTGGCGTTGGGATTTGTCGATCATCACGCTGAGTGTATGAAATAAATTATTGCTCCACGTGAGGGGGTAACGTATAGCAGGGCACCCATGGCCTTTGCCCCAACCCCGGAACATCAAGCGGCCATCGATGAACTCTTGCGTCAGTACCCGACGCGCCGCGCCGCTTGCATTCCCATTCTGCATTTATGTCAAAAGCAAGAGGGATGGGTTAGTCCAGAAGTCATTGCGTATACCGCCGAGCTCGTGGGTATTTCCACCGCTGCCGTAAAGGGTGTCGCAACCTTCTATACCAGCCTATTTCAAAAGCCCGTTGCGCCTAATGTGGTGTGGGTGTGCCGCACCCTTTCGTGTGAGCTGCGCGGGGCCAAAGATATTCAAGATCATCTGGAGCGACGCTTGGGTTGTCACGTTGGTGAGACAAGCTCAGATGGCATGTTCACTTTGCTCAAAGCCGAATGCTTAGCGGCTTGTGGTTATGGACCGATGGTGCAAATCAACGACGCCTATCACGAACACCTTACCCTCGAAAAACTCGATCTCATCATCGATGAGGCAAGACAGCGTAGTGCAGCCGCTGCGTCTGAAACCAGGGACGTAGGTGTATCTTCACCGCATCCAGGAGGAGAGCTTCGATGACGAACGATATCTCTTCTAGTCCTCGCCTGATTTCTGCGCGTTATGACACGCCGCAAAGCTGGACCATCGATGTCGCGGAAAAGCTAGGCGCTTACAGCGTTGCCAAACGTGCTCTCACCGAGATGTCTCCCGCCGATGTGGCTGCTGAGGTCAAGGCCTCTAACATGCGCGGTCGTGGTGGTGCGGGCTTTCCTTCGGGGGTCAAATGGGGCTTTCTTGCACCGAAGCCAGGGCAAGAGATTTACATGGTGATCAACGCTGATGAGGGCGAACCCGGTACGTTCAAGGATCGCAGTATCATGGAGCTCGATCCCCATCGTGTAGTCGAAGGCATTATTCTTGGGTGTTACGCGGTCAATGCGCACGTCTGTTATGTATACCTGCGCTGTGAACTTGAACTCGCCCGTCAGCGTTTGCAACAGGCCATCGATGATGCCTATGCACGCGGATATTTGGGCAAACAGCCCTTTGGCACGCGTCACCACCTTGACGTGATCGTTCATCTTGGTGCAGGGGCATATATTTGCGGTGAGGAAACCGCATTGCTTAACTCATTGGAGGGATTTCGCGGTGAGCCACGTCTCAAGCCTCCCTTCCCGGCACACCAGGGTTTGTTTGGTATGCCCACGGTGGTTAACAACCTTGAGTCCATCGCCTCGGTGGTTGAAATTGTGCGCATGGGAGGCGATACCTGGTCGAATCTCAGCCGCTTACCTCGTGATGGTGGCACGCGTCTTTACGGCGTGAGCGGCCACGTCAAACGGCCCGGTATCTATGAAGCTCCCGTAGGTTTGACGCTGCGCGAACTTATCTATGATTTTGGCCAGGGCATGTTGCGCCCAGACCGACCGCTTAAAGCAGTGATTCCCGGTGGCTCGTCCACACCCGTGTTGCGACCCGACGATGTCGTCGAGGCGCCTGGTGAAGACCATCCTCTACACGCCTGGCACGGTCAAAGTCATTTGGATGTGCCTATGGGCGTAGATACCTTTCGCGCTTTGGGGACTATGCTGGGAACCTGTTGTGCGATCGTGATGGACGATTCCGTCAAGATGGTGGAAGTCGCGCGCAACCTCATGAAGTTCTACAAGCACGAGTCCTGCGGTCAGTGCACTCCCTGCCGCGAAGGAACCGGCTGGCTAGTAGATACCCTGCACCGCATTTGCACAGCACGCGCATCGCGTGATGATGTGAAGCTTCTCGCCGAGATTGCTGGCAACATGATGGGCAATACAATTTGTGCCTTTGCCGACGGTACTGCGATGCCTTTGCTCGGTCTGGTGCGTAAGTTTCATCAGGAGTTTGAAGCAGTACAGCCCAACTATCGTTTGGGGGTTGTGGCGTGAGTGTCTTCGAAGGCGTGTTGTGGACTGTGCACGCTGTCATTGCCTGTGTGGCGGCGCTTGGTGTGGTGATCGCGCGACGACCGCTGCGAGCAGCCTTTGCGCTTCTCGTGCATATCTATGCTCTGGCTGTGCTCTACCTCCAGCTTCACGCCCATGCTCTGGGCGTTTTTCAGCTTCTCGTATACGCCGGCGCGATTGTGGTGCTCTTTGTGTTTGTCATCATGATGATTGGTCCAGGCACGCAACTCCCCTCTCTTCATCGTCGCCAGGGGATGATTTGGCGCACCTTGGGTGGCGCATTGCTTGGTTTAGTGATGGGCGCGCTGATTTCGATCGTGCTCGAAGACTCCCGCAGTTGGCCTGATTTGGGTTCGAAGCCCTCATCTCTGGGCACACTTGAAGCGCTTGCGTGGGAGCTTTTTGAACGTGCTTGGTTACCGTTTGAACTGGTTAGTGCGCTGTTATTGGTGGCTGTCGTGGGCGCCATGACCATTGCGGGGCAGCGTTCATTGATTGGAGGCAAATCCTCCTCATGACCATCAACCATGGCGTGATGCTCGCTCTTGCCACCCTGATTTTTGCCCTGGGTGCGATCGGGTTTTTTCTGCGTCGCAATGCGTTGATGAAGCTGATGTGCATCGAGCTCATGCTCAATGCCAGCAACTTGGCGCTTGTCGGGGGCAATCGTCTGGCTGTGGGTAATCACGAGGGCCAGCTTATGGCTTTTTTTGTGATTTTGATTGCGGCTGCCGAAGCCGCCATCGGCTTGGCTTTGGTTATCGCCCTCTTTCGCGCCTATCAGCACCTCAACACCGATGCCTTGCACGAACTCAAACACTAGCCGACTGTGATGTTGT
This sequence comes from uncultured Polyangiales bacterium, assembly GCA_964456305.1. Classification (GTDB taxonomy): domain Bacteria; phylum Myxococcota_A; class Polyangia; order Polyangiales; family CAYWAT01; genus CAYWAT01. The sequence continues at coordinate 22,179 of CAYWAT010000018.1, read as the reverse complement.
CTAACGCCAACCTTCTGCCTTGGATTGTCGCCTTTCCACTCGTAAGTGCGCTTGCTTGCGGCGTGCTTAGTTTTGATCGCAGTCCAGGTGCGCGTCGTTTTGCTGCCGTGAGTGCAAACGTGGCCATCGCCTTGGCGTGGTTGTTCAATCTGCTGCTTTGCTTAGGACGCTTTAGCGCGCGCTCTTCTGTCGATGCGTGGACCTACACGCTGGGCGAGTGGTTTCATCTCAGCGTCGGCCAGTCTGCCATCCCCATTAACGCCACCCTGGTGTACGACGGGCTTGCCAGCGTGATGGTGAGCATTGTCACAACCGTGGGTTTGCTCATTCATCTCTACAGCGCTCGCTACATGCACCACGATGCGGGGCGGACGCGCTTTTTCGCGTATCTCAACCTTTTCATGGCCGCGATGCTTTTGTTGGTGTTGGCCAACAACCTGCCTCTGATGTTTATCGGCTGGGAGGGCGTAGGCTTTTGCTCTTACCTGCTGATCGGTTTTTGGTGGCACAAACCGGTCTTTGCCGACGCGGGTCGTAAGGCCTTTATCGTTAATCGCATTGGCGACGCCTGTCTTATTCTCGGCATGTTCTTGCTCATATCGCATGCCTATAGTTTGGAGTTTGCCGCCATTAACAAAGTCACGCTGACGATGCCGGTCTCCTTAGGTGGTTGGCAATTTAGCGATGTCGCAACCCTTGCTGCCCTGCTCATTTTTATTGGCTGCATTGGTAAGAGTGCGCAGTGGCCTTTGCATGTCTGGCTTCCCGATGCGATGGCTGGCCCCACGCCTGTCTCAGCCCTTATCCACGCTGCAACGATGGTGACTGCAGGCATTTACCTTGCCTGCCGTATGCAGCCCATCTTTGTGCAGTCCTCTCTTGCGATGCAGACGGTTTTGGTCGTTGGTGTTGCCACGGCCTTGCTGGGTGCATGGAGTGCATGTTGGCAGCATCGCCTCAAAAAAATCCTCGCTTTTTCAACCATCAGCCAGCTTGGTTTCATGATGGCTGCCATCGGTTACGGGGCCTTTGACGCAGCTCTTTTTCATGTCTTTACGCACGCCTTCTTTAAGGCTGCCCTTTTTCTCGTGGCGGGGACCTTGATGATGGCGGTGCATCAGCATGACGATGTTGATATTCGCAAGCTGGGTGGATTACGTCAGCGCATGCCGCGTCTTCATTGGGTATGTCTAATCGCCTGTTTGGCTTTGGCGGGTGTGCCGGGAACCAGCGGCTTTTTCTCGAAGGATCTTATTCTCGCCCATGCGATGCAGGCCGGTGCTTCATCCACCCTTGCAACCCTGTGTCTGATCGCCTTGCTGGTGGCTTCTTTACTCACTGCCTTTTATGCCTTTCGTGTCTACTTTACGGTTTTTCACGCACGGCATGCCTCCTATGACAGTGCATATGATGCGCACCCGGCTGATCCATTGCACAGGCGTGTGCAGTGGCCCTTGTGGCTTCTTGCATTAGGGGCGATCGCGGCAGGGTGGATTCACGGTGAGGCTTTACATCTGCCTTGGAACCTTTGGAATCCTTGGTTGGGTATGGCAGCATCGCCTTTATCCTCCAGTTTAGCGCCCGCTTTGGCCGGAAGTGCAGCGGCTATCTTTGGCATTGTCTTGGCCTGGTTGGTACGTCGCCCTGGCTTGTGGCATGCGCATGCCTCGCTCGCACAGCGCTTGAGCGCGCTAAGTCTGGACGCGTTATATCGCCATTTAGTGCATCGTCCTTTGCGCTCTCTGGCTGCATTCATGGCAGCGATTGACGAAGCCTTTTTCGATTTTCTCACGGTGCGCATTCCTGTTTACGGGGTGACGTTGTTCGGCTGGATGGTTGCGCGTGGACAGCGCGGCTTTCTTTACGCGGGCACCTTTATGATCGTGCTAGGCACGGTGCTGGTGATGGGATGGATGGCGTATCCCCATATCGATGTGGAGCAGACGCATCGCCAAAACCGCGTCAGCTATCGCCTCAAACAAGGCGTTGGGTATTCGTATCGTTGGGATTACAACGGCGATGGGCGTTACGATACCCCTTGGAAAAGCTCGCTCGACAGCTCTTCGCATACCTATACGGGCGATGATTTTCGCGCCCTGGGTCTCAAGTTCGCGGACTCTCTCGTGCGTGAGGGCGACCTCCTTGTGCTCAACGAGGGCGATCGCAAAACCGTTCCTATCGACCTCTTAGGTGCACACTGGCAACGGCAGGGTAGTGACGCGATTCCGCCCGCCGTGCATCATACCAGCGAGGGTCTTCTGCAGTTCACGCCTAATGCTGCGCAGGTTAAGGTGGTGAAACGTCGCTCTCCCGCCCGCTCAGCACTTCAGTTTAGTCCAGGTGATACCCTCGATGTGGGTGGCGTGCGTGCGGATGTGCTGGCGCAGGTCGAGGCGGTTGTTCAGGTGCGCAACGCCTTGGGATACATGAGCAAAGAGCGCATCCGTACCTGGATAAACCCCGATCCCTGGACTTTGGTTCCCCGTGAACTTCGCACCTCTCTTCTTGCTCCCTAAAGGCGTCGCGCGTGTCTGAACTCCTCACCCTGCTCGTTCTCTTGCCGCTTGTTGCAGCAGCCTTGCTTGCGTGCATTCCTGCATCGGCAGAGCGTGCCCACCAGCGCCTGGCTTTGCTTGCTGCGCTTGGCCAGTGGTTGCTGTCGTTGCAACTGTTGCAGGGTGATTTTCAGTCGGGGGCGCTTCAGTTTGTCCAGAAACTGGAATGGGTCGAAGCGCTGGGCCTGCATTACCACCTTGGCGTGGATGGCTTGTCGTTATGGATGGCCTTGCTCAGCACCTTCCTAGTGCCCTGTGTGCTGTGGACACGTAGTGCGCGCATTTCGCCTAGCAAGGGGTTCAATATCGCCTGCTTGGGCCTGCAAAGTGCGGTGCTAGGCGCTCTCTTTGCCCACGATCTTTTGCTTTTTTACATCTTCTGGGAGCTCATGTTGGTGCCCGCACTGTTTTTGATGGGCATCTGGGGACATGCTGCCGCTGCGCGTCGCTTCTTCCTTTATACCTTCATCACCAGCTTGCCCTTCTTGGTGGGTATTATGGTGGTTGGTTATCATTTTCATCAACTCGCAGGCCATTGGAGCTTCGACTTAAGCGACCTAACGCGCTTGGTTTTGCCCTTTTCTGTGCAGCGTTGGCTTTTCATTGCCTTCTTTGTTGCCTTCGCTGCGAAAGCGGCCTTGCTTCCTCTGCATCGCTGGTTGCCGATGGCCTATCGACAGTGTTCGCCAGGAACCGTCGCTCTGTTGTCAGCCGTGCTTTCCAAGCTGGGTGCTTATGGGCTGCTGCGTTTTGCGACACCTCTATGTCCTCTGGGTGCGTATTATTGGGGGCCTCCCGCTGCCAGTCTTGCGATTGCTACCCTGCTTTTTGCGGCTTTTTGCGCATGGCGACAGCAGGATTTGCGCGGGGTGTTGGCGTACAGCTCCATGAGTCATGTGGCCCTGATCATGCTGGGTGCCTTTTCGCTGAGCATCACCGGAATCACGGGCAGTCTTCTGCAAATGCTTGCGCATGGCATCAGCTCCGCAGCCTTATTTTTGATGGTGGGCATGCTTTGCCAACGCAGCTCCAGCGATTCGCTCGACGAGGTCGGCGGGATTGCCGCAACCATGCCCCGCTACAGTATTCTGTTTTGCATTTTTGTGCTGAGCGCCATCGCACTGCCAGGGACGGGCGCCTTTGTGGGCGAATGGTTGATTCTCGCCGGGACCTTCACGTCCTATAAACTCTTACCGTGGTCGCGTGGCTTGGCTGTGGTCGCCACTCTGACCGTGATTTTTGGGGCGGTGTATATGCTTCGAGTCATGCGCAAACTTGTGTGGGGCGCTCAAAAGCAACCCACAGAGCGTGCTCCAAGCGATCTTAATCGACACGAGCTTTGGGTGTTGGTGCCCTTTGCGTTTCTGGTATTTTGGCTCGGTTTAGTCCCAGGTCCTTTCTTGGCACGTAGCGAACCCACCGTGCGTCGTTGGGTGAGTCATCTCGAGCAGCGCTTCGACATCATGCTCAAAGATGACACCGCGCGTCTCATCTCTGTCGAGGACCTTGCTGTTCAAGATGGGCCAGAGGGGCATCATCACGGTCATACCCACGATCATCACGAGGCAGCGCCATGAGCTGGTTGTGGTTATTGCCTTTGTTGAGCGTCACGGTTGGCGGCGCTGCGATGATGGTCATCGATAGCGTGGTGCCAAAGACCAAAGACTTTGCTGTGCTTGGTTTTTTGTCCCTGCTCTTGGCCACGTTCACCGCATTTGCCTTATGGGATAGTGGATTGCCGTCGCCCACATGGCTTCAGCCTTATGTGGCCAACGACGGCATGGCGCTGCTTTTTGACATGCTCATTTGCGGCGGTGGTGCCCTTAGCATACTCATTGCGGGCGACTACCTTGGCACGCACAAACTAGGGCGTGGTGAGTTTTATGTGCTGATGATGTTCAGCATTGTGGGCGCCATGATTCTGGCTCGCGCAACGCATGCGCTCTCTTTGTTTATCGGTCTTGAGACAATGTCTCTAGGGATTTACGCCCTGGTTGCCTTTCGTCGTTTACGACGCACTGCGATCGAAGCGGCAATCAAATACTTTTTTCAGGGAGCTTTTGCCTCGGCCTTTCTGCTATTCGGCTTTGCTCTTTTGTACAATGCAACCGGTGAGCTTGATTTTGCTCGTATCGCGATGGTGCTGCAGTCTTCGGAGCCTCAGCTTGCTCTCGCGCTGATTGCCTTTGTATTCATTTTTATCGGCCTGCTCTTTAAGCTCGGCATTACCCCCTTTCATGCGTGGGTTCCCGATGCTTACGAGGGTGCCCTAACACCGGTAACTGCAACCATGTCTGTTGTGGTCAAGACCGCAGCAGCGGCGGTGATCATGCGCGTGCTAGTGCAGGTTTGGCGAGAGTTCCCCATTTCTGATGCCTTCACGGGTTGGCCTCCTCTCGCGGCGGGCTTGGCTCTCGTGAGCATGTTGGTTGGCAATGCTGCTGCGCTTTGGCAGCAAAATATCAAACGTTTGATGGCCTATTCGTCAATCGCGCATGCCGGTTATCTCCTATTGGCGATTGCGGTCTTTCCTGCGCAGGGTGTGGATGCCTTAGCGACGGTGCCTTTTTATGTGGGCGCCTATGTCTTGGGTAGTTTGGCTATGTTTGGCGCTCTGGTGGCGATGGGGGCCAACAACTACGAAGCGGTTGTCTTAGATGATTTACGCGGAGTAGGGCGTGCGCATCCATGGGTTGCTTTGCCTTGGGCGATTGGCAGTCTTTCCTTGATGGGCTTTCCACCCATGCTCGGCTTTTTGGCGAAGTATTATCTTTTTAGCGTGGCTTTAGAAGCCGGTGGCTTGTACCAGTGGGTTGCGATTGCAGGTATCTTTAGCAGCTGTGTGGGCGCTGTTTATTACCTGCGTTTGGTGATGGTGATGTTCCAGTCCCCAGTCGATGCGCAGGTGTCGGATGTGTCTGATGAAAAGAGCATAACCGCCACGCCGCGCCTATCGCCACTCATCCTCTTGGCCCTTTTACTCGCATGCGTTGCGCTGCTTGCCTTGGGTATCAAGCCAGGGCTTTTCTTGGAGTACAGTCGCAGCGCTGTGACCTCCTTGGTGCCGTAGCCAGTAAGCCTAAGCACTTTGCTTTTGCTCGCGCAGCTCTTCACGAATGATGCGTCGCAGTGCTTTTTCAAGTTGTTCCGAGTTGCTTTGGTCTTGGACATAAGAGCGCAGCACCTGATTGATTAGGGGTCTGGAAATCATGCGCCGTAGTTGGGAGATTAGACAAGCAACGACAAAAGAACTCGATGCCGTCCGAGTTCTTTTTGCAGCGTATCAGCAAGAGCTCTCGATCGATCTTTCCTTTCAAAACTTTGAGGATGAATTGCGTCAGTTGCCGGGATGTTACGCAGGGCCTCAAGGTGCTATTTTTCTGGGGTATCCTGTCTCAAGCTCTGAGGCTTCAGGATGTATCGCCGTACGTCCGCTGCAGGAGCGGGAGAAGGTTTGCGAGTTCAAGCGCATGTTTGTTTATCTTTCGTGTCGTGGACGAGGCCTCTCTGCGTTGCTTTTGGAAAGCGCTTTATGCTTTGCCCAGCAGGTTGGTTATCGATCGGTTCAGCTCGACACCTTAAGCACGATGAAATCTGCAGAAAAGCTTTACCGGCGCTACGGTTTTCAAGATATTGAGCCCTACTACGATAACCCTTTTGTGGGGACCGTATTTCTTGGACGCTCCCTCTAATCAATGGGGCGCTTAAGCCAAAACCGGCAGGGTGGTGCGACTTTTGGTTTGGCGCGCGAGTAAGGGTTGATGGTGATGTGAGTGCTGTTCCTCTTCTAGGCACTCGGCGATCAAGTCATAATCGGTGTGCTTGATCACGCGCGCTTTACATATGTCACCTGGACGCTGGTTGAGGGCATTGCTGAGGTATACATTGCCATCGACCTCAGGGGCTTGGCCGGCATGGCGTCCCTGCAAGAGCAGGTCGCTTTCGTCGCTTAGGCCATCGACCAGTACATCAATGGTTTGCTTTTTATAGTGCTTAAGTTTGTTGCGACTGATGCGCCGTTGCAGCGCGTTGAGTTTGCGGAAGCGATTGTAAATAACGCTCTTGCTAGGCATATCGTCCCACTGGGCACTGTGCGTACCTTCTTCGCGTGAGTAACGAAAAAGACCCACATGATCGAAGTGAGCCCATTCGACAAAGTCATAAAGCGCTTGGAAGTCGGCGTCGCTTTCGCCGGGATGGCCTAAGATAAAAGTGGTGCGCAAACTTGCCTTGGGGATTGCCTTACGAAGTTGCTCAACAACACGGTACATGCGTGCCCCTCGATGACCTCGGCGCATGCGTTGCAGCATTGCATCACTGGCATGCTGCAGGGGCATATCGATGTAAGGCACGACCACAGGGTGCTGCGCGATGAGCTCCAGCAGTGCGGGCGAGAGTTGCTCGGGGTAAAGGTAATGCAAGCGTAGCCATTTCAAGCCAGGTGTTTCTGCTAAACGTGCGACCAGCTCAGCAAGGGTAGGACGACTGGGCAAGTCACGTCCGTAAGCAATGGTGTCTTGGCTGATCAGATTAATCTCTACAGTGCCTTGATCGACCAGCTGTTTGGCTTCTTCGGCGAGATCCTCGATCGAACGCGAGCGTTGCTTGCCGCGGATGCCGGGAATCGCACAAAAGCTGCATTGGCGATTGCAGCCCTCGGCGATTTTCATGTAAACGCTGTGACGCGTTTGGGTTACGATGCGTGGGTCGCTTGCGCGCAGCGTGTAGTCGGCAGGATTACCCACCAGCATGCGCTCTGCTTTGTGGTTGAGAATCTGCGACAGCTTGAGCATGTCGCTGGAGCCCATGAAGTGATCCACTTCGGGCATCGATTCGGCTAGCTCGTCGGCGTAGCGTTGAGACAAACAACCTGCCATCACCAGGGTTTGGCACTGACTCTGCGTTTTGTGTGTGCTCAGTTCGAGGACAGTGTTGATGGACTCTTCTTTGGCGGCTTCGATAAAGCCACAGGTGTTGACGACAATCACCTCGGCATCGGCGGGATCGTCAACAAAGGTATAGCCCTCGCGACTGCTGACACCGAGCATGACCTCGGTGTCAACGCGATTTTTTGGACAGCCCAGCGAAACGAAATGAATGGATTTCACAGCGAGCTGTATTTAGCACGCGGGGGCGAGTTGTGTCCCTGTGCGCTGCTTTTTTCAACTAATGAGCTGGTAGTTACTGCGTATCTGTTCTTGATCAGGAAAATTCTTCTCCCAACTTAGTGAGCTTATTGAGATCGATTGAGCAACCTTCGAATATCGTTGACTCTTGCTCATCTTGGCGACGTATCGATACTTTGTGGTTCTTAGAAAGTTGTGCATTGTTTTCATCCACATCGATGAGCACGCTGCTGATTTTACCGTTTGGAGAAGGCTGTGATGTAAAGATATGTGAAGTGTGGCTTAAACTGTCGGAACCTGGTTCGATCTTGCTATACCGTACGATTTCAAATGCCACACGGACTCCTGCTTCCAGGCCATCAACACTGATTCGCACATCACCTGCGTCGACTGAGTAGTATCCTGTTATTTCAGCATCGGTACATTCAAACAACAGCGCTTGTTCGTTGGATTTTTCATCAACAACAGTGTTTGTTTCTGCACTGCAGTTGACAAAAGCCAGGATGATCAATGAAGTAAATACTTGGGATAATTTAAGCGATGACATAACGAAGACCTATGAGAGTTAAGATGAGAGAAATCCCCCTAGCCTAACCTCTATGGTTTTAAGACAAGCCTAAGGGGTAGATTAATCACCCATTAAGTAGCATGTGTGCCGAGTGATGTCGAAGGACCCAAGCATATCGCCAGAGCCCACCATCGATGTGGTGATTCCTGTGCTCAACGAAGAGCAGTCCATTGCTAAGGTAATCGCCGCTGTGCCCAAGGGGGTGCGGCGTATCGTGGTTGCCGACAACGGCTCGTCAGATCGCAGCGCGGAGTATGCACGCCAGGCGGGTGCCGAGGTGGTGCGCGAAGCACAGCGCGGTTATGGCGCGGCCTGTTTGCGTGCGCTGGCCTACATTGCGCACGATCCGCCCGCAATCGTGGTGTTTCTGGATGGCGATTACAGCGACTACCCGGAGGAACTCACCAAGGTTGTTGCGCCTATTTTAGAGCAGCAGGCCGATATGGTTATCGGTTCGCGGGTGCTTGGTAATCTGCAAGCGGGTGCCCTGACACCGCAGCAACGCGTGGGCAATGCCATCGCCTGTCGTGCATTGCGTTTGTTTTACGGCGCTCAGTTTAGCGACCTGGGTCCCTTTCGGGCGATTCGTTGGCAGGCCTTGCAGTCTCTTAAGATGGGTGACCGTGATTATGGCTGGACGGTGGAGATGCAAATCAAAGCCTCTAAGCAGGGCTTGCGCATCGAGGAGGTGCCGGTGTCCTATCGCGCGCGCATTGGCCAGTCGAAAGTGAGTGGTACCCTGCGCGGCACTCTGGGTGCGAGTCGCAAGATCCTCTGGCTCTTGATAAAGCATACTCGGTCGAATTCGTAATGAGCATCAAGCTGGTGGTATTCACACGTGCGCCTATCCCAGGGCAGTGCAAGACGCGTTTGATTCCCGTCGTGGGGACCGAGCAGGCGGCTCAGCTGTCCCATGCTTTTTTGTGCGATACCTTGGAGCGTTCCCGTGTGCTTGACGCGCAACACTTTCTCTATGTCGCAGGCGATCTCGATCATGCATCTATCGTTGAAACTGCTACAAATTTTGGTGCCGAGTTACGCACCCAAGCCCAAGGTGATTTAGGGGACAAGCTCGTCCGGGCCAGCGCGGATATGCATTTAGAGAAGGGTGATCGTTTGCTTATTGTTGGCAGTGATGCGCCTTCGATTCCTGAGGAGTATTTTTTGCAAGCCGTCGCTGCGTTAAATCACTCGGAACTGGTCTTGGGTCCCAGTGTGGATGGTGGCTACTATTTGATTGCGACGTCTTGCACCTTTCCTGAAAGTTTTTTTCGGGGCGTACGATGGTCAACCCAGTATACGTTGCAGGATACCCAAGCCTGCGCCTCTCGCTATGGTTGGCGGGTGACAAGCCTGCCTCCCTGGTATGATATTGATGACGCGGAAGGCTTAATGCTGCATCGCCTGTATACGAACTTGGCACCCAAAGCTTGTACCTACAGTGCGCGACTGCTGGAGATCTGTCATTAATAAAGCATGAAGCTTTCGGTGCTTGGGTGTCATGGTGGAGCAAGTTTGCATCACCGCACATCGAGTTTTTTAGTTGATGACACCCTTGCCCTCGATGCAGGCGCGGTGTGCAGCATGCTTACCCTTGAGGCGCAGCGAGCAATCCGCGAAGTGCTGATCACTCATTCGCATTTTGATCATGTGCGTGAGCTCTCTACATTGGTAGATAATCGCTGTCAGCAAGGTGGCCCCACCCTCGATGTGTATGCCCTCCAAGAGACCATAGATACCCTTAAAACGCACTTCTTTAACAACTTGATGTGGCCAGATTTTTCGACGATTCAAACTCCTTTTGGTCCTGCGTTACGCTTTCATCCTCTGCACTTTGAGCAAGAAATTCAAATCCGCGAGTATCGCATCCTGCCCGTTGAAATGAATCACACTGTTGCCAGTGCCGGCTTCTTGATTCGTCACGGCGACAAGGTGCTGGCCTACAGTGGTGATACCGGCCCCACCGATCGCTTCTGGGAAGTCCTCAATGACTGCCCCGGCCTAAAAGCTGTGATTGCAGAAGTCGCCTTGCCCAATGCTCAGCAGCACCTGGCTGATTTATCCAAGCATCATACGCCTGCGAGCTTGGGGCGTGACTTGGACAAGCTTGATGTTCGAGATGTGCGCATTTTGCTTTTTCACCTCAAACCGGTATTTGAATCTGTGGTGAAAGAAGAGCTAGCGGCATTGCCGCATCAAGGGCTACGCATTCTGGAGCTTGGTGAGGAACTGCATATCGATTAATCCTCCATTGGCATAAGGCCATGCACGACCCGAGGACGCCGCGCCAGATCGCAATGTATCTCAACCTGTACGAAACCTTGAACGCGCATGCGCTCAGCGATGGTGTCACACTGCTCCATGCCTGCCTCTAGCCACAGTTGACCTTGGGCATTGAGTCGCCGATAGGCTCCTTCGATAATCGTTGTATAGGGATCGAGTCCATCCGGACCGCCGTCGAGAGCAAGGTGGGGTTCGTATTCCCGCACATCGGGCATCAACGTAGGCAGGGTAGCACTTTTGATGTAAGGAGGATTGCTAACGATAAGATCGTAGGACTTCTCTTCGGGGATGGCTTCGTACCAATTGCTCAGCAAGGGGCGAAAACGTTCCTTGACCCCCAGCCGTTCTGCATTGTGTGTGGCTACATCCAGCGCGTCCTGCGAGATATCGACGGCGTCGGCCTGAGCGTCGGGGTGCTCGCAGAGCAGAGTGATGGCAAGAATGCCGCTACCGGTTCCCAAATCGAGCAATCGGCAGGGACGATCTGTGGTGAGCTGTTCGAGAGCCTGCTCAATAAGAGTTTCGCTATCTGGACGAGGAATCAAGACTGCCGGAGTGACCCTAAAACGACGGCTCCAAAATTCACGGTACCCGAGAATATATGCAATGGGCTCGTGGCGCCGGCGTCGATGAATGAGGGCTTTGATATGTTCCCGTTCTTTAAGGCTAAGGGGGCGTCTGATATCCAGGTAAAGCTGCACGCGTGAGAGGTTGAGCGCTTTGGCGATCAAGAGCTCGGCATCCAGTCGTGCACTGTCGATCCCGCGTTTTTGAAAGTCTTCTGTGGTCCACTGGATAACCCGTTGGATGGTCCAGGGTTCCATGGATTGTAAGTGAGTCATAGACGATGCGTTAGGCTGTGTTGCCTCTATGCCTACATGCGCATGCGATACTTAGGCTTAGGCAACGCGCCCTGCTTCGAAAGGATCTGCCTTGCCATCCCCACCAGCTCAGGATGCACTCCTTTTTGGGTAAAGGGTGCGAGCATCATCGGGTTGAGTTTGGCCAGCTGTTGCATCGCTTGCTTGGCGCGACCGCGTTTGCGAATCGCCGAGAAGGTGTAGACCTGAGCGCGCAAGAGAAAGGTGCTGATTTCGCCGTACTCGGGATCGGTATGCGGATAGGTTTGCAGAAGCGTCTCGGCCTCGTCAGCTTTGCCGCTTCGAGCATAGGATTCGGCAATCACCGCAGCATACATCGCCTTGGCTTTGGCCTGGGGTTGCCTGCCCAAACGCAATGCCTCTGCTAGGGGCAACGCATCGCGCACCCGGTTTTGCGTTAGGTAGAGCAGAGCTAGGTTGGCGCGAATATCATCTTGCACCACCGCGGGCGCTTTGGCGATATCGACTCCCTCGAGGATGCTGATGGCTTGTCCGGGATGTTGCGATGCGACCAGCTGTGCGCGTGCAAGGGCATTGAGGGCGTCCTTGTCTTTGTTCCCCCGTGCTTCCAGTTGCTGAAGCGCAGCGTGTCGTGTCTTTGCATCGGTGGCTTGCTGCAGGATGTTGACGATGTCGGAAGACTTACGCGACAGACGCCAGATGTAGATACCAAAACCAGCGGCAATAAGGCTCAGTGTGCCGACGATGCCCACGCCCCAGTAGCTGATGTAAGGCACGGCCATCCAGGCCAGCAGCCACAGCACTGCAAAGGCAAGTGCGATTTGCAAAATCACCTTCCAGCGAAGGCCTGGTTTTTCAGCAGCTACAGCAGTGTCGCTCATGACGAGGAGGGCGGCGCAGCGGCTTTTTTGACAACTTTGACGACGGTGGTCTTGTTTACTTTGGGTGCCAAAATGGCGGTCATCGTTCGTCCGTCGATGCGGCAGGGCACCTCAACCACGCCTACGTCTTGGACAGCCGCAATAATGGCGTCTAGTTGATAACGTGCGGTTTCGGGATGGGTGATTTCACGACCTCGAAATCGGCAAGTGATCTTAACCTTGTTGCCATCTTCGAGAAAGCGCCTGACATGGTTGGTCTTGAACTCGATATCGTGGTCGTCGGTTTTGGGTCGCAGTTTGATTTCTTTGAGGGCGATTTGCGCTTGTCGTTTCTTGGCTTCGTTTTGCTTTTTCTTTTCCTCGTACTTGAACTTGCCGAAGTCCATGATCTTGCACACAGGAGGCTGTGCCTTGGGGTTGACTTCAACCAAATCGAGCCCTCGCTCGGAGGCGATACGCCTTGCTTCATCGGTACTGATAACGCCCAGCATATCTCCGTCGGGACCGATGACCCGAATCTCCGGAATGCGGATACGATGATTGATGCGCGGGCCACTTGGACCTTGGGCGCGATTGCCAAAACGCGGTCGACTGATAACGCTATCCTCCTGCAGGAGAGGCCGATCGCCTCTCGGTGGTTCTTATGACTAGGCGGTGACTAGTAATCTCTATTTGGCATTCGTCAACCTGT
>CAYWAT010000018.1:0-9213 GCA_964456305.1 uncultured Polyangiales bacterium | reverse complement strand
CTTGAAATAGGGGGAATGAGCAGCGTTGCGTGGGGCGTTGATGTCGTGTAGCACCTGCCCCATGACTGACTCTAAAGTTCGCCTGATGATGATTCTCGGCCTGGCTCTGCCTATTGCAGCAACGGCATGCTCCTCCTGTGAGAAAAAAGAGGACGCTGAGCAGACGACAACCTCTAGTTCGCAAGGGGCCGATGCATCGAAGGATGAGGCGCCTAAGCCTCCCGATACCATTCCGGCACCCAAAGATGTTGCCAAGCCCCCTGAAGATGCGCAGAAGACCGCCTCTGGGTTGGCTTGGAAGGCTCTCACGCAGGGCAAGGAGGGCAAGCATCCACGTGCCTTTGACAAGGTTGAGGTGCATTACACCGGCTGGACTACAGACGGCAAGATGTTCGACAGTTCGGTAACCCGCGGCACGCCGGCGAAGTTTCCTCTGAGCAATGTGATTGAAGGCTGGACCGAAGGTGTGCAGCTCATGACCAAAGGGGCCAAGTATCGCTTTTGGATTCCACAGGAGCTCGCTTATAAAGGTCGCCCTGGTGCACCTGCGGGGATGTTGGTCTTTGATGTGGAACTTCTCAGCATCGAAGAAGGCGTCGAGCCGCCACCTGCGCCCAAAGACGTGGCTAAGCCCCCTGCGAATGCCAAGAAAACCAAAAGCGGTTTAGCCTATACGGTGCTTGAAAAAGGCAAAGGCAAAGAACGTCCCAAGGCGAGCAACCGTGTTAAGGTGCACTACACCGGCTGGACCACGGACGGCAAGATGTTCGACAGTTCGGTCACCCGCGGCGAGCCTGCTGTCTTTCCTCTGGGAGGTGTGATTCCCGGGTGGACTGAGGGTGTGCAGCTGATGGCTCCAGGTGCCAAATATCGTTTTTGGATTCCCGAGGCACTTGCCTATAAAGGCCGACCAGGGGCACCCAAGGGCATGCTGGTCTTTGATATCGAGCTCATCGAAATCGTTCAGTAAGAGCGGCTGATCATGCCCGATAATACGCGTAGTCGTGCCATCACCCAGGGAGTGCAACGCACTCCCAACCGCGCCATGTTAAGAGCGGTTGGCTTCAAAGACGCCGACTTCGACAAACCCATCGTGGGAATCGCAAACGGCTTTAGCACCATCACCCCCTGCAACATGGGCTTGCAGACTTTGACTCAGCGCGCCGAAGAAGAGATGCGTGGTGTCGGGGCGATGCCGCAGCTTTTCGGTACGATTACAGTGAGCGATGGCATCTCGATGGGCACACCAGGAATGCGTTACTCCTTGGTATCGCGGGAGGTGATTGCCGATTCCATCGAGACGGTATGTCGTGCTCAGAGCATGGATGGGATCTTGGCAATTGGGGGCTGCGACAAAAATATGCCAGGCGCCATGCTTGCCATTGCTCGCCTCAACATCCCCGCTCTTTTTGTCTACGGAGGCACTATTAAACCGGGACACCTCGAAGGGCGTGATCTGACGGTAGTCAGTGCCTTTGAGGCGGTGGGTCAGCACAGTGCTGGTCATATCGATGATGCCAAGCTGCTCGCGGTGGAGCGCAACGCCTGCCCGGGTGCGGGCTCATGTGGCGGCATGTTTACCGCTAACACCATGTCCTCTGCCTTTGAGGCGATGGGCCTCAGCCTGCCTTACTCGTCGACGATGGCTGCGGAGGATGCTGAGAAAGCAGAAAGCGCTGCAGCTTCTGCACGCGTATTGGTGGAGGCGATTCGCAAGCAGATTTTGCCACAGCATCTGATCACCCGTAAATCGATCGAAAACGCCATCGCTTTGATCATGGCGGTGGGCGGTTCTACTAATGCCGTGCTGCATTTCCTGGCCATCGCGCATGCCGCAGGAGTGTCCCTCAGTTTAGATGACTTTGAAGCGATCCGTATGCGCGTGCCCGTGCTCTGCGACTTGAAACCCTCGGGGCGTTATGTAGCCACTGACTTGCATCGTGCCGGCGGGGTGCCGCAGGTGCTCAAGCTACTGCTATGTCATGGCTTGATTCATGGCGATGCATTGACCATTAGCGGCCAGACTCTCGAAGAGGTCCTAGCGGATGTGCCCGATGAGCCGGATTCCAAGCAAGATGTGATTCGTCCCTGGAGCGAGCCGGTGTATCGCCAAGGTCATCTGGCTATCCTCAAGGGCAACTTGGCTCAAGAAGGTGCGGTGGCGAAGATCACCGGGGTCAAGCAGCCTGTTTTGACTGGACCTGCGCGTGTCTTCGAGTCCGAAGAAGATTGCTTACGAGCGATTTTAGCAGGCAGGATCAAGGCGGGTGATGTAGTGGTGCTTCGGTATGAGGGACCCAAGGGAGGGCCCGGCATGCGCGAGATGCTTGCTCCCACATCGGCGATTATCGGCGCTGGCTTGGGCGATTCGGTTGCTCTCATCACCGATGGCCGCTTTTCAGGAGGCACCTACGGTTTGGTGGTGGGGCATGTAGCGCCTGAGGCAGCGGTTGGAGGCACCATTGCGTTAGTGCAAGAGGGTGACTCGATTACCGTCAGTGCCGAGACACGTGAGTTAACGCTGCATGTCTCCGACGACGAGCTCGCTACACGCCGTCAAACTTGGCAAGCTCCAGCCGCTAAAGAGACCCGCGGTGTGTTAGCAAAATATGCGGCCCTTGTGAGCTCTAGCAGTCGTGGGGCTGTGACTGATGCGAACTGCTCAGTCTGAGCCCAGATCGCCCTCACTTCACTCTGATCCTGGTTTCGTCCGTTCCTCACGACGCGTGCGAGCGGAGTGAGCGCCTGCGAAAGCAGGGCAGCGGAGGTGCGGTGGAGCCGGAGCTCAGGGTATCTATACATACATTATCATTCCTGCGGTCCGGGCGCGCTCAGGCTCAAAGCAAATTGAGAGCGATCTGGTCCGAGCTATATTCTATTCAGCTAAGGAATAGTCTTGGGGTGTAGCTCGTAGAGATTAAATGCGCGCGACCTTAAGGCGAGACTTGAGCCTACAAAAGAGGACAATCGACCCCTCTCACGAGGCGACCACTCCTACCCCTATTCGTGATCGCCCCGTGATGAGTTGCCATGTTTTCGTATTTGTGAGGTTAGTTACGTGTTCTCAATAAGATAAGCTAAGTCGTGAAATCTCCTATCCGCGTCCCGTGCTGTTCTTACATAGAGATAAAGCAACCCTTATGCCATTTTGGTAATGGGTCCTAAAAATGTTTTATTTCAGCTCTTTAAGCTAGTGCATGGAAGCTTGCTTATGCTGCCAAGACATAAAATTGCATCAAACCATGACAGTCGTGTCAGAGCTGACACGATGCTGATTCAATCCCTAGGAGCAAATGTTGCCCAGCTCTGAGAGGATGATGCAGGCAAGCCTGAATAAAACCTATGCCCTTGTTACATGCGTCGATTAGAGAATGGCCTTGAGCAAGAAAGGCTGTGATTGCCGCCGATAGGGCACAACCGCTGCCGTGGCTGTTAATCTCCATAGCGCGATCATGTTGCCAAATGCGCGCGACCTTCCCGTCGATGACCAGTACGTCTAGGATGTTGCCTTGGCAGTGGCCGCCCTTGAGCAAGATAGGACAGCCAAGCTGGTGATGTAGCGTTTGCGCCATCGCTTCCATCGAGAGTTCTTGCCCGGGATGATTATCCAGGAGAGTGCGCGCCTCGTCGAGATTGGGTGTACATAGTGCTGCACGCGGTAAAAGGTGATCGCGATATGCATTTAATGCAGTGGTCTCGATCAACCTGCTGCCGCTGGTCGAGACCATCACTGGATCGACCACACATGCCTGGGGAAGTTGGCCTCTTGCGAGCATCTCGGCGATGCTTTCGATGGTTTTAGCCGACCAAAGCATGCCGGTTTTGCAGGCCTTCACGGGCAGTGCCTCGGCAACAGCATATATTTGTGCCTGAACCATAGAACTGGCCAATGGCTCTACCTGCCTAACCTCGGTAGGGTTTTGGGCGGTGATGGCGGTGATGGCAGTGCTTCCGAATACGCCAAGTGTGGAGAACACCCTTAGATCAACCTGGATGCCTGCTCCGGCGCTCGAGTCGGAGCCGGCGATGGTTAGTGCGACAGGTTGGCGATTATTCTTGTGGTTGTGGGGAAGACTCATGCGTCTGCGAGTTTTCCCCTCTCAGTCTTGTTATGCTCTGGCACTCAGCGATCAGATATCGCAGGTTGGGAGCACGCAGATTGCGATTTTGCCATCGGCTTCACGCTCACTATCGCACTTGTACAGGGTGTTATCGAAGGTACTTTGGCAGAAGCCATCGGGATTATCGAGTCCGCCGCAGGGCACCCGACAACGTGAGCGAGAGCGGTCACAGACCATCACATCGGAGTCTTCGAAGAAATCGCTGCCTTTGCACTCAGCATCGCTAGAGCAGGGGTTACCTGGTAGTGGGCTATCGTCTTCGGCGCCTAGGGCAAGAAGGCATTCGAAGCGAACTTCCGAGCCAGTGGGGATGATCTCGCGGAAGTTATCCGGAATCGAGATGCGGGCGCCGGTTTCGACACAGGTATCTTGAGCTTCTTGGCTGAAGTTATCGTAAAACCAGCCTGTGCCATCGCCAACCGTAGGTGTGGCTGTACTTTCGTCCACAGGAAGCTGGATGACTTCGCAGACTTGACGGCCGTTATCGATGCGCAGTGGCTCGGCCTCAACACCTGCGGGCATCTCCGAGCATTGGGTGATGTCGCCCACATCGGGAAGCACGAGCTGGATGCCGCAGTCCACCTTGTTTTCTTCGTTGCGTACCAATGGACGGGTAATGCAGCTGCCCTTGAGTACGTCGGAGATTTTCTGTAGGATGGCGTCCAATGCGCCGGTAAAGTCGTCGTTGCAGATGGAACGTACCACCACGCCGGAGACGCCGTCTTCCTCCAAGTCTTTCGCAAGACTAACAAAGCGCCTGGGAGGGAAGGCTCTTGATTGACCATTTGAGCAAGAGGGTTCTATTTCTACGAGTCCAGGATCCTCGCTGGGGTTGCCTTGTGCACCTTCAATAGTGTTTGGGTTAATGACTTCTTGCATTCGGTTGTCACTAAGGATGGTATCAAAACTCGCGGTCTCGATATCCTCAGGAACACCAACAATGGCGGCATAAACCAGCAATGACTTGAACTGTCTCAAGCCAATTAGACCATTGGTGTAGCGGTCGATGGCGTGAAGAGAGTTGTTTTGGTTTCCATCCAGAGATGGGCAGCGAAGGTTGACTCTGGCTTCGCCGCCGTTGGCCTCTGTCGCAAAAAGGTTAAGGTCCGCGGCCGAACAATCGTCCTCGTCGCTGACTACAATCACGGCAAGCAGGGAGTCTTCGCGTAAGAAGCCGGCGTTCTCACCGTCACCATGACCTCGGGTTTCGCTACCGGTGTTATTGAAGACTGTTGGTGCTGTGCTGGGGGTGATGGACTTGAGCGTGGCCTCAAGCTGCTGCTCAAAACCACAGCCGGAGAGTCCTACTTGGGCCCGGCAGGCGACGATATCTTCGACCAATGCAGGATCATCGGCACTATCGGGAACAAAGGAGATGAACTTATCTGAAGGATTGGCCACTTCATCAGGCGCCTGGGTGCAGGAAACTAGAGCGGTGCCAGCGTCGTTGTCATGATCATACATTGCCTGAGCATCGATGGTGCTTTGCAAGATGCCATCATCTCCTTCTTTGGTGCAGGGACCAAAGTTGAACTGTGTCTCGTCTGTGCCAATGCCCATGTCGGTACTAACGACTGCAAAGTGATAACCCTCATCAGGTACGGGGAAGTCGTCGACCTGGTCATTGGTGGTGCCACCTGTATTGAGGATTTCGACCATGCGTGGGATTTGACCGGCGATTTTCTCCTGTTCCTCGCGCATCGAAATCGACTTATCGATCACAAAAAGGATATCCACCGCCTTAATGTTGGTGACCGCGATTTGGTCTTTGAAGTTGGCCTGCAAGCAGGAAGTGATGGGCGATAGGTCCTGATTGGGACAGGCGGTAAGACTGAGCATGCACAGGATGGCGATGCTCGAAAGCACGCGAGATGTGCAACGGCGGGTCATAACTATAGGCGACATGTCTATCCTCAACGACACAATATAGATAACTTTTAGGGTATCGTGATCGGGCAAAAAAGGTCAATCTTTGATGTGTGAAATCTCGCCGCTGTAATCAGAGTATGGTAACGTTGATTGTGTGTCCCAAGAAGGGGAGATAGTTCCATGAGATGGAAAGCTGCTGGTGCCACTGATGTTGGTGTGCAGCGTGAACACAATGAAGATAGCTTCTGCCTCGAGACCGACTTGCGTCTTGCTGTGGTTGCTGATGGCATGGGTGGACATCGCGCGGGCGACGTTGCCAGCGCCATGGCGACCGGCAATATCGTGGCATTTTTCAATGCCATGAGCGAAGAGGACGCGACATGGCCTTTCGATTTTAACCCGCGCCTCTCCGTCGACGAAAATCTCTTGGTGCTTGGGACGCAGCACGCCAATCAAAAGATCTTCGAGACCTCCATGCGCAACGAGGAGAACTTCGGCATGGGCACGACCATCGTCTCGGCTCTGGTGTCTCACGATGGCGATTGTCTTTACCTCGCCCATGTGGGGGATAGCCGGGCCTACCGTTTGCGGGAAGAGACCCTGGTGCAACTGACCCGCGATCATTCCTTGGTTAACGATTACATGGCGATGATGCCTTACCTCACCGAGGCACAGCGTGCGGAGCTGCCCAAAAATGTAATCACCCGTGCCTTGGGTATGCAGGACACGGTCGAGGTGGACCTTACTCAAGATGCACCTCAGCCGGGCGACCTCTATTTACTCTGCTCGGATGGGCTTAATACCATGGTGGAGGATGATCTGATCGCTCAGACCTTGGGCAGTGCAGGTCTCGAACTCGATGATAAAGTGCAAGCCCTCATCAATCTCGCCAATGCTCATGGCGGCGAGGACAACGTCACCGTGGTTCTCCTAGCCTTCTCTTAAAGGGCATGCCATGGTGGCGTTCATGGCCACCGAGTTTACCTTAAGACACCATCTCAACCTTTCGGCTGCCGACTTCTGGGCCAAGGTCTTCTTCGATAATACTTTTTCGGAGCGCATTTATCGTGATGGGCTTGGGTTCCGGCATTATGAGCTACAGGAAGAGACGCGCTTTGAGGATGGCCGTATGACGCGTGTGGTGGTGACCGAGCCCGAAGCCAAGTTACCTGGGCCGGTGCGTAGCGTCTTGGGTGAGACCATTCGTTATGTCGAAAAGGGCAGCTACACCCCTGAGGATAAGCACTATCGCTTTACCGTTGAGCCTCCCAAGCTGGCCAATAAGATCGAGCTCCAGGGTGAGCTTTGGGTGGAAGCTATCGATGACAAGAGCATCTATCGTGTCTTTTCGATGCGCTGTGATGTTAAGGTCTTCGGTGTGGGCAAGCTGGTCGAAGGCGCTATCGAGAAAACCACCCGCGAGAGCAATGACAAGGCGGCGGCCTATATTAACCAGGCTATCGCTGATGGTCGCTTGTAGTTTTTTTACTTTCGCCAAACTCAATGCCTGAGCGACGCCTATCTTGTGCGTCGTGGTATTGTCTTGTCCGTTCATAAGCTTGGGTCAGAGCGCTCTCAATTTGCCTTGAGCCTGAGCGCGCCCGGACCACAGCGATGAAGGCGTATTAAAGATACGTCGAGACGCGAGGACCGGACGCAGTCAAGCTAAGAGTGAAGTGAGGGCGGGCTGGTGCACTTTTACCGTGCTCATGTTGCTTACTGCTGATTTGCTGCTACGTTGCCGCCCCTCCACTTAACTTAGACAGGCTGTACCATGAATCGCACTCGTAGTATCTCTTATTTAATCAGTATCGTTGTTGTCTTAGCCACCGCTGCTTGTGCAGGGAGCTCCCAGGGCGAAGATATGGGCGCCTTGGATAAAACCGTAGTGGTCAATACGCGGCTATCAAACGATGAAGTCAAGCAATCGCTCGAGCAAGCTGAGGTCAAAGGCGATTCCATCGCGCATAGCCTCGATGCATTGCTTGATGAACACCGCTTGCTGCTCATTGGCGAGACATACGGGGTCAACGATGAGCCCTTCTTGGTTGAGGCGATGCCACACTTGGCAGAGCAAGGGCTTACTCACCTAGCGCTCGAGCTCCCTGCCGAATATCGCGAGGTCTTTGCCAATGCGAGCTCGGTTGAGGACGTGCTTGAACAGCTTCCCGATGATTTTCCTGCCGATGCCCGCGCATTTGTTGAGCAAGAGCATCGCGAGCTCATCGAGAGTGCGTTGGTTAATGGGGTTCACATCGCTCCTATCGACGGTGACGCTTCTGAAGCTAATACCGAGGATGGCGATAAGGCCATGCATGCGCATGTGCTTGAACTGCTCAGTAATGAAGACGCGACTGTGATCGCGTGGGTAGGAGCCGGTCGCAGCGATAAGCAGGAGCCCGGTCAGCTGGCCCATCACTTGGTGCAAAGCGGGCAGAGCTTTGTCAGCATTAAGCTGGAGAG
Source organism: uncultured Polyangiales bacterium (assembly GCA_964456305.1). GTDB lineage: Bacteria > Myxococcota_A > Polyangia > Polyangiales > CAYWAT01 > CAYWAT01. The sequence continues at coordinate 760 of CAYWAT010000018.1, read as the reverse complement.
CCACGCCAGCATCAAGGCCCTTGCTAAAAATGGCCATGAGGCAGGGCATCATTACGACATGTGGACTTGGGCGCGAAACCACATGGCTTTATTTGCCCGCTTTTCCACCTTCGCTGACTGGTATCAGTCCTTCGAGAGTGAGCAGACTCCTCTCTTGTTTCACACCGACGGTCTTACGCTCGACTTCCTCGATCGACCTAAAGAAGGCCCATCACCCTTGCGCCGCGTCAAGATCAAGTATGCCGACGCCTGGGATTACGTGATGCTACTGCCCTCGGGCTCTACGTTGCCTAACTAAGTTCTTCGTGTCGCTGGGCTTGGCCCTCGTGGCTACTACAGCAGGATTGGTTGGACCCTACGCATCTCGCTTGGGGCGGCGGTTGGCTTGCAGGACGACTTTGCGCAAGCGCACGTGTTCCGGGGTAACTTCGACGAGTTCGTCCTGGTCGATGAACTCGAGTGCGGTGTCGATGGTCATGACCCGTGGTGGGGTGAGCAGGACGTTATCGTCGCGGCCGGCGGCGCGAATGTTGGTGAGCTTCTTTTCCCGGGTCACGTTGACGTCGAGGTCATTGGCGCGGTTATGCTCGCCGATGATCATGCCTTCGTACACCTCGGTGTTGGGGCCGATGAAAAGAACGCCTCGGGGCTGCAGGTTAAAGATGGCATAGGGTCGCGCCGAGCCGCTGCGGTCGGCAACAAGGGTGCCGGTTGCTCTGCGGCTGAAGGCGCCGCTCCAAGGTTGCCAGCCTGCAAAGAG
>CAYWAT010000017.1:29944-30683 GCA_964456305.1 uncultured Polyangiales bacterium | reverse complement strand
AAAGCGGACATCTATGACTGTCAATCAACCGGACATGTACCTAGTGCCTTACAGTTGTGCCTTTTGGCTTTGCAGGTTTTGATACAGTGCTTCGATAAGAGGTTGCACCCCTTCCGAGGTTGCTGCTGAGATTGTGAATACAGGTAGGCCACGTTTGCTTAGGGCCTCGCGAATGCTTTCCCAGTGTTGCTGGGTTTCGGGGAGGTCGCATTTGTTGAGGGCAACTAACGTAGGTTGGGCTGCTAGTTCGGGCGAGAAAGAGGCCAACTCACGGGTGAGCACGTCAAAGTCACGTAAGGGTTCGCGTGATGGATCGGGGTCGATGCTGAGCATATGCAAGAGCACCTGCGTGCGTTCGATATGGCGTAGAAAAGTCAATCCAAGCCCGGTGCCCTCTGAGGCCCCTTCGATAATGCCCGGAATGTCGGCGATGACGAAGCTGGCGTTGTCGTCGATGCGCACCATGCCCAAATTGGGCGTGAGGGTGGTAAAGGGATAGTCGGCGATTTTGGGACGTGCGCGTGAAACCGCAGCGATCAGCGTGCTTTTGCCCACATTGGGAAAACCAATGACTCCCACATCAGCGAGTAGCTTGAGCTCCAACCGTAGCGATCGAGTCTCTCCAGGTGATCCTGGCTCGGCTTGGCGAGGGGCTTGGTTGGTGGGCGAGCGAAAATGAATGTTGCCCCGACCACCTCGACCACCGCGTGCGATGCGAAAACGTTGATTGGCACCAGTG
>CAYWAT010000017.1:0-29922 GCA_964456305.1 uncultured Polyangiales bacterium | reverse complement strand
GATGAGCTTTTGTGTATCACGGTCAAAGACCTGCGTGCCCATGGGTACGCGCAAGGTAATATCATCGCCGTTTTTGCCGTATTGATCTTTGCTGCGTCCGGGTTCGCCATCGTTAGCTCGAATCGAGGCGCGATACCTGAGGTCGAGGAGGGTGGTTAGGCGGGGGTCTGTTTCGAGGTAGATGTTGCCACCGTTCCCACCGTCACCTCCTGATGGGCCACCTTTGGGAATGAACTTCTCGCGCCGAAAGGCAACACATCCATGTCCCCCGCGTCCAGCAATGAGCTCGATCTCAACTTCATCAATGAACTGCATGGACTAAGGACCAATCGTGTGGGTAATGCTTTAGGCTCTGAGCGGAGAAGCGATTGGCGTGGGGTGGGGAAGAGCTGTGACTTGCTCGGCGATTTTGGTACCGCGACCGAAGCGTAAGCGGTTGCCTCGCCAGACCACCGTGCGCGAGAACGCACTGTAAAACCACACCAAGGTCATGAGCAGGTCTTTAAAGGGCATGAGGCAGGCGTAATACCAGCGCATTCCGTAGCCGCGCATTTTCGTCAGCAAGGTGTAGTCGCTTAGACTTTTTGCGAGGGCGGTGAGTCCCAAGATCAGTAGATAGGTGCGACTGTTATAATTAAGCAGCCAAATAAATAATGCGATGGCAGTGGGATTAAAAACGATAGAGCCAATATAAGCCAGGGGACGAATCGCTGCTGCCTGTTTGAACCAGCGTGCATGGCGTTGCAGAAACTGCATGACACTTAGGTTGGCGTTGTAGTTGTGTACAAGCGTTCTTGAAATCACAACCCGTCGTCCTTTCGCCACGTAAAGCTCGCCAAGATAAAAGTCCTCGCAAAGAAGGTGGCGTATGTGTTCAAGGCCACCGATGATATGCAAGTCTCGACGCCGCAGTAGCAGCGATTTGCCCACGACACCGCTCATGTTGGTGCGTTCAGCTGCAACGCACATGCAAGGGGCGTTGAAACTGCCGAGTTGCAGATTTTCGAGAGCGCTTCCCCAGGAGTTTTCGCCGGTACCGACAAAGACACAACTGAGCAAGTCTGCTCGTTTTTGCATGAACTCCGCGACGATTTGCTTCAGATAACTGGGGCCTACTCGAACGTTGGAGTCAGATTGGAAGATTAGGTCATAACGTGCTGCGTCGATGGCGCCTTTCATATTGGCGACTTTAGGGTTGCGACCGTAGTTGACGTCTGCGTGCACGAATTTGACCTGAACCCATGGGTACTCTGCAGCGACACGCCCTGCGACAGCCATCGCTGGATCGTCTGCATCTGTGCTGCTGAAGACAATCTCACGCGGTCCCGGATAATTTTGCTCGAAGAAGCTGCGTAAGTTGTCAGCCAGGGCGGGGTCCTGACCGCGCAGTGGCTTGATGAGGGATATCGCTGGATAAAAAGGCAGTGGCATATAAGGCTTGTAGGCGCGCATGTAGCTTATCGCCGTGCGCGCAAACATGGCGTAGAGAAACCACGAGACGCTGAGGCAAAGGACAGCAATCCAAAAAAACGCGAGGCTGAACATAGGACGGGTCTGCTTATAGGCACAATCGTGCTGGATGCAATTCGCACCTTAGGACACTACTCAAAGAGGTCGGAAGATTCCCTCGAGAGGGATACTAAGGTCGGGGAACTCGGTTGAATGGATGGCTTCGTGGACGTGCACGGGTGTGCGTGTGGCGTACTGTCCTTGTTCAGGAACTGCGTCATGCATGCGGTTGATCACACATTTACGAGGATGCACAATCCAGTACTCAGGTACTCCTGCCTGGGCGTAAAGATAACGCTTGAGCGTCAGGTCGCGCTTTTCGCTGTTCGGAGATGTCACTTCGATGATGAGATCGGGGCAACCTTCGATCGCTTGATGGCTGATGATCTGATGCCGACTGCAGCGTACCACTGCGAGGTCTGGAAATACCGAGGTAGAGGCATTCAACATCACTTCGGTGGGAGCGTGAAAGACGTATGCAGTGCCCAACTCTTCGAGCTCTTTCATGAGACGATAAAGTAACCGACGGCAAATCAATTGATGAATTGTTGAGGGGATTGATGACACCTCTAATTGACCATTGATGACTTCGTAACGCTGGGGGCTTTCGGCGGGTGTAAGTAAGGCTTGTCGATTGAGCGGAGCAGAAGCTAAGGGGCTGCTTTTCATCGGTCCACGGTAGCATAATGAGACTCAGATGCTATGGCAGCCACCATGGCGCTGGCGTATTCAAAAGGCATGGCCAAAGGCACTCAAGCTCCTGATTTTTCGCTGCTTGGTGTGGATGGTCAAACATGGAACCTCGCTTCATTTCAGGATGCAAAGGTGTTGGTGGTTGTGTTTACCTGCAATCATTGTCCTTATGCAATTGCCTGTGAAGATCGGCTTATCGCGATTCAACAGGATTATGCCGATCAGGGAGTTCAGCTGGTTGCGATCAGCGCCAATAACGCTGAGGCTTACCCAGACGATTCGTATGAAGCCATGCAGCAGCGCGCGCGTGATAAAGCCTTTCCCTTTCCTTATGTGTACGATGCCGAGCAGTCCGTCGCGCGTGCTTACGATGCCATGTGTACACCGGATGTTTTCGTTTTCGATGCGCAGCGTCACCTCGTCTATAACGGTCGCATTGACGACAACTGGCAAAACGCCGAGCAGGTAAGCCGTCACGATTTGCGTGAGGTGTTAGATAGTACGTTGGCGGGCAAGGGCGTTGCCTTTGACGCTGTTCCGTCGATGGGCTGCAGCATTAAATGGAAGTAATGACCTTTGAGGTCCGTGTTTTTTTCTTCCTATGAAAGTGTCTCCCTTTGGCTTGGAACGTCAGGCGATTTGCGATGCCCTTGATGAGTTGCGCCATCCCTTCCGGGTTGTGATCGACCGCGCCAAGAATCCCTTTAATATTGGCTCCATCATTCGCACCGCCCATTCTTTCATGGCTCAGGAAATCCTATTGGTGGGAGACGAGCCCTGGTATGAGCGCGCAGCTATGGGGATGCAGCGGTATGAGCATATCCGTGAGTTTACGAGTCGAGCTGACTTTATAAAAGAGGCTCAAGATGAGGCGTGGCCGCTTATCGCGTTTGAGCGTGAGCCATCCTCGCATTCCCTTTGGCACGCACCGATACCCCGCGATGCAGTGTTAGTTTTTGGTAACGAAGACGAGGGTGTGGCACCCGAGATTCTGGCATGCGCTCAAAGCGTTGTGGCCATTCCCATGTATGGCATTAACCACTCCTATCCCATTGCCGTTGCAGCCGGCATTGCCATGGCCGAATGGGCCAGACGTCACGCTGCTACGATTGCACATGAACGCTTTGCTCCAGGTTCGTGATCTCGTCACTTCGTTGCGCAGCGCGGAGGGGCGTGTGCGTCCTGTTGACGGCATCTCCTTTGAGCTGCGTCCAGGCGAATGTGTCGGGCTTGTGGGGGAAAGCGGTTGCGGCAAGAGCATGACGGCCTTGTCTATGCTGCGACTTTTGCCTTCTGTTGCGCAGATCGAATCGGGGCAGGTGATCTTTGACGGTCGCGATTTGGCTGCATGCTCCGAGGCCGAGATGAATGCACTGCGTGGGCGAGCGATCGCCATGGTGTTTCAAGAAAGCTCCTCGGCCCTCAATCCAGTGTACCGCGTGGGCTGGCATATCGCGGAAGCTTTGCGGCTGCATGGGTCTTGGTCGGCGAGCAAGGCGCGTGCACGGGCGATTGAACTGCTTACGCAGGTGGGTATTGCTGCGCCTGAAACGCGCGTTGATGCGTATCCGCACGAGCTGTCGGGGGGGATGCGCCAGCGGGTGATGATTGCCTTGGCGCTTGCTTGCCGTCCTAAACTGTTGCTTGCCGATGAGCCGACAACTGCTCTTGATGTCACGGTGCAAGCGCAGGTGTTGGGTATTTTGCGAGACCTGCAGCAGCGTCTCAGTATGAGTGTGCTGCTCGTCACGCATAATTTGGGCGTCGTTGCCCACTATACCGACCGGGTGATGGTGATGTACGCGGGCAAGATTGTCGAAGAAGCGGATACCGCGACGCTCTTTAGCCGTCCCAGGCATCCTTATACACAGGGGCTGCTTGCAAGTTTACCGTCGCGCAACGTATGCCGAGGGGAGGCTCTGACCACAATTCCAGGTGTTGTGCCTCCTCTTGATGCCTTGCCCCAGGGCTGTCGCTTTCAAGACCGTTGCTTGCATGCACACGCAGCCTGCCGCGAGGTTGAGCCCTTGCTCGAAGACATTGGCAATGGGCAGAAAGTGGCTTGCATTTACCCGCCCGCTAGGAGCTGATGCACGGCAGGGCTACAAGCCGCTATCGCTCCAGTTATCTGGATCGTTAATCATTGCATCTAGCCAGGTTGCGAGCTCGGATGAGAGGTTGGTTGGGATCAAGAAAGGCGGTAAAAGAAGAACGTGGTCTGTTTCTGCACCTGCCGTTGTTTCGATATAGCTGTGCCACCTGCCGCTCGTCGTTTGGTTAATAAAGGCGATGGAATCGCGGAGACCTTGCTCAAAGGTCGGCCCATCGAGACTGCTAGGAACGCAGTTGCCAGAATCTTCTGTATAACCAAAGAATCTTCGTATGGTTGCATCTTGAGGTGTGGATAGAAGAGCGAACCTACTGTTGGGGTAGTTATTTAGAAGATAAGGCGTAAGATTGATTAAACCACCACCGTTGGCGTTGAAACAATCCGTACATCCCTGAGGTAAAAGTGCATCTAGATCCCAGGTGTCGCGCCACACTTGTTGTAAGCATGTAGGCAAGGTGTCATCGAGCATTGGTGGCCCAGAGTCGTTAATCAAATGCACTGGTGTATCGCCAAAGAACTCTTGCACAGCTGCAAAGTTAAGAACCGCTCCGAATCCACCTGCGCTTGAGCCTGCGAGTACAGCCTGATTTAGGCCTTCGACCACATTGGTTGCGTCGATCTGGGATGTGCTTACGGGATTTTGTTTCAGGTATTCGAGCGTTGTCATCAAGTTGCTGTGGCCTTGATGAAATCGCTTCATAGTCGCGACTTCTCGAGGCGCATCACTTACATTCTCTAAGATCGTTTGGCCAGCATGAACATCACCTGAACAATAGGGAATGAAGACAAGATTCCATAAACGAAAGGGATTGTTTTGATCTTGGATGTTAAAAACACCTCGTTTGTCTGCTTGAAAAAAACCTCCCAGTAGATCTTCAAAGTCTGTTTGACCAAAGCCATCGGGATGAAATACGTCCATGCATGTGGACTCATCAAAACAGGCTCCTCCTGGTTCGAGGTAAATCAGGGTATTGCGGTATTCGGGATTAAAACGCACCCCAACACCCGTCGTCGTGCCATTCATGCAGGTCGTACCGGGGACATCGATCCATATGGCTTCGGAAGGCGCGCATTCCCCTGTGGGCTCGGTGCAGGTCTCTGGAATCTGATCTGGAGGCGTGCCGTTGCCTTCATTTCCGTCGTCACCACACGCTGTTAGAGAAGCAATCCAACCGATGATCATGATCAAGCGATGTATCTTAGCCATAGCGGCTCAGTGTATCGGTTATGTTCTTGGGGTGCAATTCATGCGCTTGCGTCATCCGCCCCTGCTCAGTACAAAGCAGCCCACCCTTTTGATGTACTGAGCAAACGGCATGCGTTCATCTTCTCCTTTTCGGCGCTTGAGTTTTTACCTTGTCGTCACTCTTTGGTGCCTTTCTCCCCTCGTGACACAAGCCTCAGGCGATGCCCATGGTGCGAGTGCCCACGTATGGTTGGTGCTGGCGGCAATGATTCTGGCTGCCAAATTAGGCGGCGAGTTAGCTGTGCGCTTGCGACAACCTCCGGTGTTGGGCGAGCTCTTTGCCGGCATCGTGTTGGGCAACCTCTCTTTGCTAGGCATTCATACCTTTAGCGATGCGCCTTCCTTGCCCTCGGTGGAGTTTCTTGCCGAGATGGGCGTTGTGCTGCTGCTCTTCGAAGTTGGGCTCGAGTCCACCATTGCCGAGATGCGTGAGGTTGCCCCGCAGTCTGGCTTGGTGGCGATTCTGGGTATTGTGGCACCGATGGGTTTAGGATACGGCGCAAGCTATTTGCTGTTGCCCGATGCGCCCACGACCCTGCACCTTTTTGTCGGCGCGACCCTTTGTGCCACCAGCGTGGGTATTACCGCGCGCGTGCTCAAAGATCTCAACGCCATCTCACGCAGCGAGACCCGCATTATTTTAGGTGCGGCGGTGATCGATGACGTGCTTGGGCTGATTGTTTTAGCCGTGGTGTCAGCGATTGCCATGCAGGGCTCGGTGCCCGATGTCGCCGGACTTGCCAAAATATTTGGCTTAGCCTTTGGCTTCTTGGCCGGGGCTCTGGTGGTTGGCTCCTACATCATGCCTTCCTTTTTCCGTGTATCCGCAAAGCTGCGAGCGCCGGGAATTTTGACTGCGATTTCCATCGGGTTGTGTTTCTTGATGGCAGGCCTTAGTGCCTGGGCTGGGCTGGCTGCGATTGTGGGTGCCTTTGCCGCAGGGCTGGTGTTGGAGGAAGTGCACGTCCGTCCCTTTGGCAAAAGCTCCTCGCATGAGCTCTCGGAAATCGTTGCCCCTACGGTGGGCGTACTGGCGCCCATCTTCTTCGTGCGCACCGGCATGATGGTGCAGTTTGACGGCATCACGAGCATGCAACCGCTGATATTGGCGGCGGTGCTCTCCTTAGTGGCGATTATCGGCAAGCTTGTGGCGGGCTTGGGTGTACGCGGCAAGAACTCTGACCGCATGATGGTTGGCATAGGCATGATTCCACGCGGCGAGGTCGGACTGATCTTTGCGAATGTCGGCGCGAGTATGACCTACGATGGGCATGCGCTTATTGAGCCGGGTGTTTATGCGGCTGTTGTATTGATGGTGATGATCACGACGGTGATCGCGCCCTGGTGGTTGTCCCGGCGTTTATGCCATATCGATCAGGGGACCGCGGCGATAAAGCCCGCCAAGTGTTCCGATGACGTATTCATCGGCGATGCAGCCGAGCCTCAAAAAACATCTAGCTAGTACATACACGCTTGTGGATTCTCCCCGCAGAACCCTAGAACAGACCCTCGCTCAGGATAGCGTCAATGTAGCTGGTTTCACGCAGCGATGGCTTCGTGAAGGTCAGGGGCGGGTGGATGTTACGCACGCGCCCCTGGGTGCGTTGAGTTATGCCTTAGCCTCTGCAGTAGGGCAGGACCAAAAGCCCTGTTTGATATGCACGCCCGATGAGGCGAGTGCCCGTCACTTGGCTGCAGACCTGCGTTTTATGCTGGGTGCCAGCGATGCATCCGTCGACCAGTCCCCCGTAGTCTTGTTGCCTGCACCGGACACCACACCCTTCGTACAAGTTGCTCCCGACCGTCGCGTGACCATGGATCGCCTCTCGGCGTTGGCGCGTATCACCCGCGATACAACTTGGCGATTTTGGGTGAGCTCGGTGACCGGGCTGATGCGTTTATTGCCACCTCCCAGCGCGATTGCGGCGCGATCCTACCTTGTCGAAGCCGAAGGAGAGCTCGATCGCGATGCTTTTCTGCTGGCTCTGGTTAGTGGCGGCTACCTGCGCACACCCGTTGCCGAAGACCCAGGCACTTTTGCAGTGCGCGGGTCGATCATCGATGTTTATCCACCCCAGTCCTCTTATCCTGTGCGGATTGAGTTGGATGACTGGTTGGTTCTGAGCGTCAAGCAGTTTAATCCCGACACGCAGCGCACCCTTGATTCGGTGGCGCAGGTCACCTTTAATCCCGTGCGCGAAACTCTGGTTCCGCAGGCCGATGATGCGGGGGAGCTCAGAACGCGCCTGCATCAGCTTTGCGATAGCGTTAATTACCCCACGCTAAGAGCAAAGCAGCTGATCGACGATGTGATGAGCGGGCGTCACATCGTGGGCATTGAGGCCTATCTGCCAGCTTTTTATGGAGGATTGTGTGATGCCTTTAGCTATCTTCCCGCAGGCTGCCGGCGTGTCCTCATCGATCCCGTGGGCTGTCAACGTGCTTATGCAGCACGTTACGCGCAAGCGCAGAGAGACGCCGAGGCGCGCAAGCAGGATGGCTCGCCCTGCTATGGGCTTGAGGACCATTACCTTGATGCCCAAGGTCTGATCACCTCGTTGTCGTCACCCTCGTTATGTGTGGTGCACCCCTTGGCGGTGTTGGGCCAAGACGCTGACGATGAGGCGGAAAGTGATATCGCTGCTGCCTTTGCACCTCTGTTGAGTCCGCCTGATGCCGATGCACTGCTGCGCTTGGGGGGCGAGGACCATCAGCCTTTGCGTCAGGCTTTACGGCAGCGCCGGTCGAATACCTCTGAGCAACGGGGCTTGTATCCTTTAGCCAGTCGCATCGAAGGATGGATTAACGACGGCATGAGGGTTGTGCTCACCACCCGCACTAGCGTCCAGGGGGAGCGCTTAGCGCAGGTGCTTAAGACCTATGGCGTGCAGGTGAAGGTGCATCGCGAGCGCGTCGATGTGTTGCACGCGCATCAGCTTGCCTCCGAGTGTGCCCATGTGGTGATGGGAAGTCTTCACGATGGCTTTGTCCTTGGCACAGAGCTACTGGTGTGCGTCACGGAGGAGGAGATTTTTGGTGAGCGTCGTCATCGTCGTCATCGCCCCAAAAAACTGCGCGATCAGGCGCAGGCTTTCCTGGAAGATCTGCGCGAGCTGCAGACCGGCGATTATGTGGTGCACACGGAGCATGGCATTGGGCGTTACCTTGGCATTGAGCGTAAACACTTAGGGCAAAGTCAGTCCGACAAGATGCTGGGTAAGCCCGTTGCTGACGTTGAGGTGCTGGTGATTGAATACCGTAGCGGCAAGCTCTTTTTGCCTGTCACGCGCCTGCATCAGATCCAAAAATATGCCAGCAAAGAGGGCCTTAACCCTCGCCTCGATAAACTTGGTGGTCAGAGTTTTGCCAAAACCAAAGCCAAGGTTCGCCGCGATGTGCGCCACCTGGCCGATGCGCTTCTCAAGCTTTACGCCCAGCGCGCTGCGGATGTGCGTGAAGGGCTTGCGCCCAGTCAGGAGGGGGATAGTTACGCCGAGTTTGAGGCCACCTTTCCCTTTGAAGAAACCCCCGATCAAGCCCGTGCCATCGATGAGGTGATGGCGGACTTGGAGTCACCGCGAGCTATGGATCGTCTGATTTGCGGCGACGTGGGCTTTGGCAAAACCGAGGTGGCGATGCGCGCTGCTTTTCGTGTTGCGATGGCGGGACGTCAGGTTGCCTTGCTGTGTCCAACCACGGTGTTGGCCCAGCAACATTACCTCACCTTCCAAGAGCGCTTTCGCGATTATCCGCTGCGTTTGGCGATGATGTCGCGCTTTTTGGATCGCAAAGAGCAGACGGAAATCGTCACCGGCCTTAAAGAAGGCAAGGTGGATGTTGTGGTGGGCACACATCGGTTGCTGTCTAAAGACATTCACTTTCATCGTTTGGGCTTGTTGGTGGTCGATGAAGAGCAGCGCTTTGGCGTGACGCACAAAGAGCGCATCAAGCAGTTGCGTGCGCATGTGGATGTGCTGACCCTGTCCGCCACGCCGATTCCTCGGACGCTGCAAATGGCGGTGAGTGGTTTGCGTGACTTGTCACTGATCACCACCGCTCCGGTCGATCGCCGTGCGATTCGTACCTTCGTCAGTCGTTGGGATGATCACCTGCTGCGCGAAGCTATCCAACGCGAGCTCAATCGCGGCGGGCAGGTTTTCTTTGTATATAATCGCATCGAGGGCCTCTATGAACGCGCGGCACGTTTGCAAGAGCTCATGCCCGACGTCCGCATCGCCGTTGCGCACGGACAAATGAAAGAGGGTGCATTGGAGCAGCTGATGACCGAGTTTGTCGAAGGACAGTACGACATGCTTTGCTCCACTACTATTATTGAAAGCGGCTTGGATATTCCTCGCGCCAATACGATGATTATCGATCGCGCTGATACCTTTGGTCTATCGCAGCTTTACCAATTGCGTGGACGTGTGGGGCGTTCCCGTGAGCGAGCGTATTGCTACCTGCTGACCCCGCCCGTTAATCGCCTCACCGACGAGGCCCGTTATCGCATCGAGGCTCTTGAGCGTTTTACCACCTTGGGGTCCGGTTTTCAGATTGCCTCACTGGACATGGAGCTGCGCGGCGCAGGTAATGTGCTGGGTGCAGAGCAAAGCGGCAGTGTCTCTGCAGTCGGCACCGACCTTTTTGTGCACATGCTCGAAGAGGCCGTCGCCGAACTGCGGGGTGAGACTTACGACCAAGGTGTCGATCCCGAACTCACCTTCGACATGGAGCACTACATTGCCGACGATTACATCGATGATGTAGGCCTGCGTTTGTCTTTCTACAAAAAGCTGGCCTCGGCTGCGGATGAATCCACTGTCTTTGAATTAGGCAGCGAGATGGAAGACCGTTTTGGTCCCATGCCTGAACCGGTGCGTCATTTGATTCGCATCATGGCTCTCAAGCCTGCGTTGCGAAAACTGCGGGTGCTGGGCTGTGAGGCCAACGCGACTCGGGTCACTTTGCATGTGGATCAGCAGACCCCCTTGGAGCCCGAGCAGATCATGCGCTTGGTGGCTAAATCGCAAGGCGCGTGGCGGTTGACCCCGGACTTTAGACTGCACTGTCGCTTTGAGCAGGAGCTTGAGGTTGATGCTGTGACACGGGTGCAAGAGGTACTCAGCGCGCTTGGTGTGAATAATCTCAAAAGCACTATTCAAGCTGCCTAGGTAAGACCGTGGGATATTTCTTGGTGTTTGGCGCTCATGTGCTTTGTGGTATTACACGTCTGACTTGATTATACCGATGCCCCTATGCAGGGTCTGAGGCGAAATATTCTCACATTTTTTTAGACGATGGCTCGATTAAGTGAATAAGAGCTCTAGTTGTCCGTCTAAGCTATCAAACAGAAGGAGTTTGCATGAACTATTCACGTCTATTTATCCACCCCGCTAGCCTGTGTTTACCCCTTGCTCTGCTGCTGATGGCCGCTGGTCCCGACGGCTATGGCGACAAAGATTCGGGTCCACCCACGGGCAAAGACCTTGTGAAACCAGCGCCTGGCGTTGCGAAGGTTAAACCGGTCACGCCAACCTGGTGTAAGAAGTCGCCCGAAGCGATTGAATCTGAAGTGCTCAGCTCATACCTCAGTTGGTCGCGCGAGCTGGCTCAGCGTTTTCAAAACGATGTCGAAGAAAATGAAGGCGCGATTACGCTTGAAAACCTAAGATACCTTTCCCATTCAGCCTGTATCCGTCCCAAGGACAAAGTGCGTCAGAAGTGGGTGGCGCAGGGACGTCAGTTCGCGCTCAATCACCTGGGGGTGAGCGACAATGCCTTGCAGGTTATCTTGGGTTACCTGTCAGCGACGAAATATCCCGATGATGATCGCAAGAAGATCTGCAAAGCTTGGGAAGATAAAGTTGCCGGTTCCTTGGACGAGGCGCTTGAGCATGCCGCGGGGCGTCAGCTGATCGGCTGCAAAAAACTAGAGCGTGACCGGTACCCTTGGAGCTACATGCTGCGCCAGGAAAAACCCGCCAGTGAGCTGGTTCGTGGTGCGCTCATGTACAGTGTTCTTAGGCCTTTTCATTTGTCCCTTAACGACAGCAAATCTAAGCTCATGAGCCCTGCATGGGTTGCCCGTTTCATTGCGGCTAACCAAGACTACCCTGCGATGAAAATCAAAAATCTTCTTGCCGAACTGAAAGCCGCAAAAGCCAGTGCCGGTGAGATGGCGCATATGATCTACAACTATGGCTTTACGAAGCACTACATGAAGCATCGCACGGCATTTTACAAAAAGATGGCCAAGAAATCCCCTGAGCTTAACCAGATTATTTTCAAGGCTCCCACGAAGGGTTTTAAGCGCTACTTGGCTGATGCCAAAAAAGCGAAAAAGCGCTTAGATCTTGCACACAAGTACGAGTTTCTCTTCTTCAGGAATAAGCGTAGCAAGAAAGCACTTCTCAAGTCTTTTGCGGGTTGCAACAAAGAACTGCGTAAAGCGCTTATCGATCATATCGGAGCCGTGAAACCCAAGACCATCGATGAAGTCATTCGTGCGACTTCGGATAACTTTGGTTACACCATTTCAACAGCTCTTTCGGCGTGTGAGATTATTCGCGGCAGTGACGAAAAAGCCGTCGATAGTCGTATCTTCGCCAGCTTCTTACGCACCCAGGTGTTATCTCAAGGTATCCCTGTGTTTGGACCACGTGATGCGGCGGTCAGTGCGGGCGCTTATGCCCTTGCCGAGGTTCTCAAGGACCTGGATAAATTTCCCATTCGTTCCGCTGAGCGTTTCCAGCTTAACCACTGGTCGCATTCTCCTTCCTGGAACGAGCTCGCACTTAAGCGCATCCAGACCGATATCGTCTTTCCTGTCTATGGCGGTTGGACCCAGCCTGGCGAGAAGGCCAAGCTCAACAAGGTAAGCGGTGATGCACAAATCAAGTCGGTCAAAAAGAAGGGCGATTCGCTCATCGTTAGCTTCAAGACCGTCAAATGGAAGGTGCCGATCTACAAATGCACGCCTACCAATCGCATTGCACGTATCGATGCTTCAGGTGAGGTGCATTACCAAAACGAGTGTGTTCCTGTTGGCAAGAAGACCCGTAAGTTGACCATGCCCCCTATCACTGTGCCCAAATCGTTGGCAGCGCCCGGGGTCAAGCCTGGCCGTACCGTGCGTATGTACAGTCAAGACTTTGGGCAACCACCAGTGTTTGGTCTTATTCTCGAAGTCTATAAAGATAAGCAAAAGAAGAAGTTGATCGGTGCTTTAGGCGCTAAACTGTAACTTCTTAAAAATATCTGCACCAATCTAGCCCGCTCTCAATTTGCCTTGAGCCTGAGTGCGCCCGGACCACAGCGACGAAGGCGTATTTAAAAGATACGTCGAGCTCCGGCTCCGCCGCACTCTGCTGCCCTGCTTACGCAGGCGCTCGCTTCGCTCGCACGCATCGTGAGGATCAGATGCAAGCCAGGATCAGAGTGAAGTGAGGGCGGGATAGGGCACCCCTGTGATCGCAATGTTGCGCGCAGGGGTGTCTTCGCGCATAGGGAAGGCCTATGCCCCGCCGCGGTTCAAGAAAAGGCGGAGGCGCTAAGCCTCCTGTGCTGGCTGATATAGCCGACGCCTCCTTTACTGAGGAAACACGCAAGCGTTATCTCAACTATGCCCTAAGCGTGATCACCTCGCGTGCGCTGCCCGATGTGCGCGATGGCCTCAAGCCCGTTCAACGACGCATCCTCTACACGATGTACCACGAACTGCGACTGCGGCATGATGCGCGCTATCGCAAGAGTGCCGCCATTGTTGGCGATGTGATGGGCAAGTTCCATCCCCACGGCGATGGAGCCATTTATGACGCTCTCGTGCGCATGGCCCAAGACTTTACCCTAGCGGCTCCTTTAGTGGACGGACGAGGTAACTTCGGCTCTCCCGATGGCGATGGGGCGGCGGCAATGCGTTACACCGAGGCAAAGTTGCAGCCTCTGGCTGAGCATTTGCTGATGGAGCTCGATAAGCAGGTGGTTTCAACGCGGCCCAACTACGATGGCACGCGTGAAGAGCCAACGGTGCTGCCTTCGCGCTTTCCGCATCTTTTGGTGAATGGCTCGCAAGGCATTGCAGTGGGCATGGCAACCGCGATTCCGCCGCATCATTTAGGCGAAGTCATCGATGCCTGCATTGCCTCTATCGATACGCCCGATATCGATGTGCGCACGCTGTTGCAGCATATGCGTGGGCCAGATTTTCCCACTGGCGGCGAGCTACAAGCAAGCAAGCAAAGTCTCACTGAGCTTTACGAAAAAGGGCAGGGGTCGCTCAAGCTACGTGGTGAGTGGCATGTCGAGGATGCTGATAAACAGGCTAAGATCATCATCACATCGATTCCTTACGGTATCGAGCGGCGCGTGGTGGTGGAAAAGATCGCCGATGCGGTCCTAGCTAAAAAACTGCCGCAGCTCGTGGACGTGCGCGATGAAAGCGATGCCCAGTGTCGTGTGGTTTGCGAGCTCAAAAAAGGCGCCGACCCCGAGTTAGCGATTGCCTATATCTACAAACACACCCCTCTTGAGAGCAACGTCCATGTAAATCTCACCGTGTTGGTTCCCACGGCGCAGCACGATGTTGCCGCACCACAACGTGTGGGGTTACCCGGGTTGATTCGCCATTTTCTCGACTTTCGCTTTGAGGTGATCACCAAGCGTTTGGAGTATGATCTGGCGGCCTTGCGACGGCGCATTCATATCCTCGAAGGGTTTGCGCGTGTTTTTGATGCCTTGGATGAGACCATTGCGATCATCCGCAATTCAGAAGGGCGTAGTGATGCGGCCAAGCAGCTGATGACGCGCTTTGAGCTGGATGAAGATCAGGTCAACGCCATCTTGGATTTGCGTCTCTACAAACTTGCGCGTCTTGAGATTTTGGTAATCCAAAAAGAACTGGCAGAAAAGCGTAAACAGGCCGATGCTCTTGCCGCGCTATTACAAAAAGAATCGCCGCGTTGGCAGTTGATCCGTGACGAGCTGAGCGAGCTCAAAGCTCAGTTTGCGATCAAGCGTCGCACGCGCATCCTGGCTCACACGCGCAATGTTCCCAGCTACGATGCGGACGCATTCATTGTGGATGAGGATGTGATGGTCTTGGTGACCCAGCAGGGCTGGATCAAGCGTCAGCAGCGCATTCGCGATTTGCAGGCAACCCGTTTGCGCGATGGTGACCGGGTCCTTGCTGTGCAGGCGGGGTCGACACGGCATGCTTTAGCGCTGTTTAGCAATCGCGGGTCCTGTTACGTGATGCGAATGGTCGACGTGCCTGCCAGCACAGGTTTTGGCGTGGCTATTCAGACCTTGGTGCGTATGCAGGATGGTGAGCGCATCGTGACAGCGCTTAGCATGGACCCGCGTTTCTTAGAGGTGCCCGAGCTTGATGCGGAGACCGAACTCGAGCAACAAACACCGCATCTTTGTGTGGTGACCAAGTTGGGGCAGTGTTTGCGTTTATCACTGCGTGCCTATCGCGATACAACCACGCGGGCAGGCAAGCGCTACTGTCGACTGCGCGATGACGATGAGGTGATCGCGGTGCAGCTGCTCGATTCTCAGGCTCAACTGAGTTGCATGACGCGCCAAGGACATACGCTTAGCTGTGCCGCAACGGATATTTCCTTGCTGGGTGGGGTTGGCAAAGGCGTGACCCTGATCAAGCTAGGCCAAGGCGATGAGGTCATGGGCGCCATCGCGCTCAATAACGCGACCGATGTTCTCAAGGCAGTGCACCAGTCTGGCAAAGTGTTCACGCTCAAGTCTGGACATCCCAAGCCCAGCCGCCGTGGCGGCAAAGGACACGCGCTCTTCAAGCGTGGCCGTATCAACGAAGTGCAATCGCCAGAGATTGTCATCCCTGTATTCCCTACTGACTCTTAAGTGTTTTTCCGAATAAACCTATGGCGCAACGCTACTCTGCTGCAGATATCGAAGTTCTCGAAGGTCTAGAGCCGGTTCGCAAACGACCCGCGATGTATATCGGTGGCACTGATTTGCGTGGTTACCATCACCTGCTCTGGGAAATCGTCGATAATGCGATCGATGAGGTGATCAATGGTCATGCCACGCACATTCAGGTGCGCCTGGATGAAGACTATCGCGGTGCGCGCGTAGAGGATAACGGCCGCGGTATTCCCACCGACATTCACCCGCAGCATCAACGTCCGGCGCTGGAGCTGATTTTGACCACCTTGCATGCCGGCGGAAAATTCTCCGGCAAAAACTACCAAGTCGCGGGCGGTTTGCATGGCGTTGGCTCCTCAGTGGTGAATGCCCTGTCATCGCATCTCGAAGCGGAGGTGCGGCGTGATAGTCATTTGTCGCGGCAACGTTTTGCACGCGGTAAGGCAATCTCCGAGCTGCAGCGTATCAAGGCGACCAAAGGTTCGGGCACCGCGATTTATTTTCAACCCGACAGCGAGATTTTTGGCACCAAAGCCAAGTTCGACCCCACGCGTATTCGCGAATACCTACAGGCCAAAAGCTACTTGCACAAAGGCTTGCGTATTAGCTTTGATGATCCCGCATGCGAGGATAAAGAAAGTTTTCTCTATCCTGGCGGTATTGCCGATTACCTCCAGCATCTGGGCCAAGCGCTCAATGCCTCCATGGTGCATGCGCAAGCCTTTGCGTTGGAGCGCGCCGATGACCCGCGCATGGAGCTGGTGATGCAGTGGAGCGAGTCTCCGCAGGAGCACATTCGCTCGTATGCCAACGGGATTCCTACGCCTTCCGGGGGCACTCACGAGAATGGACTTAAGCAAGGACTTATTAAAGCCTTTCGCAGTTACACTACCGCGCAAAAGCTCTTGCCCAAAGGTTTGCAGGTGTCCGCCGAAGATGTGCGCGAAGGTCTGTTTGCGATTCTCAGCGTGTATGTCGAAGAGCCGCAGTTCCAAGGCCAAACCAAGGAACGCCTCAACAATCCCGAGGTGACAGCCAAGGTAGAGTCCGCGGTGCGGGTTGCTTTGGAGCAGTGGTGGTACGATAACCCTAAGAGTGCTGAAGCCGTTGTGCAGCGGGTGATTCTGGCCGCGCGTGCGCGCCTAGCCAGTCGAGCGGCGGCAGCTCAGGTGGGACGCAAAACCGCTCTCGGTCATCGCTTAAATCTTCCCGGCAAGCTTGCTGATTGTTCCAGCACAGATGCCACCATGTCAGAGCTTTTTCTGGTGGAGGGCGATAGCGCAGGCGGCAATGCCAAGCAGGGTCGCGATCGGCGCTTTCAGGCTATTCTGCCCTTACGCGGTAAGGTGCTCAACATCGAACGCGCCACCACAAGCACCATCGGTCAAAACAAAGAGCTGCAAGATATTATCTCGGCTCTGGGGTGTGGCATCGGGGATAACTTCGATCCGGCGCGTTTGCGCTACCACAAAATCATCTTGCTGATGGATGCCGATTCCGATGGGCATCACATCGCCACCTTGCTACTCACCTTCTTTTACCGCCTTTTGCCGCAGCTGATTCACCAGGGTTATGTTTACCTGGCGCAGCCACCTTTGTATCGCATCGACACAGCCAAGCAGAGCTTTTGGGCCAGCGACGATGATGAACGCACGCGCGTGCTCGATGGCTTGCCGGGCAATGCCAAAGCCGAAATCAGTCGTTTCAAGGGCTTGGGCGAAATGACCGCGGCCGAGTTGCGCGAGACCACCCTCGATCCCACTAAACGCCGTATTTTGCGCATCACCATCGATGCCGATACCGAGGTGGATCGCCTGGTTCAAGACTTAATGGGCAAAGACCCTGCGCCTCGTTTTAACTTTATTATGCATCACGCGATTGGCGCTGATGCTGAGGCCCTTGATGTGTAGGCTTGCCTATGCGTCGCGATGATGCCGAGGCCTTTACGCTTGTCGGCCCGCCGCCATTGCCCGCTTCAGCGGAGACGGTGATAGATGCGCTCAGTCCCCTGGTGACGGCGCAGCGCTTAGCGCGTATCGAGGAGGTTGTGGCAGGTCGTACCTTTGGCATTACGACCATCTTGGATAATCTCGCCGATCCCCATAACGTGGCCGCGATTCTGCGCAGCTGCGAAGCCTTTGGCATTGGGCGCGTCAACATTATTAGCGAACACCACGCTCCGAGTGCGGCCAAGCAAGTTGCCAAGGGCTCACATCGCTGGCTCGACCTGGCTTATTATCGCCAGGCCATGCCCTGTTTGCATGACGCCGAACAGCAGGGCTATCGGCTGTTTGTAGCCACTATGAAGGGACGCTATACGCCCGAGACCCTGCCTATGGATCGCCCGGTGGCGATTGTGTTGGGCAATGAGCATCGCGGTCCCAGTGCGCAGGTTTGTGAGCATGTTACCGATAGCTTTGCCATTCCCATGCAGGGCTTTGTGGAGAGCCTCAATGTATCGGTCGCTGCGGCGATTACCCTTCATCGTTTGCGTCAGCGTTTGGTGACGCAGGTGCCTCAGCAGCTCAGTGCTCAGCATCTATCGCTCAAAGCGCGTTACCTGATGCACAGCGTTAACGATGCTGCAGCGATCCTGCGCTCGCATATAAACGCATAAACTTAACTGCAAAATAAATCGCAACTAAGAGCGCTTATGGGTCGATAGATAAGCATGCTCAATTTGATTCTCCTCCTGGTGATAGGCCTTAGCGCCTGTCTTGATGCATCGATCGCAAGCCAAGAACCCAATCCGACAGAGCCTGAAAGCGTGCTTCTGGCACAGGAGTCGACCAGGGTTTTACGTGTCTTTGATGCCAAGGGTGATGCATGGTCTGCTGAGGCCATGCCGCGGTTGCCCACCTTGCAGCTCGAGTTGCCGCATCTCCCTGCCAACGCCGAAGAAAGCATTTTCTTACTGCGTGCAGGGGTCGATGACGACGTGGTGGATGACCTGACGCAAAAACCACTGCGGCAAAGCACTGAGGCTAGAGTGATCAGCACCCAGATCACACATGGGCAAGGACATATTAACCTGACCCCCACGCGGCTGCTCAGCCCTAATCAACCCTATGCGCTTATATTGGCATCTTGGATGCTGGTGACTGAGGAGACCAAGCTTGAGGAGGTGATTGATTATCCCTTGCAGGTGGTGGCTCAGGGTGGTGGAGCAATGCTCAAGGCCAGTTGGCCTGCGGCGAATAGCTTTGGCGTACCCGCAACCTTGAATAAGGTGGCTTTGCAATTTGATGATGTGCTCAGTGATGCCGCTGCGAGTGCGCTGCAGCTGTTCAGGTCTGGGCCCGATGATGGCAACACTCCCTTGCTGTTGAGCGTAAGCCAGGTGGATTGCCAACGCATCGGCTGGCCAGAGGGCTATTGTCTTGCCTTTGAGCTTCTTGAGCCCTTGCAAGCCAATACCCTCTACCGCGTCAAAAATACGCAAGCAGTGGTGGATCATACCGGCGCTGTTCTGCCTGTCATCGATGTAGCATTCACCACCTCGCCCAGCCTTGTTCCAGATGCACTTGCCTTGGAAGACCTGGAGTGTCTCTACGATGAGGTCGCGGTTGACGGTCTCTGTTTGCTGATTAGTGATGACTCGGTCTCTATGCGTGCGCGGGTCAACCGACCTGTGCGTGCTTGGTTGAGCGTCGATGGCCAAGACGATTCGCAGGTTGCCGCGCGCGGTGAGCTTGCCATGCGAGTTGTGAACTTACCTGTGGATCAAGAGCTGAGTCTGACACTCAGGATGATGGACCTCGCTGGGAACGAACACGTCGTTGCAACTGTCATCAAAACCCACGCTGCCCTTCCGCGTATCGTGCTGACCGAAACGCGAGATAACCCTTATGGTGAAGAGCCCGAGCAGGAATACATCGAGCTTTACAACGCGGGTGATGCAACGGTGTCCTTGCAAGGGTTCACCGTGAGTGACGACCCTCATCGCGAAGGTCAACGCATCGATGCCGATGTTGCGATATTCCCCGGCGAAGCGTTGCTGTTGGTTAGCGATGCTTTTGATCCTGAGGCTGTCGAAGAAGCCGTTCCCCCTGGCACGCGTTTGATTCGTATGGGCTCGAGTTTGGTGCGTAGTGGTCTGAGCAATGCCGGCGAGCCTATTTTGCTGCGTGATGCTGAGGGGCGACGGGTGAGTTTTATCCCAGTGCTGCAGGATGCGGCACGTGAAGGCGAGTGCCGTAGTCGCAGCGCCACTGGACATATTGCCCTGCGCCCTTGTAGCCCAGGACGTCTGCATTAGGACTGCTTGCATGTTGCCCTTTCTCACCTCTGCTTGGCCTCCTATCGCGGGCTATTGTCCTTTGGATCCGGCATGTTTTGTGGTGGATGAGATTCCCGCTTATGCGCCTGAGGGAAAGGGCGAGCATCTCTTTGTGCACTTTCGCAAGACGGGGCTTACCACAGCGCAGGCGGTGCAGTGCTTAGCATCGACACTGGGCTGTGATGTGCGCGATTGCGGCTGGGCGGGAATGAAAGACAAGCATGCGCTCACAACGCAATGGGCTAGCTTTCCAGGTGTTGATGTGGCGAGGCTTGAAAACTTTGCGCACCCTCAAATAGAGTTGCTTGAGGCTCAGCCGCATCCGCACAAACTGCGTACCGGTCATTTGAAGGGCAATCGCTTTTGTCTGCACCTGCAGGATCTCCCTGCAGCCCAGCATTCCTGCGTAAAAGATATCGTTGGTCGTCTTGCCGAAACTGGGCTTGCGAACTTTTATGGTCTGCAGCGTTTTCGCCCAGGGGCCTTGGACACTGCGCGTCGATGGATTGTCGAAGGCCAGCATGCACCCAAGCGTCCACGCGATCGCAAAATGCTTATGTCGGTATGGCAGGCGCATCTTTTTAATCGTTGGCTGACACAACGTATCGAGCAGGGCGTGTTTGATCGGCCAGTAAAGGGGGATCTCTTTCGCAAAGAAGATACCGGCGGTTTGTTTACCACCGATGATATCGAGGATGCAGAGAGGCGCATGCAAGCCTTTGCTATCAGCCCGACAGGACCCATGTTTGGGGCGCGGATGCGTTGGTCCGAGGGCGATGCAAAAGACATCGAAGAAGCTTTGCTAGCGAGCGAAAGCCTATCTCTTGAACAGTTGAAGCCTTTGGCTCGCGCAGGCGCAGGGTCACGGCGGGTGGCGCGCGTGCGTATCGAAGAAGCACAGGTTGAGACCCTTGACGAGAATAGCCTTCAGCTTCGCTTTCGTTTGCCCAAGGGAAGTTACGCAACGGAGCTTTTACGCGAGATTTTCAAGCGCGATGATGTGCGTACACCGACATCGACCGCTTGCGTTTTTTGAATTCCACCATAGCTTGTGCGGCCAACTTCGAGGTTTGCCATGGATTTGCAGGAACGCCTTACTGGATTTGCGATGTTGGGTGCCACATGGGTGATGTGGCTTCTGGTGGCGCTGTCGATTATCGGTCTCGCGATCGTTTTCGAGCGCATTTTTTTCATGCTCTTGTCGCGGGATAACATTCAACGCCTGCGTCATGAGATCACAGCCCTGCTGCGGCGTGGCGACATTGAAGGTACTCGCGATCGCCTAGCGCAATCAAAGTCTTTTGAAGCTCAGGTCGTCAAGGCAGGGGTTGAAAACGCAGAGGGGGGCATCGCTGCCGTCAAAGAGCACATGGAAGGCGAGACCCGACTGGCTCGCCTCAAGATGGAGCGCAATCTGGCTTTCCTCGGTACGGTGGGAAACAACGCTCCCTTTATTGGTCTGTTAGGGACGGTTATTGGCGTGATGCGTGCCTTTCAAGAGCTCAACGCCAGCGAAGGGCGAGTGACGGGCGGGCTTATGTCCGAGATTGGCGAGGCCTTAGTAGCCACGGCGATTGGCATTCTGGTGGCGTTGCCGTCGGTTGCTTTTTTTAATGCCTTTCAGCGCATCATCAAAGCCCGCATCATGCGTGCTGAGTCTTTGGGCAATGTGCTGATCGCCCATATGGAATCCGATCATCATGCCTCCCTGCAGCCGCAAGCGCCTTCGCAGCCGCAGGTGGTTGCGTCTGAGGGAGTTTAGTCATGGCGGGCGGTGCGCGTGATGCCGATGACGGCTCGTTGATCTCCGAGATCAACGTCACGCCTTTAGTAGACGTGGTTCTGGTCTTGCTCATCATCATGATGGTGACCGCAACCGCGATTGTCGCGAAGACCATCCCATTGGACTTGCCCAAGGCCGATACGGGTGAGCAAACGTCGGCGACGCTGGCTCTTTCTATCGATGCCAAGGGCAACTTGTTTCTCGATCGCGAGCCCATCACCGAAGACCTCCTGCGCACACGCATTCGCAAAGCCAAGCAAGAGAACAAAGACCTGCGCGCCGTCATCGCGGCCGATGGCAAACTGGAGCACTCCAAAGTGGTGCGTGCCATGAATCTATTGCGCCAAGAAGAGGTGACCAAGTTCGCCATTAATGTGCGTCCTGACGACCTTGCACCAAGTACTCCCTGATCATGAAGGTCGCAGCGCAAGCTGAATCGACGCCTGTTGTTTCTGATCGCTTTCCGCGTGCGTTTTCTATTTGGGTGCTTTGCAGCGTTGTCTTGCATATGTTGTTGGTGCTCGGCTTGCCGGGTATTCACTCGCGTGAACTCCAGCGTCCGCCCATGGAAGCTACGGATGTTACCTTTGTGGTGACCGAAGCAGAGCCTCCTGAAGAGGTAGAGATTGATTCTGAACCGTCTGCTCCTGTCGAACCACCGGCGCAGGTAAAGCCTAGAGTATCGCGTCAGCCCAACCCTTCTGCGGATACCTCTCCTTTGCAAAACAGCGACGCAAAACCCACGGATACGCCTCCTCAAGAAGCCCCCGTGAGTTTCGATAATGTGACCCTTAGCAACGACACGGGCGATAGCAGTTGGGCAAGCGCTGTGGGAAGTGGTCGCGATAGTGATCAACCTATTGGCGCGCCGGGCACACCCACCGGTCGCTCCGCTCCGGGTAGCCTTGGTCAAGGTGGTGGCGGAGCGGCTAAGGGACCACCTTTAGTGGGCCTAGGGAACTTATCCAATCGTCCGAAGCCTCTGACATCTTTGGATAGTCTGCTGCAAAAGAACTACCCACGTATCGCGCGCTTGCAGGGTGTGGAAGGCAAGGTTGTGGCCAGTGTTAAGATTTTGCCCAATGGCAAGGTTGGTTCTGTGCGAGTGCGCTCCGAAAGCGTGAAAGGATACAAGTTTGCCGATGCTTGCCGGCGCACCCTGCGTGCCTCGCGATGGTCCTCGCCCACGGATAAAACAGGCCGTCCGGTTGCTACGCAAATCTCTTTTAGTTGCACCTTTCAAACTGAATAATGCGGTCCGGTTGCTCGATAGAGGGATTTTTCTAAGCGTGGGCAATTTGTCGCATCAGCGCTTTACCAGCAGGGCCTAAGGGCGCTGCTTTGCGGTCGCTGATGATAAATAAAGGCAAGCGCCATTCGTGTCCCTGCCAGCTTTTGGGGCGAATGCGGCTGAGTTTTTTGTTGGCGATATCCTCTTTCACCATAGGTTCAGGCATGGTTCCCCAACCAAGCCCAGCCCGCAGAAAAGCGAGCTTAGTCCAGAGGTCGGCAACGCGCCAAAGACGCTCGCTGAGCACACCGAAGTCCACCCCTTGAGTGGCATTGCTGCGCTCGGAGAGCACGATTTGGGTTTCGTTGCGTAGGTGCGTGTCGCTGAGCATCCCTTTGCGCCTGGCAAGGGCATGATTGGTCGCGATGACGGGAATGAGTTTGACCGGATAGGCTGCTTGAACACGGAAGTGCTTGCGATTCCAGCCTTCAGGGCCGGTGACCCCCAGTTGAAAATCGCCGGCATGCACGCGGGCCGCAACCGCGCCCAACGCTTCGGTGGCGACGCGTAGGCTAACCTCGCTGTAGTGTTGCTGAAACCACTGACAAAGCCTGACCAAATGATCGATGGGAAAACACGCGTCTACTACTAAAGATACTTCGGCCTCTAATCCTGCACGAATGCTGGCAGCGCGCGAATGTAGCGTCTGCATTTGATCCAGAAGAATGCGCGCTTCGATAAGCAGACTTTGACCTTCGGCGCTTAATGTTGGACGTCGGTGTGAGCGGTCGAAGAGGGTGACACCCAAGGCTTCTTCGAGTTTGGCAATGCCATGGCTAACGGCCGATTGAACGCGGCCTAGTTTACGACCTGCCGCTGAGAAGCTGCCTTCATCCGCTGCTGCGACGAACATGTGAATGTGATCCAGCGTTGCGCCTTCAAGAAAAAGAGAATGATTCATGAGTATCTAATCTAACCATCTTATTTGCAGATAGTTTTTATCAATATTTTATCGATTTACAAGATGGTTTGGTGTCGTTAGTTTGAAGGTATCATCAACTCCAAACGCATTACATCAAGGACTCTCATATGACCCATGCAAAACACATCATCATTTCTCGCCTATTGCTCGGCTTGGTATTTACGGTTTTTGGCCTCAATGGCTTTATCCAGTTCATTCCCATTCCACCGCCCACCGAGGAGGCGGGTGCCTTTTTGGGTGCCTTAGCGGCAACGGGGTATATGTTTCCGCTGGTCAAAGGTCTCGAAATCGTGGCGGGAATCATGCTGCTGGCGAATCGCTTTGTGCCCCTAGCCCTGCTCATTTTAGTGCCCATTGTGGTGAATATTGTCGCGCTGCACCTCTTTCTTGATCCCGCTGGCGTGGCGATGCCCCTGGTACTCACCGCCCTCGGCCTGTTAACTGCGTGGGGCTACCGTGAGTCCTTTCGTCCGGTTCTTCAGGCAAAGGCTTAATCCATCAACTCAGTAAGAAAGGAGAACGACATGATTAAGATTCGCAAAGCAGCAGAGCGTGGGCAGGCCCATCATGGCTGGCTCGACAGCTATCACAGTTTTTCCTTCGCTCAGTATCATGATCCAGAGCACATGGGTTTTGGTGCGCTGCGGGTGATCAACGAAGACTATGTTCAGCCCGGCAAGGGCTTTGGTACGCACCCTCACCAGAATATGGAAATCCTCACCTATGTTTTAGAGGGAGCGATTGAGCATAAGGACTCGATGGGTAACGGCTCGGTGATCCGCCCTGGCGAGGTGCAGCTGATGAGTGCTGGCAGGGGGGTGACCCACAGTGAGTTCAACCATTCTCCCGACGAGATGGTTCATTTTCTGCAAATCTGGGTGATACCCAACGAGCAGGGTGGCGAGCCGGGGTATCAGCAGCAACCCATTCCTTCGAATCATTCGCAAGCGTTGACCCTTATCGCTTCCCCTAACGCGGAGCAGGGCTCTCTGCACATCAAGCAGGATGCGCGCATTTATCGCGGCATACTCGAGGCGGGGCAAACGTTGGAGCATCGCGTCGAGGCACAACGTCAAGGTTGGTTGCAACTTGCAAGAGGAGAGCTGAGTCTTAGCGCCCAAGGTCTCGACTCTCAGACATTGCAGGCGGGAGATGGTATCGCTTTGCAGGACCAAGGCTCCCTTACACTAAACGCGCAGCAGCCCAGCGAATTTCTTCTCTTCGATTTGCCTCGCTGAGCTCAGGAGCATCTCTAAAGACCAGGTGGTGTTGATCGCCACCTGGTCTTCTTGATAAATAGATTAATAAGTAGTTCAGAAATAATCACAATTAAAGCTGTGAGGCACAGATTCTTGAAGCTGCTTTAGCAATTTCCAATTAATGTCTGTTTCTTCACAGCTTTCATCATTGTTTTTACTGCCATCAAAATACCTGATATATAATCCAGATACGCTTGTTCTGTATGTCATTCCAACATATCGATCATGTTTTTTGTTTTTATTGCTACTAGTTGGATCAATATCTGCAAAACCTTGCGTGATATCAAGATCGCTAGGTGAGTTGATTTCTCTGGAGGAGAAGCATCGATCTCTCGTCGCGAAATCAAACTGGAACACTCCTGCTTTAATTATTCGGAGGCTATTTTCTGCTTTCCTGTAGATAACCTTAAGATCCTCATTGTTACCGGGATTATCGCATTCTGCCAACGTTTGATACCCACTTCCTTTGGTTGCTTCATGTTCTCCATCAACTGAAAGGCTTTCTTCGGTTCCACACGCACTGCCTAGAAAAACAACCAAGCTACAACTTATTATATTGATACTTCATCATGTTAAATACCTGTAAGCTTAAGAATTGATAATAATAAAGCCCCTTCCTAGCAGGCATCACGTGGTCGAACAAGGCTACTCCTAAAAGACTACTTATTTACTAAGTTGTCGATCTCAATACACGTCGATTTGGTCTTCGTCATAAAGTCCATTGAGCTGGGCTTCGATGATCGAAATGCCTGGTGCTAATCCCTGTACGACACCGCTGAGGTTTACCTGGGCGACACGTTGATTGCTGCTGGTAAAGGTGGCGGCGCTGTTGGGCCAAGTGAGTCGAAAGATGTCTTGGTAGCTCGCGGTGATCGCCAGTGTGGTGGGCAAGTGTTTAAAGATCTTGTGACGGAACACGTGCACCGCCAAGGTGCTCGCTGGATGATCGATAGGACGTTGCTCTGCCAGCAAAAAGGCAAGGGCATAGCGCATCCGTTGAGCCCCGGCCCAGCCTGCATGGGGGGCATCTTCGTGCTCGAGGTAGCCCAGGCTTTCGCCCATGGTCATGCCTTTGTGTATCGCGATGTCGCGCGCGCGCCGCGTGTCTTGGATGAAGTAGGGGACCACCTCACCAAAGCGTCCTTCGCGTGTTCCAGCGTCGATCCATAAACGCGTAGGCAAAGGTCCTTTGTACGCCTGCCAATCTTGCAGGGCCTGGCCCCGATGCCACCATAAGCTAGGCGACATTGCAGCGATACGACCGAAGGTCTCACTGTGCTGCAGGGCAATGTACATGTTGGCGAGGCCTCCTAAGCTGTAGCCCACCACTGCGGTGGCATTGCCTTCGCAGCGGGTGCGGAAGTGCTGGTCGATGTAAGGCTTGACCTTATTTAGGAGCAGACTGAGATAGCGATCGAGTGCTGGACCGGGTTGATCGAGAAGGCGCGGTTTGAGCTCAAAGGAACGCTGCTCGCTGCGGTCGATGGTGACCAGGATATGCGGCTTGATGATCTGTTTGGCTGCGAGTTCGTCCAACGCTCTGTGAATGCGCAGCCCTTTATCAAAGGCAAACTGACCGTCGTGTGCATACACCACAGGATATCGCTGATACAGGTCCCGATCATAGTAGGGCGGCAAATAAATGCTGACGCGTCTGGGCAGGAGACCTTTGACACGCAGATGATCCACAAAACGAAAACGCCCGCGGCCCTTGAGCGAAGGCGACATACGCAAGCTGTGTTGGGGGCACCGATATGCGTTGCGAAGACGGATATCCGGCTGAGACCTTGCCTCTTGTTCTGCATGCGATACCGCGATGCGTTTACCCACAGCGTCGCTGCTGGTTTTGGAATGCGATACGGTCGTGCCACCGCAGCCTGCTTTACCCACAAGAACAAGCGTGAGTGCGAGTGCGATGCGCAGCGCCTTCGGGTTCGATGCGGCGGTCATGCGAGCAAGGCGACGCTTAACACGCAGGCGAAGAAGGAGCAATTAGCTGGCGGTGTTGGTAAGCAGACCGTAGTCGTTCAGCGCGCGTCTGCTGAGTAAGCCACTCATATCTGTCCTAAGTTAATATATCTCCAGAGCATAACCGCCCAGTCACGCTGATGGATCGATTCGCTTTTGTTAGTGAGCCTTCCGATGAGCTTGTTTACCTCAGTCATATCTGAAAGTTCATCAAAATATCCCTGAAGGACGCGAACCAATTCGATATGAATGAGAGTTATATTACAGCGGCATCGATGTCTTTTAGCTGATTGATTTTGCAGTGTGATTTTGTAAAATACCGATCCAATGCGAGTGCTCTGTTTTTTTAGCAGAGATAGGTAGTTCTCGAGGACATCTTTAGACAATTGATTTTGTAGGTCGATGAAGTCTAACTGATCGCATAATATGTCGAGTTCGGCTTGTAGCTCTTTTAGAATAGTGCTGGTGGGATCAGAGCCAAGTTTCGTACATTTTACTAGCTGTTCTTTGTGATTAAGATAGTGTTCGCTATCGCAAGCTTTTCGGATACTCTGATGTGTCTTGCTCATCATCTCAGCTACGTCGCTGTAGGTCTTGAGATGAATCGTTCCGCGGTTATCTGTCTTTCCTTGCGAAATATTGCATGACATTATCAGTGCAAACGTGAAGACATAAAAGAATAAATAGCATTTGATCCGGGTCATAAGAAGACTGCATGTAACGCGCGCTCAATTTAGGGTTGTCTGCTTTGTTTCTTGAAAATGAAATGCTGTCGTTTGTAATTCTGATTATGAAAAATGAAGTTTGATTAGCACTTTGATTGATCGTTAAGATCTATAAAGTAGAGGCCCATTCCACGAAGATTAAGATTGTATCTTTTGCTTTTCTCATGATCCGAGTCATCTTCGAGACATCTTTACTGGTGTCATGAGAGTAAAATCCAAAATCGTCTTTGTGTTCGCTGAGGTAATCAAGATACTCATGAATATGGCTTAATAGGTCGCTAGCGGATTTCCCCCTAAGGTGTCGAGCGCAGGAATAACACCAGCCTTCGTTGTCAAACATTAGTTGGTGTGCGATGCCCAAACGGAATGAAACCCCGGTAGGGTAGAGTAACCCCCCCTTTTTATGCTTGCCTTCGAAAAAATCTCCGACTTTCTTCAGATCAGAAAAATTCCTATGCAAATACTCTTTGTCTTGGCAAATGAGTCGAAAAAGAAGGCTTAGCTTTGATAGACCTGGTTCGTCATTAAGGTCTAAGCAAATATTGAACTCTAATGCTTCGTTTTTTATATAGTCTGCACATGTCTTCTTAATCTTTGCACTCATACCTTCTAGAAAGCTAACATGATCGACTGTTTCAGATTTTGACAGACTAGAATGCGACGATGTTTCCTGGCTTGTGCATGCAGAAAATAGGAAAAATAAGACTGCAATCAATAAATTGAGGCGCGATGTGTAAGGCTGAAATAGATGCATTGAAACAAACTGCATCGGGCGTGCTTAGATCAAATTAGACCGATAAGCAACAAGAGGTCTTCTGTCGCTTTTCTCATGATCTGAGCCATGTGCTTAATCGTTTTGCTCGAGTGCTGTGTATAAAAGCCAAAATCGTCTTTGTGTGCACTGATGTAGTCGAGGTACTCATGGATATGGTTGAGCAAGTCACTCACTGCATCGTTTGTGAGATGCTGGGCACATGGATGGCACCATCCTGCGCTGTCGAGCATAAGCTGATGTGCATCGCCTAGACGTGCCTGAATACCTCTGCGCTCGTAAAATGTGTGCTCACCTTGAAAGAAATAACCAACACGCTTCAGATCATTAAAATCACCATGGAGCGTATCTTTATCCCAACACAGAGCTGAAATTAGCGATCCTATCTCCCTAAGACTCTCTTTCTGCTCTTCTTCTAAGTCAGATGTGCTTTGCGTTCTCTGCGTCGCGCAATGCCGAATAACTCTGTCCATAGACTGAAAGTTACTGCACGCCTTCTTAACTTTCTCACTCATGTGTTGCAAAAAACGTCGATGATCCTCGGCGCTAATTTTTTGCTTGGTAGCGTTTGCAATGTGAGTTGGTTTGCTCTGGTTGTCGCAAGCGATGCCCAGGACAATCAATCCGATAATCAACATGAGTTGATACGGTAGAAAGGTCCTGGGCATAGGGATAAAACAGCTGTGTTATTGCTTTACTGTACGAAGCACTCGGCTTGCCAATCTTGCTCTTGTTGTGCGGCGTTGAGGTTACGCAATACGATGCGAACGCCACTTGCGCAGACATTATCGGGAGCGATTTCCGCGCAGGTTTCGACGCTCGTCGCTGTGCAGGTGGGCAAGATATCTTGGTTGTTGGCATCGCGGATTTCACAGTCGCCATCGATTGCGGGGCTGCTTGGATCGGTATCGATGATGGTGTCGGGCGCGCACCAGCTGGAACGCATACGTGCGGCGGTGAAGTTGCCAAGGTCGCTAAGGTCAGGGCCGTAGACTTCGTTGCAGATGTTGTAGACGCGGGCGCGTTCGGCACTGTTGTCTTCGCTGAAGTTGCTCACCAGGCCGAGAAAGTGATGCATGCGTGGAGCTGGAAGTGCTTTGCCATGACTACTCTCACAAGCGGGCTCAAGCACTGTTGCTCCAGGATCGAGGTCGCTCTTATTGACAATGATGGGTGCGTCAGCGTCCAAGGCTTGGATGGAGCCAACCACCACAGCGCCATTGGCTTTGGCATTACGTAGGCTGTTGAGGTAGCGCTCGAAGCCGTAGAGCTCGGCGTCTTCGGTGCGTACTTGGCAGTCTTTTACTTCTCCGGAGGCATTGGTCAGGTTACAATCCAACGCCATCTTGGGGCAGAGCAAATTAACCTCGAAGTCGATATTGTCATCGAAGTTGAGCGCACTGCTCATACTGCAGTCATCTTCGTCAGTGATGAATACCACCAACAAGCCTGCGCCTTCGCG
>CAYWAT010000016.1:0-31305 GCA_964456305.1 uncultured Polyangiales bacterium | reverse complement strand
GTCAAAAATCCAAAGCTGGTATTGATTTTTGCTGGGGTCATTAACGGGTAAACCCTTAAAGGTCATGTACCCCTGCTGCGCTTTATCATTCCATACCACATTGCCTTCGATGGAACGTTCTCTCACCCGTGGATTATCCGTAGTGGACCATGATGTTTGCTGAGTGTCTTGACCTTGCGCCAATAGCGCTTGGCGCTGTCCAGCAAGTGGCGGCAGGGCTATTTCAGCAGGAGGAGTCACTTTTTTTGTTGTGACGATGGCTTGACGATCTGGCTTGGGATCGACTGTTTTTAATGCCTGCCACCAACCGCCAACGGCTAACACTGCCGCTGCTGCACAGGCCCACCATGCGTAAGATATGGGTTGTGTTCGAGGTGCCGGTTGAGTCAAAGGGTGCACAACTGCGCTGTGTTGTGTCGATATCTTATCGAGAATGCTAGCCTTTAGATGCTCTGGCAGCGGCTGAGGCGATTGGTCGAGAGTTTCGTGACAGGCTAAAAACAACTCAACAACGGCGTCATCAAAGAGGGCATCATCCCAAAGCTCGGTCTGGGTTTCTTTAAGCCGATGCAATTCTTGGCGCTCTTGAGCGCTGAGATTGTCTTGCGTTGCCTGTAGGGCAAGCTCGAACAGACGCTCTTCATGCGTGGGGTGTTGCGTGACACTCATGGTCTAGCCTCCCGAAGAGCAGGAGTATGGTTGGATTCGGGCGTGAGAAACCGATCTCGAATGATGCGCAGACCCCGGGTTACGTGGGATTTCACCGTTCCTAAGGGGATACCCGTTGCGTTGACGATCTCCGAATGACTCATGCCTTCGTAAATGGATAGCCACAGCACGCGGCGTCGTTCCTCGGGCATGGTTTTCAATAATTCCTGGGTGCGTCGTGTTAGGTCCTTGGACTCAACATCGTCTTGCTTGCCTAGCTTATTAATGGCCTCGGTGTCGCAAAAGGTGAAGCGCTCCTTGAGGGAGTAGCATTTGCGTACGCGGTCGATCAATCGCCTACGTGCAATCATCATTATAAAGGTACGCTCGGAGCTTCGTTTGGGGTCGAAGCGAGAGGCGCTATTCCAAACGTCGATGAAGATATCTTGTACGGCATCTTCGGCATCGGATGGATTACGACAAAAACGCGAGGCTAATGACCAAATCAAGCTACCATAACGCTCGACGCAACACGCCAGGGCTTCTTTATTCCCCTGAGCGACTTCAGACAAGGATAGTTCGGTCATTCCCTGCCACTGCCCTAGCATGCCTTGCAGACCTTGTCTCTCCGAAAAAGGGTGCATCTAAAATTGCAGTATCTTGCGAACACTTCAAATACATCAACTCTCGCACCTTGATAGGAGGTTTTAATGGCTAAAACAAAACTCTTTTTGCAGCGTATCACTGTTCTAATCCTCGGCTTGAGTACAGCACTTGTGTTGCTTGCGGCAGATTATCCCAACGCTTCTGACAAAAAATCGCAAGAGGGTCATATCCGCGTTTATATCAGTGGTGTTCGTCAGCCTAAAGGCCAGATTCTATGCGCTTTATTTCGCCATCGTGATGACTGGCTCGACCGCATTTACCAGGGCGCACGTGCGAAACAGAGCTCTCAAGGGCGCGTGATTTGCGATTTCCCTAAGGTTCCACATGGGCATTATGCTCTTTCTTTATTTCATGATGTTAACAGCAATACTAAGCTCGATAAAAACTGGCTTGGTATTCCTAAAGAGGGCTATGGCTTTTCGCGCGATCCTTCCATTGGTTTTGGCCCGCCAGGATGGGATGAAACGGTTTTTACACACAAGGGCAAAATGATGCGCCTGAGCAGCAAACTGCGTTATCCCTAAGAGCCTTGCATTGGTCAGTGCACTTGATCTTCTTTACTACAGGACTGTCGAAATAACGCTCGTACGTGGGGTAACTTGAGCGATAGAAATCCGTAAATCGAAAAAGGCATACAGCAGCCGACACATAGCGCGTAAGTCCAGAAAATATTGCTAATTAATGGAGTCCATGCTTTGCGACTTATCAAGCCGTAAAAGAGTGTTGTTCCCAGTATCACTCCGAGACTTCCGCCAATCCCTAGTGCGCAGCTTGTAATCCAAACATAACGGGCTTCGGTTGCAGTTTCGGCATGGAAGAAGTCTGATTCGACCCATGCATTGGCGATTAGTCCTAGAATGATGAAGAGGTAGAACAAGGTCATCAGACCTGTAAAAAAGGCATTGATAACGAGATGCAGGGAAGCCTTGTTGGTGGGGTTTAGAGGCTTTGACTTTAAACTTGCGTTCGCCATGAGTTGAATGCACTACTACGCGCATGCTTTCTGATCGTCGCGAATTTCTCAAACAATTAGCCTGGACAACAGGGGGTACGGTGCTGATGCCCCTGGTTTCTTCGTGTGCCTCGTCGTCCAAGGGTGATACGCGTACAATGCCCAACGCGTCGCCTAATCTTGAGGAACTGCCTCCTCCTCCATTGAGCAAACCTGCGGATTGGGATCCCATCGCTTATAATCTCAAGCGCGGCATGTCCGGGGCGATTCCTTCGTCGTATCACGAAAAAGTTAATGGCCCGGACGGAGAGTCTAAGCATCTTGGCAAGCATCTTCCTTATTTGCCTAAGTTTGATCAAAGCAAAGTTCCTGATGGTTTCCTTGCCATCATGTGGGGAGACGAAGCCAAAGGCCACGCGCGCCATCCCAACGCCGTTCCTGGACCCGATAATAACAACGAAGGTCATTGGTATAACTGGATTCGCATTCGCAAAGCTATTGATGGCAGCGCGGTTCAACTACAGAGCCAGTATTTGCAATGGCCCACGAGAAGTAACGCCGATACAGGGCAATATGCGGTGCTAGGTGGTGGTGAGCTTACGGATGATAGCGGCAAAAATACTATCTACCTTGCTGGTCTGCCCAAAGACCTCAAGTCAGGCGATACAATCCGCATTTGGGCACACTGCCTAACTCATGGTGAGTACGTCGATTTCATTACTCTGCCCTGAGATACGCTTTCATAGATATTAAAAAGCCCCATACTCTGGGGCTTTTTCTTTTTTGGCCATGCCGCGTTCCAAGCAGGATTACTGATAGCCTAAATATATACAGCTGCTGATGACTCTTGTTGCCACAATGTTCGATGGCGATGATGTCTTGAAGA
Organism: uncultured Polyangiales bacterium; assembly: GCA_964456305.1. GTDB lineage: Bacteria > Myxococcota_A > Polyangia > Polyangiales > CAYWAT01 > CAYWAT01. The sequence goes on along the minus strand of CAYWAT010000016.1, from coordinate 28,153 downwards.
CAATAGTGCTACGTTTGTCTTAAGTGACTGCCTGCTGAAAAGACAGCTTTTTACAATGTATTACGCAGTTATCTGAGCTTTAAGAGGCGCCCATTACATGCTGTTTTCGTTTTGGCACTTTTGTTGCTCATAATACGCATATCTTAGTTTAGCTTTTTCTTAGATTGTTCTTATTGCTTATTTGTAACTTACCTTGCTCAGAATTTAAATTCTGAGTCGATCTGGAAAAAGCACTTGCTTTCGAGGTGCTTGTGCTTCGCTTTCTTATTTTTATTTGTGCAATTATTAATTGCATTGTTGTTGTTTCTAGTTGTGCGTTTTCTACGACCGATGCGATTGAATCGGCAGATGTTTTAGTATCGAAAGCATTGAGATCGTACTCTAACGGATGCTCCGTTTTGTATGAATCTCAGAAAATACATATAAGCGTCAAATCCAACTTCACGTATGTCGGTGATGCAGTGAAAGTCAGTAAAGGCAGTCGTATTATTGCCATTGCTCATCGACGCAATTCAGGTGGCAACGCTCGCGGCAGACGTATCCATGGGACAGCCGATGTGGAAGTGCGACATTATAATGGCAATAATTGGGTTCGCAGTCAGTCATCAGAGCATCTTGGTCAAACAAAACTCGTGGATTTTTATGCTCCTAAGACAGGCTTATATCGCATGGAAATTTTTTGGACCAGTTCAGGTCAAAAAGAAGAGGCTCCCATGCGAGCCCGGTTTCAGGTTACGAATCGATCATGTCGCGGCACCGACCGTTGTTTTGGCGCATCGGGTGATAACTGTAATAGCTTTCCTAATGGCTCGTGCACCGAGGAAAAAAGCGGTCTTTATCGCTGTGATACAAGTATCGGTTCGCAAATGCATGATTCATGCTGTGCCCTTCATCCGGGGGGCAATTTCTGTAATGAAGGGCCAACTGAATATTGTGATCCCCCTATTGGCAAGTCTGCTCCCTACCAATGTTGTACCGTTGAATGGGATCATGCAGTCGGAGATACTGCTTCAATTGCGCATGGTCATGGTAAATGGCACGAACGCCAGTTTGATCCCTTGGATATCACTTTTAAGGGCACCAAGATCTTTGCTCAAACGACAGTTTTAAATGGGGTATACACCTCCAAACCGCTTGCCCCTGCCTATAAGCATCCCAAGGGAACCTATCTTTTGGTTGAAGATGCTTTGATGGGTTGGTGTGCTTCGGGAAGCTATGCTGAGCTGGACTTACCCCGTCTAGCGCAGTGTCGTTAGCTGTTTCACGTGAAACCTTTGTATTTGCACTCAAGTGTGTTTCACGTGAAACCTCGCTTGCTTTTAGTTGCCTTCCTGCTTATGCCGCAGCGTGATTTTGTTTCCCCTATTAGGTCATGCAACGCTTATTGCTTTCGCTCTCTATATACCACTATGGTTGTTGAGCTTACGATCCAGATCGGTAACTATCATCGACCCTTTTTGGGGACTTGGTTTTGGGGTTATTGGATGGGGGCTATGTTTGTATTATCAAACCTGGTCTTGGTTCGCTTTTTTGCCCTTAGTCTGCATAAGCATCTGGGGATTGCGTTATGCGATACATATTTACTGGCGCAGTTGGGGGCATCGCGAAGAGCAAAGTTTTTATCCTTATGCTGAGTGGCGAGCGCAGAGCGGCAAGCATTTTTGGTGGGTTAGTTTTTTTCGTGTGTTTTTAGCGCAAATTCTTGGCCATTTGCTTATCGGTTTAGGGCTTTGGGTACGCATTGCGCAAGCACATGATTTTTCGCTAAAAAATATGATGCCTCAGGCAGGACAATGTTTATGGTCAACTGCATTAGGAATAGCGCTTTGGTTCTTGGGCGTGTGTTGTGAGGGCATTGCCGACTACCAACTGGCTTGTTTCAAACGTGACCCTGCAAATGCAGGAAAGGTGCTAGATCGAGGTCTTTGGCGATACAGTCGGCACCCTAACTATTTTGGCGATATCTTGATGTGGTGGGGGATGTTTTTTCTGTGTTGGTCACAGGATTTCTGGATGACCTTATGTGCTGCGGTAGGGCCTATCGTGATGACAGTTATATTGACCTTAGGATCAGGGGTTAGCTTGGTGGAGAAACGCGCCAAAGTTGCCCAAAAACCTGCTTATGCCGAGTATAAGAAAAAGACCTCGGCATTGATTCCATGGTTTCCTGCTCGCTGAAGTAAAAGGGCTAATCTATCGAGCTCGATAATCTGTGGGATAACTGCATTTACGAAACGTTTGCCATAGGCTATCAGCCATGCGGGTAAGCCTGGGGTGATTGGGATCATGCAGTACGGGTCCCATCGTTAGGACATTTTTGAGCACTTTGTGATCGTCGTAGAGTCGAATGCGTATCAGTCGGTAAAGTGATTTAGCAATCTGACTTGTATCCGGATACTCTTGAAACACGAGCTTGACAGCTCTTACTGGGAATGCGCCTTCAAAATCATTCCATCCGTTTCTTATTTTGACGGCACGTCCGCTCGCATGCTTGCCGTTAGCAAAAAGGATAAGTGAATGGATAGGATTTTTGAGACCATTACGATGTCCTTCATTGGCATCGTTTTCTTCTCTGCACATCCACATATCGTGAATTAGCGGAAAGCTTGGACGATTGTGATCAAGATAGACAGTATGATTTTTGAGTCTTGCACGAAGAGCGGTACGTGTTGTGCTTATGTCGATCTTGAAGTTGTAAGGTGTCTCTGGGATAGATCCAAGCTTCCCTGAGCTTTTCCAGAGAGTTGGAATTACAGGCCAAGTTTTCTCTACATGGTTTGCATCTGTGTCTAATGACTCTGAGCTGCATGCACTAAGTAGAGCATTGGCCAAGGCTAGAAAAACTAGGCTCGAGAAGGCGTGTTTCATTGAGATCGCTCAGTAATAGTTAAGAAAGTTAGATAGCTAAGGTGTATTGATCCTACTGGATTTCCCTTAAATGATTGGCGGAACGTAATCGACGATGTTTGGTGACATTTCTGTACACTCGTTAATCTGTTCAAATAAGTCTATAGGGAAGTTCACGCCACTCTCGAATGGATACATAGTCAAAAAACGTTCAAGAACTTTACGATTTTTATAAAGACGTACCTTAACAAGAGAGTAACCAGATGGGCGCTCCCTGATCACAAGCTTAACAGTACCTATCGGAGAGTCCTCCAGAGAGCCAGTACGTAAGGTTTTAACGATGTTTCCTCTAAGGCTGTCCTTATGGGCAAGCACAAGTATGGAGTGTATATAAGGATCCGGGATCCAGCGGATAGGCCGCTCATGGGAGTCAGCTTTAAGCACGCATATACTGCCATTATGAAATAAGGCTTTTGGTATCGGATACTTGTTTCTTTCTAAAGGATCGTCTTTATCACCCATAGATAAATGAAAGTCAGGGAGTAAAGAAAATAATGAAATCGCCTTATTATAGAGGTGTAGTGTGAGGTACCCTGTATTATCCGCTGTGCCGAACTTCCTGAGGTCAACTTCCCATATTTCGCGGCCAAGTAGAGAAGACTTCCGATTCTGCTGCGGTAGCTCGGATGCTTCGCTCTCGACTCCGCAGGCAATGAAGTAAAAGAGGGCAATAAGAGGCAATAAAAAGCGTGAAAAATACAACATCACGATACCTTTGCAAAGCAAGATGGGCGCTCAAAGTAGCAGCTTGTCGCTTTTGAGCAAGAATCGTCAGCGGTGCTTCGTGTTGATTTCTAGGGCATCTGGCTAAGTGGATGGTCTGGAATGATAGAGCCTGGAGTGGAAGAGGATCCACGTAGGTCGAGCTCGACTTCGGACTGTAAAATCACGTCGAAGTAACGAATTGAAAAACTAATATCTCGAAAATTAACATGAAGTTGCGTGAAAAACTCCCCTTTGCGCCATGACATGAGCACTTCGTGACGGTCGGAATAGTGTAAGTTGAAGCGTCCTTCAAAGGCGGGATAGAAGCTACGGAATTGCATTAAGTGAATGAGCTGGCGGACAACAGGCTGCTGCATTCTTTCTTCGATGTCTTCAATGCTAAAGAAGGAGCGGTTGATGTCGCGAGCTTCGCCAGTTTTCTCGCAAAGTTCACGATCATTGGTCGCACATAGCAAACCCATGTAATAGACCTGTGGGATTCCTGGTGTAAAAAACTGAACAGCGCGTGAAGCGAGATAAGCCGTGTTATTACGCCGCAGTGCATCGTAATAAGTGGTGGTCAGCTGATGAATGGCACCAACACTGTCAACATCGGCGGCTGAGCCTAACAATAAGGGGTCGCCACTGCGATCGGAGACATCTTCCACCACACGATCGATATGCTCTTGAGGTAACAGTCCTTCGGCGTTGGTAATGGTGATGCCGTCATGGGTGTCCAAGATGGTGAGTTGATGATGGGGACAAATCCGTAACCAACTCTCTAAGTATATACTATCTTTAGATAAAAATGCGTCCAGCAACAACATCGGCAGTGCGAAGCCATAGGCATACATGCCGCGACTGGCGATAGCGTGCTGATAGGTATAGTTGTGATGAACTTCGGGCAAGATATGCGCGCCGCGCGACTCTGCGATACGCTTAAAATGCGTCAAAATGTCATAGATTTCAGGCTCTACCAAAAAGCAAGACGTGCCAATACGCGTGGTGACATAGCCGCAGGCATCCAAGCGAAAAAGCTTAACCCCACGGTCCATGAGATACTGCATATAGTCTTCGAGCAGGGCGAAGGTTTGCGGCGATTGGTAGTTAAGGTCGATTTGATTTTCGGTGAAGGTACACCACACGCGTCCTTTAGAACCGTCCCCAAACTGAATCTCACGAAAGGGCTCTTTCTCCTTAAAGATATGAATCTTGGCTAAATCCTCGCGGGTGATTGGACCAAGGGCATCGACGTCCAAGAATAAACCGGCGTAACGGGATTGTTGTCCGTGCTTGATAAAGTCTTTGAACTGCTCCGAATCATCCGAAATGTGATTCATGATCAGGTCCATGCATAAATCGAACTGATTGGCGATATCTTCGACATCGTCCCAACTGCCATAGGCAGGATCTACCTCTTTATGGGTCAGGGGAGAAAATCCGCCGTCAGCGTTGGAGGGGTAAAGTGGCAAAATATGCACCCCACCGATGGCGCGCCCCAGGTAATAGTCGAGGATGCGCCGTAGGTCTTTGAGATTGGATCCCATACGGTTGGGATAAGCAATGAGCTGGACTTTGTTGCGAAGGCCGGTGGACTGTGACTGATGGATTGCCTTAGCCATGACACTCCTCCTGGGGTTATATACGAGGGCGTTGGCATGGTGCCGAACGCAACAAAAGGCAAGCCTATAGGCGCTCCGTTTTGTGAAGGTCTGCCGATTTTAAAGCCTTGTCATAAGGGCACATCGGTTGCTCACGAAAAGCTTTCGATCCACGAAACACCCGACAGCTTGTTTATAGGGAGAGCACCATGTCTGCGTTAGGTGATCAACTGCAACAAAAAATAGCCGATCGATCAGCGCACATTGGCATTATTGGCCTAGGTTATGTGGGCTTACCTTTGGCGCTAGCTTTTGCGGAACGTGCCTTCAAGGTTACTGGTTTTGATGTCGATAACAGTAAGATAGAACGTATTCATGCAGGAAAGAGCTATTTCAGGCATTTATCTGAAGATCGGCTGAATCAGGTCGTAAAATCAGGATACTTACATGCCAGCAGCGACTTTAGCCAACTTGCTGAAGTCGATGCGGTTTTGATATGTGTTCCAACACCTCTAACCGAGCATCGTGATCCAGACATGCGCTATGTTGAAGGCACGGCTTATGTGGTTGCTGAACGATTGCATCCAGGGCAGCTCGTGGTGCTTGAGTCCACTACGTATCCGGGAACCACCGATACCCTAGTACGTGGCATCTTGGAAGAAGCGTCTGGTCTTTGCGCCGGAAAGGATTTCTTTTTAGCATTTTCGCCCGAGCGCGAAGATCCGGGCAATCCTAAGTTCGGCACGACCTCGATTCCCAAGGTGATCGGTGGTGATGATCCCATTGCTGGAGACCTCGCCGAAGCGCTTTACAGTCAAGTAATCGAGCGCACTGTTAGGGTGAGCGCATCTAGGGTTGCTGAAGCTACTAAGCTTACCGAGAATATCTTTCGCGCAGTAAACATTGCTTTAGTCAATGAACTCAAGGTCATTTACGATCGTATGGGTATCGATATTTGGGAGGTATTGGACGCTTCTGCTACGAAGCCTTTTGGTTTTATGCGTTTCAATCCAGGGCCTGGATGGGGTGGGCACTGCATTCCTCTGGATCCTTTTTACCTTACTTGGAAGGCGCGTGAATACGGCTTAAGCACCCGTTTTATTGAATTGGCGGGTGAAGTGAACGTGGGCATGCCTAGTTTTGTTGTTAACAAATTGCAGCTGGCTCTCAATGAGCGCGCTAAGTCAGTCAAGAATAGCAAGGTACTCGTACTGGGGTTAGCGTATAAAAAAGACATTGACGATCCTCGCGAAAGCCCAGCTTTTGAAATCATTGATCGGCTTTTACATTTAGGCGCCGAGGTTAAATATCATGACCCGCATATTGCTAAAAGCCCAAGCATGCGTACTTGGCCGGAGTTGCCGCCGATGCAATCACAAGCGCTTGAGCAAGATTTGCTAGCAAACACTGATGCAGTAATTGTGGTGACCGACCATAGCGATGTTGATTATGACTTCGTAGCAAAGCACGCTTCTCTTGTTATCGATACACGTGGAGTTTATCGACAGGCGATGCCAAATCTCGTGCGTGCTTAGTTCGCTTTTAGCGTGCTCTCTTAACAACCATGGCTAGCTCGCGCTGGGTTTACGAAAGCGCAGCGTCATGCGGTCGCTTTCGCCAATGGCGATGTATTTCTGCTTATCTTGCTCTCCGAGTTTAAGGGTGGGAGGCAGTGTCCATACACCTTCGGGATGGTCTTTCGTATCTTTAGGATTGGCATTAATCTCGGAGGATGCCTCAAGCTTGAAGCCCGCTTTTTCGACCCTATCGATAAGGGCTTGCTGTGAGATATAGCCCTGCTTGGCGCTTTCTTTGAAATCGCTCCCTACTTTCGCGCGATGTTGCACAATGCCGAGAATGCCTTCGGGTTTGAGCACCGCAAAGACCGATTTGAGAAATTCTTCAGTCTGATCATGGTTAGCCCAGCCATGCATATTGCGAAAGGTAAGCACCGCATCAGCGGATAAAATAGGGCCCAAACTTAGATGATCAGGGGGTTCAAAAGTTACGGTGCTTGCATTAGCAAATAAGGATTTATCTTGCTCCATGCGCGCGAATAGCATCTTGGCATATTTGCTCTTCTCGCCTTGAGGATCCACGGTCGCAGCAATGTACTTGCCCTGACCCTTTAGATAAGCGGCGAGTATCTCTGCGTACCAACCTTTGCCGGGACGCATTTCGATCACGGTCATCGTGGGCTTGATGCCAAAAAAGCTTAGTGTCTTAAAGGGGTGACGAAAGGCATCACGTGCTTTGTGCTCTGCCGAGCGAGATGGATGCTCAACGGCAGCCCGCAGTTGCTGTGCAACCTCTGGAGTCTGTTGAGTCGCTTCAGGTTCTGCTGTTTCTTGAGCGGCTTCGGCTTCTGCCACAGCATCAACTTCGTTTTCTTCGATCTCTGACGACGGCGGTGATGATTCTGTAGAAGCGCTTGGAGCGGAAGCGGAGTTGCATCGATCGCAAGCGCTCACGATAATCAGCAGTGCAAGACACAATATATGAAAACGAGAGAGTTTATTCATAGCGTTTCTGTAATACGCCCTACCCTGCTGAACAACACGAAGGTTTCTTGATTGCCTTTGGGACCACGCAACGCGGAGTCCGCACGTCCACATTCCTCGAAGCCTTTGGCCTTGGCTTGTCGAACTAGCGTATCGATAGCTTCTTGACGTTTGTTTTCGTCGCGCACTACTCCCTGGGATCCGATATCAGCAGGCTTCAGCTCAAACTGGGGTTTCACCATGATTAGGAGCTTTCCTTCATCTTTGAGCACAGCCTGTGCGGCATCGAGCAATTTAGCCGCGCTGATGAAGGAGACATCGATTGTGACTAAATCAACGGATTCAGGTAGATCACCGCTTTTTAGGTGACGCGCATTGGTGCGTTCCATCACAATAACCCGTGAATCTCGGCGCAAGCGATCGTGTAACTGTCCGTACCCTACATCGATGGCATAAACTTTATGCGCGCCGCGCTGCAGCATGCAGTCACAAAAACCGCCTGTGGACACCCCAAAATCAGCTACTGTCCAGCCTTCCACACGCATCTGAAGGGCATCGAGGGCGCTTTGTAGTTTTACGCCTCCACGTGAAACATAAGGATGATCGGGTTGACGCAGCCGTAGCGTGACATTGACATCGAGAAGCTGCCCTGCTTTGTCGACGCGTTGCTCATTCGCAATAACCTGTCCTGCCAAGATGAGGGCCTGGGCCCTCGCGCGCGAGGGCGCTAACCCCTGCTGAACCAATTGTACATCGGCCCGTTCACGCGCTGCGGGCTTGGATGATGACGATGCCATAGTTAGGCTGCGCTATAGTGGATCAAAAAGGCACGTCGTCGTTGCTGAAGTCATCGCCTGCGCCAAAGTCTTGGTTAGGAGGTGCTGAAGAACCAGCGTGACCGGAGTTACCGCTTTCGTAGTCGCCACCGCCGCTGCGCCCTCCGGATATAAGCACCACATTGGTGGCGATGATATCGGTATTGGTGCGCTTGTTACCGTCGCGGTCTTCCCACTGGCGATACTGAATGCGTCCTTCAACACAGATCGAGCGTCCCTTGGACAAAAACTTATTCAACGCTTCGGCACGATTGCCCCACACCACTACGTTATGCCATTCGGTGCGGGTCTGGCGTTCACCGCTTTTGTTGGCATATGACTCGCTGGTGGCCAGGCGTAGATTGAGCACGCCCTGTCCTCCCTGGGTGTAACGTAGTTCTGGGTCGGCCCCTAGGTTACCGATCAACATTACCCTGTTTAGTCCCTCTGCCATGATCTTTCTCCTCGTCCTACGATTGTGATGATGTTGATGTGGGTGCTTGAGCGTGCAGTTGTATGGCGAGGGCATCGATAAGCAAGGCGCGTTGCTCACGATAGTAATCCTTACCGATCGTTCCCTCGTTGTACTGCTTGGCAAGACGCTCTGCATCGTCAAGCACGCTTGCTTTAATGTCGGCCAGTGATGGACCTGGTTGCTTATTTTTTGCGCTTCGTTGCCAATACCAGCCAGCCAGTGCGCAAAGCAGGAGCACTGCGAGTGCTGTCCCCAGTGACACCCAATGCCACGTTCCCGCAGTAGGGATGCCATGGATATGCAGCGCAACCCGCGACAGGGATCGTTGGTTAGGCATGCGTTGAATCTGTGTGATGAGGTAGCGTCCTTGGTCGGTGTTTTGCCATCGCGCAGGAGGCATCCCGGCCACATCGAGTTGCGTTGATGCTGCGGCTTTGAGCATCACCCGTTGAATGTGATTTTGCCATGGATTGTGCACCTCCAAGGAGGCTCGGCTACCGCGATAATCCAAGGCATATTGCCATTGTAAACGCACTCGTCCTGGCGGAATGGAGCCGGCGAGGGCGACCCCTTTGCGCGTTGGCGTAGCGCGCACATCATGCATGCCTGGCTGAATATTAAGGTCTGCAAAGCCTGCGGGAAGATCGATGTCTTTCGGACCTTGGTTGGAAAACACAAAGGTGTGATCGCCGACATTCGCGATATACCGCTGCTCTAAAACGAAAAGCCGATGATCGCCGATATGAATCTGAGTGCTGCCCTCGATTTGGACCACAGAGCCCGCATTGCGAGTAACAGGCAAGCGGGTAATGTGAACGTGATAGCCTTGGTCTTTGGGTAACTGAAAAGGGGTAGAACCGTAGCGTGCGCCTTTATAGGGAGCATAGACGCGGTAGGAAACCTTGGTGTTGGCGTCTGCAGGCTGAGTTGGAGTAAAGGTTGCGATACCTTGCTTGTCGGTCGTCTTATAATTGTGCTGGCGTTGTTCTCCACGCATTTCCGCCAGCTCTACCCGAGCGCCGGCGATGGCTTGGTTCTGTTCATCCACCACCTGCACCTTGATGCTGCCTTTGGGCAGCGTGGCGTCGGGCTTAGCTGTGGTAAGGGGTGGCGTTGTCCCGAAAACACGCGCGAGGCGTTCTTGTTCTTTGGTGGAAAGTGTGGGTTGTGAGGGGCTAGGTTCTGCTTGGCTTTGCAATATACCCGGGCAAAAGAAGCTCACTGCGATAAGCGCGATGATCCGAGAGACAAGCAAAGTGGTGTTGAAGCCTACGCTCATTGCTTTGAGTCTTCCCGTACGGCGGGTGTTTTATCTGCCTGAGCAACTTCGGGAAGTTTAGTCAGCATGGCCTCGGCTTGTTGTCGATAAGCTGCCAGTAGTTGATCCCGTTTTGTCTGAAGCTGGTGTTGCTCTGCTTCCAGGTCGCCCTGCAATTGTTGAAAGTCAGCATGGTCAATTTTTCCCAGGGCATGGTCGTGCTCTAGCTCCTGCAAGCTTTGCTGGGTGAGCTCGATCGCTTGCGCCAAGTCGCGGGGGTCGTTTTTAGCGGGTCTCGGAGTCTGTGTTTGGGTGGAACGCTGTTGGGGATGCATGGCATAGGCAAGGCTGCTCCACAGCAAGGCAAAAACACCGAGCAGTGTGATGCCAAGTGTAGCGATACAGATCCAGGCAAAGAAGGTCATGATGCGATCGCTCCGTCGGATGGCTTTGCCCATAAGCGAGCAAGCTGATGGGGCGATAGGGGAGCTCGTAGCGGTTGGGACTCTAAGACGCGGCGCGCGCTGGGAAAAAGGGCCATCACCGTGCCTAGGATAAGCACGATACCACCCAGCCATATCCACATCACCCAGGGGCGTACCAAGATACGAAAGGTTGCGTTTTGTGTGGCAGGGTCGATGCGGCTCATGATCACATAGACGTCTTCTTTGAGCGTGCTGTGGATCGCGACTTCGGTGGTGGGCATCTGTGGATGGGTGCGGTAGATGAATTTCGCTGGGGCTACCTCCGCTAAGCTCGCTGTTTCGTCTCGGTTAAGCAGGGTTGCATCGGCAAAGGCCATGCGCTTGTTGGGGTCCATCTCCATGCGCGCGCCATGATAATGAAGCGTGTAGTTGCCAATATGAGTGCGCTCGTTGGGCGCGAGCAGCACCTCGCGTTCGTAGTCATAAGCTGAACCTGCGAAGCCAAAATACATCAGCGCCATACCCGTATGCACGACGTAGCCGCCATAACGTCGGCGACTGCGCTGCACCAGTCGTCCTAAGGCTAGCCATAGAGGTTCGCGATGACTGCGCATGCGTGCGCGAGCGCCGCGCCACAATTCTTGAAGCACGGCAGCGATCACAAAAGCGGTGCAAAACACTGTGATCCAAGGCGATATGCCGGCCATGAAGGCGAGCAGCGCACCCATCGTGTTGGGGTAAAGGGCGTCGATGGATACCTGCATGGGGTAACCCCAGTGTGCTCCGCCGATTGCTTGTGCTGTCGCGACGAGCGCAGCTACCACTGAGGGTACTAGGAGGGCACGCAACAGGCGCTTCCCAGTGGCTTTACGCCAGGCCATTAAGGGACCAATGCCCATCAGCAAGAGAATCAGGAGTCCTACGGGGATAGTCCATTGGTTATAAAACTCGGGTCCCACCGTGATTTCTTCGCCCTGCAACCAGTCGCTAAGCAGAGGGAAGGTGGTGGCAAAGACCACCAGCAGCATAAGCGCCAGAAAAAGCCAGTTATTCGTCAAGATAGCGGACTCGCGGCTAAGTAAGGAGAGGATGCGCTGCTTGGGTCGCAGTTGTGGCCAGCGCCACGCCATAAGCGCGATGAACACAAGGGCCAGGGTGATTAAGTAGCCGACAAAATAAACGCCGATGTCTGATTTGGCGAAGGCATGCACGCTGGCGATGAGGCCCGAGCGAGTCAAAAAAGTGCCAAAGATCATCATCCAAAAGGCCAGCCCTGCGAGTGTCAGATTCCACACCCTCAGCATGCGGTAGCGCTCTTGAACCATCACCGAGTGCAATAATGCTGTGCCCACCAACCAGGGATGAAAAGATGCATTCTCCACCGGATCCCAAGCCCAATAGCCACCCCAGCCGAGTTCTTCGTAAGACCAAAACATGCCCAAGAGCAGACCGATGGAGAGCCACATCCAGGCAAAGAGGGTCCAGCCGTGACTGGCTTTGAGCCAGCTTTCATCGAGTTTGCCGCTGATCAGCGCAGCCATGGCAAAGGCAAAGGGGACGGACCAGCCGACAAAACCCATGTACAGCGATGGTGGATGAATCATCATCCAGTAATTTTGCAGCAATGGATTGAGCCCTTCTCCATCGGCCGCGGTGCCACTGGGTGTGGGGGCAAAGGGGTTGGCGGCGAAGAGCATCAGCAGCAGGAAAAAGCCCACGATGCTCATCAAGGTAGCAAGCACCCAGGGCTGCAATTCAAAGTGGCGTCCGCGTAGCCTATGGGTACACACCGCTGTGTAGCCACTGAGCAGCAATGACCACCACAACAGAGAACCATCTTGTCCACCCCAAAGCGAGCTCAGAATATACCACCAGGGCATGGAGCGATCGCTGTAGCGCGCCACATACGAGATGCGAAAATCGTGGACCTGAAAGGCAAAGGCGAGTAGGGCGCTGCTCGCGAGGATAAGCACACAGGTTGCGTACGTGGCACGGCGCGCCGCGATGAGGTGGTTCAAGCGTTTGGTCACACCGCTAATGCCCGCCATGCCCATGGCATAGGCGGTGACCACCAGGGTAAAGCTAAGCATGATGGTGCCTAGCGTGCTGATGCTCAAACTTTGGCCCACCTGAGTGACCTTCTACCGCGTGTTGCTTGAGGGTGTGTGCGCATGGGCATGAGGGTTTGTCTCGGTCGGCTTGGCTTGGCAAGGCGATCGCCGGGGCGTGTGGCGATCGAGCAAGCGATAGTGCAGGGCTTCGGCTACATGGGCCTGGTTGACGCAGTCGCAATGTTCCACGTGGCGGATGGTGTGCGCGACCTTCAGCACTTTGACATAGCCGCGTGCACTCAAGCCCAAACGCTGAGCCGCTTGATCGAGAAAGCTAAGCGCCTGAGGCTCCGCTCGCTGACTTAATGCATCTAGAGACGGGGTCGCGACAAAGCCTTCGCGTTCACGGTATGCGCGCGCCTTCTCAACCTGTTCACGTACGCTGCTAGAGCTAGGCGCCTGTTCTTTCGTGGGTCGACGGAGTTGGCGGATATCCAAGCGAGGAACATAGACCTGCATATCGAAGCGATCGAGCAAAGGACCCGAAATACGCTGTTGATAGCGGGCGATGAGTTCGGGGGAGCAGCTGCACTCGCGCTGGGCATCGCCGTAGTAGCCGCAGGGGCATGGGTTCATGGCGGCGATGATTTGCGGTGAGGCGGGCATATTCACGCGGTAATTCGCGCGGGTGATGCACACTTGGCCATATTCCATGGTGGTGCGCAGTGCTTCGATAGCATCACGATTGAATTCAGGCAGTTCGTCCAGAAAGAGCACGCCTCGGTGCGCTAGGGTGATTTCGCCTGGGTGCACGGGATCCCCGCCGCCCACCAACGAAGCGAGGGTGGCGCCGTGGTGGGGAGCACGAAAGGGGCGTGTAGAAAGCTGACTGCTGTGGGTAAAGTCACCTCGAGCGGCGCTGGTGATGGTGGCGATTTGGATGGATTCCGCTTCGGAGGGCAGAGGCAAAATCGTGCGCAAGCGCCGCGCCAGCATGGTTTTGCCTGAACCTGGCGGACCTGCCAAGAGCACATGATGACCGCCCACTGCGGCAATGATCAGCGCGCGCTGGGCCCGATGCTGACCGCGAATGTCGCGCCAGTCTTCCGAGCAACTGGCGTTCGTGCTCTTGTCTGTACTCGTCTTGGCCTTGCTGTCGTGTACGCTAAGCAGTTCTGTTTGGCCGCCAAGGTGGTCTAAAACCTCTCGCAAATGACTGGCTGTGCGGATGTCGAAGTTGCGGATGAGCTGCACTTCATCGCCATTGTCTTCGGGTACGATGGCCTGCGTGAGTTGGCGCTCTTTGGCACTGGCCACATGAGCCAGCGCTCCAGGGACGGGACGCAGGGTGCCGTCGAGTGAGAGTTCGCCAAGCAGGAGGGTTTTTTCTAAGCCTTCGCTACGCACGAGCTGGCATGCGGTCAACATCGAGACGGCGATGGCTAGGTCGAAGACACTGCCGGTTTTGCGTACATCGCCCGGCGCCAAGTTGATGACCAAGCGCCGTGGCGGCAAACGCACGCCCAAGCTTTGCAGCGCCGCCTGAACGCGTACACGACTTTCGCGCACCCCCCGTTCTGGAAGACCGACAATGTCGAAGCCTGGCAGGCCTTGACCCACCATGACCTCAACATGAACCGGGTGCGCCTCCACCCCCAACAAGTAACTCGCCTGTGCCACCGCTTGCATGCCCCGATGAGGTGCAAGTCAGTGGCCAACTAGGTGAGATGTGATTTTAGGGAGTTAGGTGGCTGAAAGTGGCGAAAGTTCTCCTCGAAGTTCATTGGAGCGTGTTCATCTGAAACTCTTGGACGCATTTTGCATTACAGGTTTGCTTTTTCTCTTTTCTTTCATGCGCCTCTGTCGGAGTTTCATCATCCGGAGCAGTTTGAGATCCATAAAGAGCCACGCATTGAGCAATACACTCATTATAAACTCGTTCTGCAGTTTTTCCTTCCATGCCCGATACTAATTTCTCTTTGAGAAAATCTTTGAGTCTGCGAAGTTGAGCAGTTCCCTGCTTCCATAGGTCAGCAACCGCGCGCCCAAACGATGAGGTATCTACTTCTTGAGTGAATGGAAAAGTAGGGTACATCACTCTTGCGCAGCTATCTACACGTGCGCAGACGATAAGCATGCCGGCAACTAAAGGCACAAGCACTGCGGCACTCTCACCAACAACCGTTTGCTTATCCTGAGTTGTCTCGTTTGCCGTGTTACTGAAGCCCTCTTCAGCTGCACATGACATGCTGAGCATCGACAAAGTTACGAGTCCTACGATAAGTGATTTGTTCCATTGTTTAAGCATAAGTAATCTCCTAATAAAAGTGACCGATACGCGATCTTCTCAAGTTAGATAAGCGCAAAATGAAGAGTCAGATTTCGCTGGCATATAAGAGAAGAAAGAACATCCACCAAGTAACGGAAGAATAGTGTAATGCAATGTGTGCACAGCGCTAGTATAAAAGTACATGCATGCTTTTTGGCTAAGCAACCGTTTGCGCTTAAGCGAATAGTTCCCAGCTGTTCCACCGAGCGATAAGAAACATTGATAGCTTTGGTCGGAGTTGGCGAAGCGAGCAGTCTACTCATTCGAGACCAAATCTACGCCTAAGGTACTCCATAGCAGCCTCATGTTTCCTGCGCGTCCAGTTGGAGCCATTTTGAATATATTCCTCCGCATGTTCACGACCTTCTCGAAATTTTTCTTTCAAAGATTCATAGCCTTCTCCGAAAACAGAGTGAGCCATTCCATCTCTGCACTCTCTCTGGGCCATGCATTGCAGATAGGCATTGAAAAATTGGCCAGTAAGTTCAAAATTTCCTAGCATGATTGAATCGGTTGATTTGTTCGATGACTCGGTATCAATGCTTGCTTGTTCGTCAGTTTCGGGCGCACATGAAATGCTAAGCATCAACAACGTTAATAGAATGCCGGTTAATAATTGATAAGATAGTCTAAGTTTAAGCATAAGTAATCTCCTGATAAGCACAGCCAACGCACTGCTTCCCAGGCGACAGATCCTTCATAAATGAAGGTCGCATTTTAGGTTTTGATTAAGAGAAGAAAGAAAGTTGGTTAAGCTAAGTAACGCTGATTAATATAGCGCAATGCGTGGACAGTGCCACTGTAAAAATGCGATCGAGAGCTGTTTTTCTTACGTCGCCTTTTATGGATAGGTCAGGGATTAATCACAAGTTATCGTTCATGTATTGACGCAAAATTTGGTTCACGGCAGTTTGGTACTTACCGTGCTTTTTTTTCAGCCAGGCAACCACATCTGCGTCGAGACGAATGGTCACCATTTGTTTTATTGGCCGGTAAAGCGCATCGATCGCTTCTCGCTGAGTTGTCGTGAGATCGGGGATGTCGGAGTAATCGATATCGCTGTCTGTGAGTGCATCTAGACGCGACTGCTGTTCAGGCGTTAGAGTGGGAGGGTTACTGGGGTCAAGCTTGAAGCGTTTGATAGATTTTTCTTGATTGCGATTTTCCACGACGACTCCGTTTGGGTTTCAATCTAACATCACTGCGGTCGGAAAACAGATTCGACCTAACTGTAACCTTCACATGCTTAAGCCATACTCTTAAGCATGCTCTCTCGGTGGAATTCTCGCGGATTATGGGTCACGGTTTTTGTACTGGCCTGCTGTTTGGCCATTTCGGCAGTTGTGTACAGCGAGGCTTCGCGCCACAGCAAGACGATGTCGCACTCTTCTTCCAGCTCATCTAAGCCCAGCAAAGCTGATTTACGCGCGCGCCTGACCCCCGAGCAATATCGCGTTACCCAAGAGGACGGCACCGAGCGTCCCTTCAACAACGCCTACTGGAATCACAAAAAGCCAGGCATTTATGTGGATGTGGTATCGGGTGAGCCTCTATTCAGCTCATTGGACAAGTTCGATTCGGGCACCGGCTGGCCCAGTTTTACTAAGCCTTTAGTAAAGCCTAACGTGACCGAGCATAAAGATGCGTCGCTAGGGATGGTGCGCGTCGAGGTGCGTTCGAAGCAAGCCGACTCGCACTTAGGTCATGTCTTTGACGACGGTCCTGCTCCTACGGGCAAACGCTATTGCATCAACTCCGCCGCGCTGCGTTTTGTGCCTGCTGAGCGTCTCAAGGCCGAAGGTTACAGCGAGTACGCCAAGCTTTTCCCCAATATCAAGCAAGAGAGCGATAACGATGGAGCGGCCAGCAAAAACCCCGGCAGCAAGGAAACAGCACTGCTAGCCGGAGGCTGCTTTTGGGGCGTCGAAGATTTGATTCGCAAGTTGCCTGGCGTGATTCGCACCGAGGTGGGCTACACCGGCGGCAGCATGAGCAGTCCTCGCTACGAAGACATCAAAACAGGTCAAACCAATCATGCCGAAGCCGTGCAGGTGGTCTTTGACCCCAGTAAACTCAGCTACGAAAAACTCCTGCGTTACTTCTTTCGCCTGCACGATCCCACCACCCTCAATCGCCAAGGGAACGACGTCGGCACCCAGTATCGCTCGGCGATTTTTTACGCTGATGAAGCTCAAAAGAAAACCGCTGAGGCTGTGAAAAAAGACGTCGATGCTTCAGGCAAATGGCCCGCGCCCGTGGTGACCCAGATTGTCGCTGCCAAGCCTTTTTATAAAGCCGAAGAGTATCATCAGGATTATTTAGTCAAACACCCCAACGGCTATACCTGTCATTATTTAAGAGAGTAAGCATAGGAAGGTATGTATGCCTAAACACCACTTCCAGGGATTTGATCGCATCACCGTCGACCCCGATATTCTCGAGGGTAAGCCTTGCATTCGAGGTCTGCGTTTGAGTGTCCATAGAATGCTCGAAATACTGGCTGCCAATTTAGATAGAGAAGCGCTAAAGCAAGAGTATCCCGAGCTAGAGAGCGAAGATATTCGTCAGGCACTTTCGTTTGCTGCTCAAATCTAGCTTTATTTAGTGAGTTAATGCCGCGCGCTTAGCTTTAGTCCAATGACTGATAAAGGCATGCGGGCTTTGCTCGAGCTTGAATTGATGTGCTTCGGCATTTTGCTGCACGATGGACAGCAGGTGTTTTGTCTCATCGCGACTCCATAGATGCAGCACTGCTTCTTCAATCCCTAAGGTCATCGCGAAGTCACCCTGCTCAAGCAGAGTTACAGGATCTAAGTCTACCTGTTGCCTAATCGTTTTGCTCCATGAATCAGGAAGGAGAAGTTTGTGACCTAAAAAGATGAGCTGCTCGTGATAGCGCTCGGTGCGAAGAGATACATCTGCTGCTTCGGGCATTGTGTGGGGCGATAGATGCCAGTGTGTTGGTGGTGATTGACGCAATCCAAGAAGCTGTCGTAACGTTGCCCACAAAGTCTGTTTGGGAGACTCAGATATTAAACGAGTCATGCTGAGTGCAGGAGCATCATCGTCCTGCGCCATGCTGTGACAGAGCTGGGTCACGAACTGTCCCCAGCGTATGCAAGCCTGATCGAGCTCGCCTTCGTCGTAAGCATTGTTTTCTTCTACTTCATCCCAGACGTAGCCCTGGAAGGTAGGCCAGAGAATGAGCTCGAGATGAGAGGGGACCTTGGGCGTTGGCGACTTTTCACGACAGGTGAAAAGAATACGGTGCGGATTCATGATCTCCGAACCTACCAAGGTCTAGCTGCTCTGCGTACAGTCATTGCAGAGCCCATGCAGCTGCACATCGAAAGCGCCTTGCTGGATGGCTTTGGTACTGGCCTGCGTATTTTTCGATACCTGCATGCGCAGCTCGGGCACGCATTCAACCGTTCCGCATTCGGTGCACACAAAGTGTGGATGACCCTGGTTGCTATTTTTATTGGAGTCCTGCTCTTGCTCAAAACGCCAGGTAGAGCCCAGAGACACGCGTCGCAACAAACCTGCTTCGCTGAGGTCCATCAGGTTGCGATACAGAGTCGCGCGATCCCAAGGTTCTTTAGAGAGTGCTTCGCTGACATCGGCATGCGATAAGGGGTGCTGTGCTGAACGCAAAAGCTGCAACACTGCCACGCGCGATGCTGTCGCACGCAAGCCAACCTTGCGGATGAGATCCTTGAGCACAATACGAGAGGAATCGTCGACAGTCATAACAGCACCTCTTCTGCATAGTCTAAATTGAGTGATGTTACAAAAGAAACTCAAGTGTTTTTGCAATTGATTTGCATCTAATCCATCTCTGCGTTAAGCGGAAACCTTAATTATGCGCGCGCGTTGTTGTGGCTGTCGTCTTTGCTCGGCGCCTTGTTGGCTTATATGGAGCATCACTCTGAGCAGTGGTTTATTCGTTATCGTGAATGTGGCAGAAGCTCAGCAAAACCAAGACGCTAACCCTGCGGATGAACCCGAAGATGCTGAAGCCGATGAGAAAACGCGCCCTGATACATCTGTACCTGCTTTTACGCCGCCCAAACTCAAACAGACATACCCGCCGGTGTATCCACCTGGTCATGTTGAGCATCGCGATCATCCCACTGTCGTTGTTGAAGTAACCCTGGATGCTGAGGGTAAGGTGATCGATGTCCGTGTAGACGAGCCTTACGAGCCAGACTTTGATGCCGCGGCCGTTGATGCCGTCAAAACATGGGAGTTCACGCCTGCGACCAAAGATGAGCAGCCAGTTGCCAGTCGTGTACATGTGGCGGTGCATTTTGATTTGCCCACCTTTGATTTAGCGGCCCCCATTCCGGGGACCTCAAGCGGTCATGCGCATCGTCAAGATTCGGATAAGCCCAACCATCAGGGTTCTAAAGCAGCAAGTCCTGAGAAGAAGTCGACATCTGCAGGCTTTGGCGCGACAGCTACCACAACAACGCCTGAGCTGCGTAGCGAGACCCGCAGTGTGTCTGACTTTCGTATCAAACAAGACCTGCTTGCGGCAGCTCCGCGTCAGGAGGGCGCCGAGATTCTACGCTCAGCACCAGGACTGTACATCGGTCGCGGCGAGGGCGATGCCGTTGCGCATCGCATTATGCTGCGTGGTTTTGATGCCGAGCACGGACAGGATTTAGAGCTTAAGGTGGGCGGGTTGCCCATTAACTTACCTGCGCACATTCATGGCCAAGGCTACGCCGATTTGGGTTTCGTCATCCCCGAAGTGGTAGATGAGCTCGTCGTGCACGAGGGTGTTTACGATCCAGTGCAGGGTGACTTTGCCGTGGCGGGCTCTATCAACATGCGCCTGGGCGTGGCGCAGCGCGGTTGGCAGCTCAAATCGAGCTACGGATCCTTTAATACCTTTCGTCAGCTTTTGCTTTGGGCCCCTAAGGACATGCAGCGTGGGACCTTTGCTGCCCTACAATATCGACGTAGCGACGGCTTCGGTCAAAACCGCGCTTCGCAGCAAGCCAGTGGTTTAGGTCAGCTACAACTAGGCAAAGGCGCCTGGCGTTATCGTATTGTGACCTTGGTGCATGGTGCCCGTGCTGATTTAGCAGGTGTGTTACGCCGAGACGACATCGATGCTGGGCGCGTTGGCTTTTACGACAGCTATGCCTTGGCCACTGCCCAAGCGCAGAGTGCGCTCAGCACGCGCGCGATGCTAGGGGCTACCGCGACCTACCGAGGCGACGATGGAGACAACGCTGAAGCCGGCGCCTGGCTAAGCTACGATAACTTTCGCCTGCAAGAGAACTTCACCGGTTTTATTCAACGTTCGCGCACCTTGGCCAATGTGGCAGGGCGCGGCGATTTGATCGAGCAACGCAACCAGACCTTTTCGCTGGGCACGCAGGCGCGTTACCGCACCGCACCCTATCAACCCTGGGCATGGGCCAAAGGTACCTTGGAGCTGGGCATTAGCGGGCGTTTCGACCGCATTGGTCAGACGCAAAACTTGCTTGAGGCGGGACGCAACCAAACCTGGGACAGGCGCATCGACGCCGATATCAATGGTGTGGATATCGGTTTTTGGGGCGACCTCGACTGGTCCTTTACCGACTACGTCAACCTGCGCTTTGGCATGCGCGCAGACGTGCTCTTTTACAGCATCGACGACCATTTAGGCAATCTCGCTCCTGCCACTCGCGATGACAGCAATATCATTCCTGGATTTCGTCGCAGTGCCTTTGGGGTGGCCTGGGGGCCGCGCAGCAGTATCGAGGTCAAGCCTATATCCTGGTTATCGCTGCGTGCTGCCTACGGTGAGGGCTATCGTTCACCGCAGGCCCGCACCCTGAGCGATGGCGAGCAGGCACCCTTCACTAAGGTGCGTTCGGTGGATGTGGGAGCGCGCGTCGAGATTAACGACTGGCTGCGTTGCAGTGGCGCCTTCTTTTATACCCGCCTCTCTGACGACATTGCGTTCGAGGCTCGCGAAGGAAGTCTCACTCGCATTGGCGCGACCCAGCGTTTGGGCACCACCTTGCATGCCGAGGCACGTCCCTTGCCATGGATGGTGGGCGCGTTGTCGCTGACCTATGTGGATGCCGAGCTGCTCGAGCCTCCACCCGCGACCGCTGAAGATCCAACCCCCACCTTTACCAAAGGGCAAGCCCTTCCTTATGTGCCGCCAGTAGTCGTACGCGCCGATCTAGGTATCGAACCGGTGTTGTGGCAGCAGGCTGGTCCTTTTGACCTGCGAGGCAAATTAGGCACAGGCTTTTCCTTTTTGTCGCCTAGGCCTTTGCCTTTTGGTGAGTTTGCCGACCCGGTTGCCTTGCTTGATGCTTCGGCAGGGCTGGTTTGGGGCCCTGTCGCCTTAGGTGTGAGTGTGTTTAATTTGCTCGACACCGAGTACGCTGCGGTTGAGTTTAACTTTGCCTCCGATTGGGATCCCAATGGATTGCAGTCGCGGCTTCCTGCCCGTCACATTGCCGCTGGAATGCCGCGCAGCTGGATGTTTCATCTAGAGGTGGCGCTGTGAGCATCCGCTTGAAGATGGCATTGATTGCGATGCTTGGTACTGCTTCTGCCTGCATCGACAATGTCCAAAATCAGGCACGTGCCAGTATCGTTGTCAGCAGCACTGCGCCCACGGTGTTGCAAGCGGCCAATGGCGTAAGCCTGACCCTGACAAACGCTCAACTCGCCTTTGGTCCCCTTTATCTTTGTGCCAGCAACAGTGCCGGTGAAGACTGCGAAACCGCCCGCGGCCAATGGCTGGGCAGTGTGGTGATCGATTTGCTCAACAGCGCGCCTCAAGAAGCGGGCAAACTGGAGGGCATCGAGGGAGAAGTACGCTCGTACATGTTTGATTTGGGTGCTGCCTCCTTGCTGACTCAGCAAGATCCGGTGTTGCTCGACGCGGCTCAAGCGCTTGGCGGTAATTCCTTGCGCTTGGCAGGTCGCGCTCAACTTGCCGATGGACAGCAGGTCGACCTCACGATTGACATGTTGTGGGCTCAGGGTGATCAGGTTGAGCAGGGGGTATCCCTTATTCGCACGCCAAACGATGCCATCGAACCCTTTGTATTGCGTGGCGAGGAAGGAACCTTTGCTTTGGATTTTGACCCTACGCCATGGCTGGATATTGCGAACTTCGACACCCTTATCGACGATGCGAGCTGCGCCCTTGATGGTCCGGAGCAGGTATGCGCGGGCTCGCGAGAGTTGCGCTGTGCGGCCGATGGCACGGTGATGAGCGAAACCGACTGCGCCTTATCGGGACAAGCCTGCATTCGCGACATGGGCTGCACCGATCGGGTCAGTATCGATGAGGGACAAGTGTTGCGCGTGCTTACACAGCGCGTGGTGGCTGGCGTGCGTCCAACGCTGCGCTGGCAGGAGCGATAAGAACATCAACCTATGAGGAGAGAAAGAGTCATGAATCGTTATCTAAAATCTATATCATCCCTACCGATGCTTCTCGGCTTGGCATTGTTGCTCTCGCATTGCAGCGATGACAGCGAAGAAAGCATTGGCGCATTTGTGAGCAACGATACCACCGCAAGCGTGACCTTCACGGACACTACGGGTGTGGCTGAGATCCCGGCGGGGGCGGTGCCTGAGGCCGATGGCGAGGTGCAAATCATTGTCACCCGTCTTGATGGCGTGCCGCAGCCTTTGCCTTCTGGCTTTCAAACCGCTGGTCGCGCCTTGCGCTTCGAGCCCGAAGGACAGCAGTTCGATGAGGACGTGACCCTGCGTTTGGGATACGACCCAAGCATTGCCGCGAGTGATCTCAAAGTGATGCGCTTGGACAACGCCAGCGATACCTCATGGGAGGAAGTGATGGGCGCAAGCTTTGACCAGGGTTTGGCCGAGGTAACTGTGCGCTCCTTCAGCATTTATGTGGTGGTTTCTCCAAGCACATCGGCAGGCAATGCTGACCTGAGCATTTTGCTCGAGGTCGAAGATACCATCGTTGACGGTGTTGCTGCAGGCGATGGCGACGAAGATATTGCTGACGGTTGGAGCGTGAGCTTTGATCGTTATCTAGCTGCGATTGGCGATGTGCAGTTGTCCGGTATTCCCGACGCTAGTGCACAAGCTAGCGATACCCAGGTCTTTGTGGTCGATCTTACCCAGGTATCTCAAGCTGGCTTGCCTTTGTGGTCCATCGATGAACTTGCAAGCGGTGACTGGAATATCGAGTATCGCACTCCGGGCGCTTCCGGTAACGACGTGCAGGCGCATAGCTCGGTTGAGACCGCAGACTTCACGGAGATGCAAGACGATGACCTCACCTATCTGATCGAGGGCAGCATGAGCCAAAGCAATGGTGAGTCCTGCCCGCCCGCAGGCTTGATCCCCAATGGTATAGAGGTGGCGAGCAATGGCAACCAAAACGCCGATGGCGATGATTGCTACGATAACGCAACGATCAGCTTCCGTCTGGGCGTGCCTGCGGCGACCACCTTTGGCCCATGTGAAGCAGAGGAAGATGCTGAGCCCGGATTCAACATGCCTGCAAGTGGTTCGCAGAGCGTCGCGCTGACCATCCATGGCGACCACATCTTCTTCAACGGTTTCCCTGAGGGAGACGAAGGCGGCATCACACGTTTGGCGCAGTGGCTTGCGGACTGTGACCTCAACCTCGACGGCGAAGTGACCCAAGCCGAGCTTGAGCAAATCGCTCCCGCAGACCTGGCCGAGCTCGACGACCGTTATCAGTTCGGTGGCGCTACTATCACATTGAACACCATGTGGGATTACGTCATCGCCCAGCTACGAACTCAAGGCCACTTCCAGGGCGAAGGCGAGTGTACGCCTAACTAATACAACGCAAGAAGTACCTCGAGAGGTCGTGGTGGTTGAGTCATCACGGCCTCTTTTTCCTTAAGCCAGCTGCTGATAAAGCTCATAAAGACTATTCATGACGGCATCGGGTACGCTTAAGTCGGATAAATCAGACGCAGCGTCTAGGGCTTTTTCACTTTCCTGCCCATATCCCGTACGCACAAGAACCGTGCTGCATCCGGCGCGGTTGCCCGCTTCGATATCTGAGAGCTTGTCGCCCACCATAAGCGATGCCTGGAGCTTTGCTGCATGAGCTGCCGCCGCTTGCTTGAGCAGTGCAATCCTCGGCTTGCGGCAGTCGCAGTGTTGGCGCAGCTCTTTGATGCTGCCTTCGGGGTGATGTGGGCAGACGTAAATCCCATCAAGATGAGCGCCGCCTTCCTTGAGCAAGCTGTGTAAACGCTGATGCACCTGGTCCAGCTGACGCTGCGAAATCAGTCCTCGCGCTAGACCTGATTGATTGCTGACCACAGCCACGGGAATGGCATGCTGGTTCATGAGAGCGATAAGCTCGACAGCGCCCGACTCGAGTTCAACAGCGTCTGGATCGTTGAGGTAATGCCGCTCCTTGATGAGCACCCCATCGCGATCGAGCAGCAGCATGCCACGCTGGCTGATGAGCGCCTCTCGCTGCGGTATTCGCGCTGGCTGCGTCCTAAGGTCCATTATTGTAACGGCTCCAGATGCTCTATAATCACAGTTTGGGTGTCTTATTAGAGGGAGTAGGAGACATTAACATGAAGACAGAGATGTATTTGAGCCGTCTTTTAGTGGCCGTTTTACTATTGGTCGGTTGCGATCGTGAAGCAGAACCTGAAGTCGGCTCCGCCGTTGTCAGTCACGATACGCCTGACACAAGTATTATTTTACCTAAGGGCAGAGCTGGCATTAAGAATCTGCCTCAGGGCAGTATCCCTGAACGATATGGCAACATACGTATTGAGGTTATACGCGAAGTCGAACGGCAGCGAGTGCGCCTATCGTATCATGAACGCATTCTAAGCGACATCATCGAGTTCACGCCGCACTCATTAGAGCTTCAAAAAGATATCACATTGCAACTCAGCTACAGCGAGCCAGATCGGGATACAAAATTGCTCAAAGTCCTGCGTCTGGACGCTTTTGATAGCACGACAGGTGAGGAGGTTGCAGACGTTACTTACGCCGATGGTATCGCTGAGTTTCAGGTGCGACGAATGGGTTTTTATGCTGTTGTTACCCCTATTACAACCCACTTAAGTGTTCAGCTACGAGAGGAAGGTGGGGTTGGCGAAGGTCTCATGGCAGGCACCGAAAGGGGCACTATTGAAGATGGCTGGGACCTAAGCTTCGATCGGTACCTCGTTGCCATCGGCGGGGTCAACGCATCTCCCATTCACGGCGATGGTGACGCAGTTACCGCAGAGGGGCAGCTGGTTGTTGACCTCTCGCAACTGTCTCCCCTGGGCGATCGTCTTTGGTCCTTCGAGCACTTTCCAGTAGGTGGTTGGAACATCGGCTACAGCACGATTGCTGTCGACTCCGTTGCCACCGTGCCCGCAACTCCCGATATCGAAAGAGATGATTTTATCGCCATGCAAGAGGGCAAGTGGTCGCACCTTATCGAGGGAAGTCTCAGCAATACCAATGGGCAGTCATGTCCACCGACTGCTTTGGTTCCCGACGATGTAACAGCCATACCGAATGGCAACCAAAATGCCGACGGCGATGATTGCTACGACGCAAGCCAGATCGGTTTTCGCTGGGGTGTGCAGGCCATGACAGAGTACGGTCCGTGTGCTGGCTTCGACGTATGGCCAAATGGAGTTGTGAGCGACACGACGGATGGAAATGCTAAGTCCCTGCCAAGTCAAAGCAACAGTGTTCGTATTTCACTGCTGGGCACACGTCTCTTTTTCAACGGTTTTCCGACGGATGTGAGCCGAGGTAACTATCGCTTGCTTGCCCAATGGCTTGCCGATTGTGACCTCAACCTCGATGGTGAAGTGACCCAAGCCGAGCTTGAGCAAATCGCTCCCATTCATTTGACCGAGCTCGATAAGCGTTTCGTGCTGAACAGGTCTCCCATCCCATTAAACACAATGTGGGATTACATCATCGCCCAGCTCAAGGCGCAGGGATACGTCGAAGGATTGGGTGCCTGTCAGCTAAACTGAACGCAGTGAGTTTTTGATCGCCCTGCTCGCAAAAGCTAGAAAATTATCAAGATGTTTCTCGATGATCGATTGCACGATGGGTAAGTGCAGGGTCTGATAGTCGTGGACGGCAATATTGCGAAAGCCGACCATTTGTTTGAGAGCATTCGCCAAGTCGGGCTCGAGCTTGCCTGTCTGTTCGAGCAAGTCGAAGCTTTCTCGGCTATGTTGCGGCAGGCCTAGGTTTTCACTTCGCACCCAAACCATGGCGATATCGATACAGGCTTCGCAAGCACGCTGTAAGTTAAGGATAATCGCATCTTGCTTAGTGATGTTTTCATGAAGATGACGTGGATCGCCGCCATATTCATCGCGAATCCGCTGTACGCAACGCTCGATGGTTGCGGCTTTGTTGATGATGACATCGCTCATGCTTCTTTTCCGTAGACACTGCCGCGTTCTTTAATGGCATGCCATATCGCTCGGCGTTTTTCATTCAGGTAAGCGTATTCGCTGTACACCAGCATCTCAAACCAGTCGCGCGCATGACGATGCTCCGGCTGTTGCGAGTCGTAAAGCAATACGCTGTCTTTCAACACCTGGGCTTGCATCACTGTGGAGGCCTGTTTGAGATCGACCAGATCAACCTCACATTTGGCAATGTCAGCGAGGTCATTTTGCAAGCCCCACCGCTGCAGCGCGTCCATGGGTTGTTGGGCAAGCACGGCAATGTCCACATCGCTTTCCGCGTGTGCATCGCCGCGTGCGTGGGAGCCAAAAAGGTAAATCGCCACCGGTGCTGACGCCCAGCGTTGTCTAATCGCATCGACCATCGCGGTGGTATCTATATCGCGCATCAGCAACGCATCGTGGCACCTAGAGCACCCGAGGGTCAACTAGGGCAAAATTCAGAGTCAGCAATTGTTTGCAGAAAAGACACGGATTTTACATTTGACATTAATGGGTGGGAGTACTAAGCCGCGCAGCGTTTTCGTCTTAAATTAATTTTTCTTTAAATCTTAGAGGAGCTTAGCATGTATAAAATAGTATCTTTATTTCTAATTTTCTTATTAACATTTCAAAGCGCTTGCGCGTCACAAGCAAACATCGACGAAGTGAGCTCAGTTGAGCAAAATCAGGACGATAAATTAACTGATTCAATAGCACCTTTATCTTGGTTAATTGTAGTTATTTTGTTTCTAATTCCAGTTCAAGTGTGGCGTCTTGCACAAAAAGCGCCGAAAGTCATATCTTTTTTGAAAGATTGGCTACACGATAGAGGAATAGCTAGAGTCGATGTTGATACAAATGATGAAGAGCTGAGAGTCATGATTGAGCATATGCGAGCCATTAACAGTGAGCTAGACGGCTGTACTCATCTCGAAGAAATAAGTGAAGATTTAATCATACCTGGGCGTGGATTTATAAATATACCATCGGGAGATGTAATTCCAGATAGGAAAGTAGGCTGCTATGGAACAAATAAAGATGCCATTTGTGAATCGATTATGTTGAACGGAAGGAAGCTCCAAAGAGCCAAATGCACATGTGGATGGGACAGAATATGGAGATGTGTTCCACAGAAAAAAACTTTTGAACAGCGCAGGGAAGAGTTGGGCATCTAGAAAGATCTCTAAGTTACCCCACTACTTTGAGTCGCTTAGGCCCCTCGGTTGCAGGGGCTTTGGCGCTTCCCTGACGTTCAAAGTGAATCGCGGCCACGCGGGTGGCGAGGGCATCCGCGATACTCGCCAAGGCCTGCGCAGCTGGGGCATTGGGCGCTGACTGCACGATAGGCATCCCTTCATCCCCCCAGGTACCAACTTGAGGCTCGATGGGGATTTGACCCAACAAAGGAGCTTTTGCGAACTCAGCAATACGCTGCCCGCCGCCTGCGCCAAAAAGCGCATGCTTAACCCCGGCACTGTCGACAAAGTGGCTCATGTTCTCGACGATGCCAAGAATCGGCAGGTTGAGCTTCTCGCACATGGATACACCTTTATAGACATCCTGCAGCGCCACCTCTTGCGGTGTGGTCACCATCACCACCCCCGAGATGCGTAGCTTTTGCGCTAAGGTCAGCGCAATATCGCCCGTTCCCGGCGGCGAATCC
>CAYWAT010000015.1:0-32068 GCA_964456305.1 uncultured Polyangiales bacterium | reverse complement strand
CCTGACGCTGAGCCTCGGTCATCACCGCCTCGCACAAAGGCGTACCGAGATTGCCACCCACAAAGGTATTCGGGTTCGCTTCGATGCACATATCACCCAACAAGCGGGTCACCGTGCTCTTGCCGTTGGTCCCCGTAATGCCCAAAAGCTTGCCCTGGATGAACAAGCTCGCGAGTTCCACCTCGCTAATCACGGGCACCTGAGCAAAGACGCGTTTGTGCAGCTCTGAATCCAGCGCCAACCCAGGCGAAAGCACCACGCAGTCTAGGGAAGGCAGATCGCTTGCCGTACTGAGACTCTCGACAATGGGTCGCCCTTCAAGCCATTGATCGAGCTCGGGCGTTGCGTCTCTAAGCTCGGTAACAGGACGCTGATCAGAAGCCCAACACGTTGCACCTAGGCGATGCAACAAACGTAGCGCCGCCATGCCACTAACCCCTAGACCCATGACCATCACACGCATGCCACGCCAACGCTCAGGCGAAGCGGGCAAAGACAGCGCGTGCGTATTGGCGGAGGGTATCACGAGCGCATTACCTCAACTTCAAACTGGAAAGACTGGTGAGCGCCAGCATGATTGCCACCACCCAAAAGCGAACGATGATCTTGGGTTCTGCCCAGCCTTTTTTTTCAAAATGATGATGAATCGGAGCCATGAGAAAGACGCGCTTACCGGTGGTCTTAAAAGACACGACCTGGAAAATGACGCTGACCGCCTCGATAACAAAGATGCCGCCCAAAAGCAGTGATAAAAGCTCATTCTTGGTTAAAACAGCCAAGGTACCCAAACTGCCACCGAGGGCCAACGAGCCCACATCCCCCATAAAGACCTGGGCGGGATAGGTGTTGTACCAAAGAAAACCAAAGCCCACGCCGATCACCGACGCGCAGAAAACCGTGAGTTCACTGCTACTTTGAATAGAGGGGATATCCAGATACTGCGCGATATCATAACCAAAGACGACCAAGCCCGAGAGGTAGGCCAAGATAAGATAGGTACCGGCATTGATCATCACCGGGCCGATCGCAAGACCATCCAAACCATCGGTAAGATTAACCGCATTTGAGGTGCCCACGATCACCAGCGTCGCAAAGATCACGTAAAGCCAGCTGGGCAATTCCAAGGACAAGCGGCTAAAGGCGACAAAGGGCAAGGCCAGTTGGTGACGGATATTCAGCCAGTCACTAGGCAAGCCTGCCGAAAACCAGTTCGATTCAGACACAGCGATGTCTTTGACCGGGCCATAAAAGAGGTAGAGACAGAGCAGCAAGGCCACCAACCCCTGCGCCAAAAGCTTGAGTCGCGCCGACAAGCCGGCCGAAGAACGTTTGCGAATCTTGAGCGAATCATCGATGTAACCGATGAGGCCATAGCTTACGGTGACGATCAGCACGCTCCATACCATGGCGTTGTTGGGTTCGGTCCATAAGACCGTGGACACCACCAGCACCACCAGCATCAGCGCCCCGCCCATGGTGGGTGTTCCGGCTTTGACCTGATGCGACTCGGGGCCTTCGGCGCGGATCACCTGACCGATTTGCTGGCGCTGCAAGCGACGGATGAACCAGGGCGCCAAACCAAACATCAAGATCATCGAGGTCATGGTTGCTGCTAAGGCGCGAAAGGGCACGTAACGCAGCACGTTGAGAAACGACAGGGCATCGTAGGTGTGCAGAGGGAAGAGCCACTCGTAAATCACGCCACCCTCCGTGCACGCAAAGCCATGGCAGCATGTTCACGGTCATCAAATGCACGACGCTGCGAACCCTCGAGTTGCTCGGCCTCATGTCCTTTGCCCGCAATGAGCACCGTATCGTCCGGGCCGGCATAACGAATCGCGCTTAAGATGGCCTCATCCCGTTCGGCCAAACGCAGAAAACAGGGCTGTCCCTCCTTCGACTCAGCAAGGTCTGCCGCAGTCACTTCTACAGCTCCGGCGCGACGAGCGCCCAGGGCAATGTGGTCGAGGATGGCAGCGGGCGATTCACTGCGGGGATTATCATTGGTGAGCAGGGCAATATCAGCATGAGACAATGCGATTTCACCCATGATCGGCCTCTTGTCGGCATCGCGATCCCCGCCGCAACCAAAAACCACGATCAGTCGACCGGAGGTGATGGGGCGCAAGGCAAGCAGGACCTGCCGTAAGGCCTCAGGTGTGTGTGCATAATCGACAAAAACCTTGGGATGACCATGTTGCTGTTCAGAAGAAGAAGGCACCGCCTGCAACCGACCCGGAACGCCGGCAAAGGCAGAGAAAGCCTGAGCAATAGGCTCGCGATCGATGCCCAACGCAAGCGCAGAGGCCAAGGCGATATTGAGATTCTCGAGGTTGTGCCTCCCAAGCAAGGTGGTGTGGCTCTGCACCGGACCTGCGGGGGTTTGCCAGCGCAACTCGACGCCCGTACCCGAGGAAACATGCTGCTCCAAATACACCTGGGCGCTTTTATCTTGCACACTGCAGGTCCAGCACTGCAGCTGCGAGTCGTGGGCAATCTCCTCAGCCAAGCTGCGACCAAAGGCATCGTCGATGTTAAGCACCGCGTGCTGCGGGGACAGCTCTCGAAAAAGCCTTGCTTTGCTCTCTTGATACGCTGCCATGCTGCCGTGGAAGTCGAGGTGATCGTGAGAGAGATTGGTGAAGGCAGCGACTCGAAAACGACAGGCATCGACGCGATGCATAGCTAATGCATGACTGGAAACCTCCATCACCAGGTGCGACGCATCATGTTCCAGCATGCTGCGAGCAAAGCGCATCATGTCATCGCTCTCCGGAGTGGTATGCGCCGCGGCAAAATCACCGGCAGGCCCACGCCGCGTGATGGTACTCAACAAGGCGGGCCGTTCTCCTGCCCTCTGCAAAATCGATTCGAGCAACCAGGCCACCGTGGTTTTGCCATTGGTGCCGGTAATGCCCAGGGTGGGCATATGCTGGGTGGGGTCGCCATATACAGCTTGGGCGATGCGCGCCAAAGCCACACGTGCGGAAGGCACCTGCCAGAGGGGTATAAGCAAGGCAGAAGCCATAGGCTTTTCGCTCACCACCGCCACGGCGCCACGCTGCAGAGCTTCGTTAATGTAGGCATGGCCATCGTGCTGCGCGCCCGCAATCGCCACAAAGATATCGCCAGGCTGCACCTGCCGCGAGTCATGCTGTACGCCACGAACCTGCACATCGGCCTGCTCGGGAGCGGGTTTAGTTGCCTGCATGAGGGTCGCAAGCGCCTGCAAAGGCATCCCGAGCTCAGGTATCAAGGCGCGCCTCCTTTAAGAGGCACATGCCAAGCCAAATGACGTGCATGCGAGATGCCCAGATGCTGAAGGGAGGCTTTAGCCACCCGACGGAACAAAGGCGCTGCCACCGAGCCGCCGTAATGATCGATCACCGGCTCGTCCACCGTCACCACAATGGCAAGACGCGGCTGCTCGCTCGGCACATAGCCCACAAAGGAAGCCAACCAACGGCCACTTGAATAACCGCCGCGCATATCTGCTTTCTGTGCCGTGCCGGTTTTGCCCGCGACCTTGAAACCCTCAATCGCTGCCTCGCGCCCAGTGCCATCCTCGCGGGTCACCGCGGTCATCATACGACTCACCACCTGCGCAACCTCCGCCGGAATCACGCGATGCACCACCGTCGGACTCGCTTGCTCAATCACCGCATTATGATGATCGGTCACGCGCTTAACCAGAATGGGTCGCATCAACCGTCCGCCATTTGCCAATACGCTCACTGCCGATGCGAGTTGCACCGAGGTCACACTGAGGCCCTGACCAAACGAAATGGTGGCGGCGTCGAGCTCGTACCACTTACGGTAATGACGCAGCAGACCTTTGGTTTCACCCGGCAAGGGCAATCCCGTGACCTGACCAAAACCAAACTTGCGCAAATAACGGTATAAGCGTTTGCGACCCAGCTCGCGTCCGACTTTGGCCGTCCCGATGTTGCTCGAATGAGCCAAAATCTGCGTTGGGGTGAGGACCGCAAAAGGATGCGAGTCGTGGATGGTAAAATCCGCAACCTGCATGGCCCCATTTTCACAGTCCACCTGCGAGCGCGGATGCAGGGTGCCCGAAGCCAAGGCCGCCGCGATGGTAAAGGGCTTAAGCGTGGACCCTGGCTCGTAACGATCGGTGACCGCGCGATTGCGACGATTGCGAGCGGGAAAGGAACCGGCTTTGTTGGGGTTGAAGGTGGGGTAATTCGCCAACGCGAGAATCTCGCCGTTGTTGGGATCCATCACCACAATGCTGGCAGCCTTGGCCTCGAAGGTCTGCGCCGCCAGGTTGAGCTCGCGTTCGGCCACATGCTGAATGTATTTGTCGAGGGTAAGCACCACATGCTCACCTTGGGTCGAGGCATCGTCCAGCAGATGCTCTGAATAGACCACCTTGCCCCAGCGATCCCGCACCGCAGTCACACTGCGCACTCCACCGCGCAGGCGTTTCTCGAAGCTAAGCTCAAGACCCTCGATGCCCACTCCATCCACGTTGGCAAAACCGATCAAATGGGCGGCCAGTTCTTTATTGGGGTAATAACGGCGTGCTTCTTGAGTGAGATAAAGACCCGGCACCTTCAGCTCGCGAATGGCCTGCGCCTGTTGCGGCGTCACATGCCTCTTGATCCATACAAAGTAACGTGATGAATGCAGCGAACGACGGGCCCGGGACAGCTCGCGTCCTAAGATACGCTCCAGCGACTGCAGCACAGAAGACATATCCCTGCCGCTGCGACGAATCTCACGAGGGTTCGCCCACGCGCTCTCCACCTGAACGCTCACTGCCAGGGGTTGACCGTAGCGATCAAAGATACTGCCGCGTTTGGGTGCCAGTCGCAGCTGTCGCAAGTGCTGCGCGCGGGCCATCGAACGCATCTGGCCGGCATGTTTCACCTGCAGCGAGTAAGCGCGGTGCAATACCAAGCCGGCGCCGCAAAGCACCAGGAAAGCCAGTGCATGGATGCGCACGCGCGTCCAGCGTCGTGAAGGCGAGGCGGCCTCCCTCTGGTCATATCGAGCGTTCACGGAAGGCTCCCTTGGACGGCGTAGTGATCGTCTGTCTCCTGATGACGTAGACGAAAGACCTGCGAGGGCAGCGGCTTGCGCATGCCCAACTGTTGACGCGCCAAGCGGTCCACGCGTGAGACCTGCTGCAAGGTGGCAGACTCCAAAGAAAGATTGCGGTGGGCTTCGATAAGCTGGCGTT
Organism: uncultured Polyangiales bacterium; assembly: GCA_964456305.1. Taxonomy (GTDB): domain Bacteria; phylum Myxococcota_A; class Polyangia; order Polyangiales; family CAYWAT01; genus CAYWAT01. Next base: position 26,862 of record CAYWAT010000015.1, on the reverse strand, counting down.
GCTCGCTGCGAAGGGAACTAAGCTCATAGCCAAGGCGAATCACCTCAAAACGCAGCGCTAAATGCATGATGGCTGCGGCCGCAATCGCGACCACCGAAAGTGTCCATGGCATTAGTACGCGTGCACCCATGATGATCCTCTCTAAAGCCCAAGCTCAGCAAGGCGCTGGGTCATTGTTTCCCTCTGGGCCTGATCCTCGAGCACGGTTTGGCGTAATTGCTCAAAACGCTCGCGGGACCAAAGCTCGGCATGGCGTCCCATCCCTGCCCACATGACTTCGCGGCCCAGGGACGCATGCGAACGCAGGGTTGCGGGCACCAGAATGCGACCCAACTTGTCGATATCGCACTCGATGGCTCCCGAGACATAAATACGTCGCAGCATGGCAATATGGGGGTCAAACTGCGGCAACTTCGCCAGGCGCTCCTCAAACGCCAGCCACTCCGACATGGGATAGGCCACCACGCAGGCTTCCAGGCCACTGGTAAGGACAATGCGATGCTCTGCATGCGACTCAAGCACCTCACGAAACTTCGAAGGCAGCGACGTTCGCCCTTTGCTATCGATCGCATGTTCATAACGCCCACGAAACACCCCAACCTACCTCTTGCAAGCCACCAACAACCCCCGTGTTGGCACTTCTTACCACCTCTTACCACAAAATCCCCCTCTTGCGTACTTGAAGCAGACTCGCCAAGGTTTTTTCGTTAACAAGAAAGCCAACAAAACACAGATTGCATAATATTTTTGGATACTTAAATGGTTAAACAAAGTGTGTTAGCGAGGTGGTATGGATGAATTCGCCTGGATCGCCGCGATTCAGCGCATTGTGCAGCGTCGCCTGCCACAACACCGCGATGTGGTGGCGGGAATTGGCGATGATGCAGCGCTTTTAGTGCCTCAGGAGAAGATACTCGCCTGTTCGGTAGACAGTGCGGTGGAGCATGTGCATTTCGAGCGCACCTGGCTGAGCTGGCGTCAGCTGGGTCGTCGTTCTGCGCTGGCTGCCTTGAGCGATTTGCATGCCATGGGCGCCACCCCGCAGGCCCTGCTCATCGCCCTCAATGCGCCGGAGATGCCCATCGAGGCGATCGAGGCCTTGGCGGAGGGGTTTGCCGATGCTGCGCAGCTTAACCACTGCGCCATCGTGGGCGGCAACATCACGGCAAGCGCGGTCCTAGCTATTAATAGTACGGTCATCGGTCATAGTCCCCGTCCGCTGATGCCGCGGCATGGGGCGCAGGTGGGGGATCGCCTTTATCTCAGCGGCAGAGTGGGAGAAGCCGCGCTGGGGTTGGCCGCCTTACAGCACTATGGCGCTCCAGAGCAGTGCCCAGACTCACTGCGTCCTTATATGGAGCGCTGGCAAGAGCCGCCGCATCGGCATGTCCAAGCACAGGCCATTAATCAGCAGGCGCATGCGGCCATCGATATCTCCGATGGGCTGATGCAAGACCTGGGACATCTCTGCCAAGCATCCAAGGTGGGGGCCCGCCTTGAGCTGGCCGCTCTAAAGCCGCGTGATGACTTCGCGACGCAGTGTCAGGCCCTGGGTCGGGATCCACTACAGCTGATGCTCAGTGGCGGCGAGGATTATGAGCTCCTTTGCGCCCTACCCGCCCAGGAAAAGACTCCGCAAGGCTTTTATGCCGTTGGCGAAGTCACCGACGCCTCTCAGGGAGTCGCAATCATCAGCCCTGAAGGTCAAATACAGCCCTGGGAAGGCCAAGGCTGGCGACATCAGGTTTAGCACTGCCCTCGGTTGATGCCCTTCTCGCATCTCGAGGGGTTAGCTAGGCCCGCTCTCAATTTGCGTTGAGCCTGAGTGCGCCCGGACCACAGCGACGAAGGCGTATTAAAGATACGTCGACCTCCAGCTCCGCCGCACTCTGCTGCCCTGCTTCCGCAGGCGCTCGCTTCGCTCGCACGCATCGTGAGGATCAGATGCAAGCCAGGATCAGAGTGAAGTGAGGGCGGGCTATTTGAAAAACGAAGGCGTTTTTAAGTCATGCGTCGGCTTTTTGGCCCTTGGTTTGGTTTTGGCGGTGGGTTTGCGGCGACGGCGCGTGGGCTTGGAGCGACGCGGCGGTAACAAGTCAAACTCCAGAGTGCTGGCGGTGGTTGGACGCAACTCTCGGCTTTCGCGCTGCCCATCATGCTCGGCCACCACCTGCAGCAATTCGCCGGCAGGAGTCTGAAAACGACAGCTCTCCGTGCCCGCGGAACAAATCACACCTCTGCCTTCAACGCTTACCTGCGCGCCCAAAGGCTTGCTCTGCACCGTTACCCAAACCTGGACGACCGTATCGGCAGGCTTATCCTCTGCCGCCTTGGCACCGAGGGCCGATGGATCGGGAACGCCTGCATCCACGGCGGGTTCTTCCGTCGTCGGCAGGTCGCTTACATCCACCAAGTCGGCGGGAGAGCTCAGTTCGTCCTTGCCAAGCAGCCCTTGCTGCCATGCCACAGCGCCACCCGCAGCGATTAATGTCAGCGCCGCACCCCAAAGCAGCCCCTTTTTCGACGCGCTACGCGACGCAGAGCGCGGTTTGGTCCGCAGGCTCCGCATGCTGGTCGCAACACCGGGGTTCGTACCAAACAGCAAAGACAAGTCGTCGGCAAACTCCTCCATGGTGGTAAAACGTTTGTCGCGTTCTTTGGCGATGGCGCGAAAAATCACCGCTTCCAAGTCGGGATCATAGTCCCGGGTCGCGTTGATCTGCTTGAGGGGCGGCGGCTTCTCAAACATGTGCTGGGTAAGGATGCCCATGAAGTTATCGCCGGTAAAAGGCACCGAACCGGTAACCATCTCGTAAAGAATAAGCCCCAGTGCGTAGATATCGACGCGGTGATCCAAGGGCTTTCCGCCAGCTTGCTCGGGAGACATGTACTCGGGCGTGCCGAAAATCATCCCGGTTTTGGTGAGTTTGCGCCCCGGGCCACTGGTTTCGAGGTCGTTCATCTTCGCGATGCCGAAATCGACGATTTTGACAAAGTCGGTATTGTTAGTTCGCTTGGTGAGGAAGATGTTTTCCGGCTTCATGTCGCGATGCACGATGCCTTTGGCGTGCGCAGCTCCCAAGGCGCGACAGCATTGCAGGGTAATGTTGACGGCGCGGGGAATATCCAAGGCCTGCTCGCGCTCCAGAACATCAGCCAAGTCCTCGCCCTTGAGCATTTCCATCACAAAGTAGTGATAGCCCTGCGGGGTTTGGCCAAAATCGGAGATGTCGATGATGTTTTCGTGACCAATGCGCGAGGCGCTGATGGCTTCTTGACGAAAACGGGCGACATTCTCGGGCCGACCGGCGGAATCGTCGCGCAGCACCTTAACCGCAACGGGCTTTTGGATGACCACATGCTGGGCTTCGTAGACGATGCCCATACCGCCCTCGCCGATGCGCCGGATAATCTGGTAGCGACCGCCTAAGGTGGTGCCGATAAGAGGATCGGCCGTGGATTGAGCCACCGATTCAATCACAGCAGCGTACTCCCGATTGCCGAAGGCCCAGATACCATAAGCATAACAACAAATTTGAGGGGCTTCGCATAACGAGACGCGGACCTAAGTCCAGGATCATAGGGTTATCCAGGCGTATTAAACGAAAACGAACCGACGCTTCCACACATCCTTTTGATTGTCGCTATCTAAGCGCGTTTTTGCAAGGGTCTCGAGCGGATAGCGTGGCATTTAGGTGTCTTTTAACGCACATCTAGGTTTCAGATTCCGCCCACAGATGAGTTTTTCAGCACCGGAAGCAACGCGTGCCCGCCGGGAAGCAACATCAGGCCTTCGGCAAGGGCATGATCACGGGTTGCCCAACTGAGGAGACCCTATGCAGGCATAAGCTCCCCTCTAGGGCGTCAATGTATGTTGAGGCAAAGACTGGCTCGCCCCAACACGACAACAACGCTCTCTAAGGGGCGTTAAATGCAGCATCCCTGGGAGGAGTCCCGGCACATATACAGGCACCGTCTAAAAGACTATTTCGGGTTAAGGTATCCATATAGATGCTTATGTTAGCAGCAGGGATGGTTGGCACCTTATCGAAGCATTTATGCGGAACCAGTGGGGGTATAGCGAGGATACAATCCCAAAAGTAAAGATAACTGGGGGTATTCTTAACTCTTGTTCCCCAGCCAGCCTTACCCGCTTCAATGCGATAAAGTCGAAAGGGGCCCTTGTGTTTATTGGTTCCAAGAATTGTACTGATAATGGTTGCGTACTCAGCCTTGTCAATATGCTCAATCCCTTTGTCAATCGTGCGTCCGCCCACAACACCTGCAGGGAGCGGCTCGCTTGTCTTAGGATAGGTGAAGAGAGCTTGACCACCGTAATGGTATATAATGACCGCACCTGTAATCGCTGCGGCGATAGAAAGCGGACCAGCTCCATACAAAACCTGAACAGCCTTCTCACCCTCCCCCTTGTTATCGAGCTCTGTGTTAGCGGCACATCCTTGTGTAAGCGCACCGCATAGAAAAAATGAACTAAAAACAAGACAACTTAGCCTTCGTTTCATGATGTATCTCCAGATAATTTAATCGCTACTGCAATAAGTAAGCGATTGAGGCCCCTAGCACGCGCCATCCAAAAGGCAAAAAGGCCACACCTGGAGCAGAGACGAACACGAGAAACCAGATGCTGCACCCATCTGACGGCAATTCACCTTAACCAAGCTTGGGCAGGTAAATTTAAGCTTCGGCAGCTACTTTTAAGCCTTGGCAGGGCGAAATGAAGCCTTGGCAGGGTAAAAAGAAGCAATGGCAGCGGAAATATGGCTCAAGGCAGGAAAAAAGAAGCCTTAGACCCACCTGCCCAAGCTTAATTTTGCCTGCCGAAGCTTCCTGGAGGTTGCGCATCCTTTCCCGGAGGCTGTCCGAGGCTTCATTTTGCCTGCCCAAGCTCCAGGAGCAGGAGCCAAGGCTTTCAAAAGCAACGTTGTTTGCCAGCGCATAAGGGAATATACTCTAGCGATGCAAATGCTTGCCCGTATATGGCCTGAGGGAGAGGGGTTTGTCGCCGAATGCGTAGAGTTACGCGTTGTCAGCCAAGGGGACACCGAAGCGGAAGCCGTGCGTAACCTACAAGAGGCCGTGCAACTCTTTTTGGAAAGCGCCGACCCCAGTGAAATCGACGCGCGTCTACATGTGGGCAGCTTTGTGCGTACGTTTGAAGTTGCCAGCTAAGTAGTATGGGGAAACTCAGGCGCCTTTCAGGTCAGGACGTACGGCGCTTATTGCAAAAGCACGATTTTGCTCTTGTACGTCAACGAGGTAGCCACATGATCTTACAGCGACGTACCCAAACCGGCAGTACCATTACAGTCCCCGTGCCCGATCATAAAGAGCTCAAAACAGGGACACTACGGGGGATTATCGAGCAGAGCACCCTCCCACGCTCACTGTTTGAGCATTAAGACAAACCTGAATCGCTGGCTTAGAAAACTGATCACAGCTTTCGGAAGCCTTTCACAAGCTAAATTAAGTCGATCACAGCTGCATTTAAGGGTCTCACAGGGCAAAAACAGCCAATCACAACAGAATTAAAGCCTCTCACAGGAAAAATGGAGCTCCAGGTAGGTTGTGAACGCTTCAAAACGCTTGTGAAAAGCTTCCCGGCGCTTGTGAACGATTTCCCGGAAGCTGTGAAAGGCTTCCCGGCACCTGTGAACGACCCCTGGGGGCTTGTGAAAAGTAATTCCCCTCCTGTTGGCAATCCCCCGCGGGATCCACTAAGGCTCTAGCGGGGCTTGCATGACCACCGATCATCGCATTCATGTTTTAGATACGCACCTGGCCAATCAAATCGCCGCCGGGGAGGTGGTGGAGCGGCCGTCCAGTATCGTTAAAGAGCTGCTGGACAATGCCATCGATGCGCAGGCCAGCCATATTGTGGTGGAAATCACCGACGCGGGCCTGAGCGCACTGCGGGTCACCGACAACGGCATCGGCATGGGTCCTCACGATGCTCGCAATGCCCTAAGCGCACATGCCACCAGCAAGATCAAGGCGCTGGACGACCTGGGTAGCCTTAATACCCTGGGATTTCGCGGCGAAGCCCTGCCTTCTATCGCCTCGGTGGCCGAACTCACCCTACGCAGCCGCTTGGCCAACCAAAGCCTGGGCACCGAAGTGCAAAGCAGCCCCGGCGAAGCCCTGCGCCAACGCGATGTGGGCTGCAACGTGGGCACCCACATCGAGGTACGCAACCTTTTTGCCAAAGTCCCCGCCCGCCGCAAGTTCCTGCGCTCCACCCCCACCGAAAGCATGCACTGCGTGCACGAATGCACCCGCGTTGCCCTCATCCGCCCCCAGTTGCACCTGCGCTTGCTGCGCGATGAGCGCTGCATTCGCGAGTATTTGCCCGTGCAAACAATGAAACAACGCTTGCCGCAGATGCTGGGGGAGCAAGAATGGCAGGAATTTCGCCACCAGGCGCCGGGCATTCGCTTGCAGGCGTGGTTTGCGCCCCTCAATTGCGCCAAAAAAGGCAGCGCCCAGCTCTATACCTACGTCAATCAGCGCAGCGTGCGCGACCGACGCCTGCTTCATGCCTTGAGTTTAGGCACTCGGGACCTGCTACCCCCCGGCCATTACCCCGCGGGGGTGGTCTGCCTCGAGATTAACCCCGCCCAGCTGGATGTGAACGTGCATCCGCAAAAACTGGAGGTGCGCTTTGCCGACGAGGCGCCGATTATGCAGGCACTGCACGCCCTGATGGTGCAAGTGCACTACAAAATGGCGCAAAGCAAGAGCGCAACACGGCCAAGCAAGCCCCTCTATCCCGCCCAGCTCCCCGCCCTCAGTGCCATCCAAAGCCCAAAGGCCACGCCACCCAAGCCATCGGCTGCCCGCAGTCAGCTCCAGGATCGCAGCCCAAGTGCAGCCTATCGCCCCACGCCCCTGCCTGCCCAAGCCGCAAGGCCCACGCCGAACCCCCCAGCAGCAGAACCCACTCAAGACTTGGCGCCAGAACCCGCAGTCGCCATGCCCGAAGCGGGCTTTGTGAGCGTTTTGCGCCAACACTGGTTGGTGGCCCAAACCCCCGAGGCCATGGTGGTGCTCGACCGCCGCACCTTGGAAGTAGACCTACGCCTACGCGAATACCAAGAGGCTCAACGTCAGGGCGAACTCAAGCAAGAATCACTGCTCTTCCCGGAACGTGTAGCCTATGCCCGCGCCGATTGTATCGAGAACGAAGCCATCCAAAGGCTGATGCACGACCTGGGCTTTGATATGGACAAGCTAGCGCCCGAGACCCTGCGCGTGCGCAGCGTACCTGCGCTGTTGAAGCATGTGCCCCTGCAAAAGTTGCTGCCGGCCGCCTTGGACGTCGCCCAAAAGACTCCCACGCTAGACCCCGTGATGCATGCCTTGGTGCAGCAGGCCGTCAACGCCAAGCTATGTCCCCTGCGCGATGCCCGCAGTGCCTGGCATCAACTGGCGCAACACCATGCTCTCAACGAATTGGCCCAGCACCCCAGCACCTGCGCCTATCTGAGCTTTGCGCAACTGCATCCCAAGCCCGCGCATGCGCCATCCCCATAAGCCCATCCTGGTTTTGGGCGGCCCAACGGCCAGCGGCAAAACCGCGATGGCCCTGCGCTTAGCCGAGGAGCTCGAAGGGGAACTGGTGGGGGCCGATAGCGTCCAGGTGTACCGCGGCTTTGACCTCGGATCGGCCAAACCCAGCCCCGAGGAGCTGCGCGGCATCCCGCATCACTTGGTCGATGTGGTCGAGGCTACCGACACCATGGATGCGGCCCTCTATCAGCAGCATGCCGATGCCGCTATCGACGCTATTATCGCCCGCGGTCGCTTGCCCATCGTGGTGGGCGGCACGGGTCTGTGGTTGCGCGCCCTCACCCGCGGTTTGGTGGACTTGCCGCCCATGGATCCACAGCTACGAGCCCAGCTTTACGCGCGCGCCGAGCAGATTGGCGACCACGCTATCCATACAGAACTTCGCCAAGTCGATCCCCAGGCTGCCCAGACCCTGCATCCCCATGACCGCATGCGCATCGTGCGTGCCCTCGAGGTATACCAGCAAACCGGCCGCGCGCTGAGCGACTGGCATGCCGAACACGCCCGCGGGAGCCCGCGTTACCGCTTGCTTTTCCTCAAAAGCCACCTCAGCGCCGAGGATACCCAGCAGCGGGTGCAGACACGCATTCAGGCGATGCTCAAACGCGGCTGGCTGGATGAAGTGCGGTACCTGCATCAGCGTTACCCGCTCTCGGCAAGAGCCCTGCAAAGCGTGGGGTATGCGCAATTGCTGGCGTTCATCGAGGGTCGGCAGCGCTGGGAGGAGAGCTACGCCGCCGCCATGCAAGCAACGCGTCGCTATGCCAAGCAACAACGGGTCTGGTTTCGCGGTGAGCCCTTGGTGCAGGCCACCTTAGATCCCCATCATCTCGATAATCCCGCGTTCTGGGCCGCGTTGCGCCATGACCTTCGCGATAACTATCTTGATGGGTGTAAAAAAACACTAGACATTCTCCTACATCCGAACCATACTTAAGCACTTTTTCAGGTTCGCTGTAATTTATATTTCGATAGTTAGGGCGACCCTTCGGGACCTTTTTATTAGACTAACCCTAGCCCTGAACTCACCCCTCAAGAAGGCATCATCATGACTCAATCACCACGCTGGACCGTTCGTAAGCAGGATTCGACTGAGCATCACTTTGAATCGCTCGAACATGTTAAAAAAACCGTTGAATTAGGCGAATTTGGCCCTGACGACGCCCTGCGCAGCCCAGGCAGCGAGACCTGGGAAGCCATCAAGGACGTTGAGGCGCTCCAAGCCCTGCTTCCCGACGCTGACGCCGATGTGATTGCCCTCGACGATGCCGATGTTGAAGCGCACGACGATGATGCCCAGACTCAAATCCACACGGCAGCCTCTGCGGATGAGGATCCGATCATTGAGATCACCAGCATCGACGAGAGCGATCTAGATGACGATTACACCAGCGTCGCTCAGATTCCCGAGGAGGACGCCCGCGAGGAACGCAGCTCCGTTGCCCCTCTGTCGAGCGTTAAGCCCCATGCCCCAGAGACCAAGATCGATCAGGAAGAGCGTTCCTCGTCGTGGGAATGGGTTGCCTTGGTGGCCGTGCTCGGCCTCATCGTCTTAGTGGCCATGAGCTGGAACGATATTCTCGGTGCGTTGGGCATCGATAACGATAACAGCGACACCACCGAAGACATCGCTAGCGACAATAGCCTCTTCGACGACACCGATGAGGATGATCTTGCCGACGAAGACGAAGCAACAGAGGCGGATGCCGACGATACGGCTGTCGCTGCTAATGCCGCAGACAACGAGGCAGCCGATACCACGCCTGTAGCGCAAGAAGAGCGCGCGAAGCCCGCGGCAAGCGCCCAAGCAACGTCCAAAACCGCTGCTGTACAGCCCAAGCCCGCAGCAAAGCGAGCCAAGGTAGGTAGCCAGATGGGCGCTCGGATTCGCCCCACCTCAGCTGCACGTCTGCAGACAGTCAGCGCAACGCGCAGCAAGGCACAACCCGCGAAACGAGGTATCGATGCCGATCAATACCTCGACCGCGCTGACACCGCATTGGAGCGCAGCCGCACCCAAGAGGCCTATCTTTACTACGACAAGGTGCGTGATGCCGATAAGGCCAACGCAAAGGCCTTAACCGGTATTGGTTTCGTCGCCCTCAACAAGGGCAAGTACGATGTGGCAGCCGACTACTTCCGTAAAGCTGTGCGCGCAGGCGATAACGAGGGTCTCATCGGATTGGGCCAGGTCTATCGCGAGACCAACCGCGATGCTCGTGCCCTCAAGGTGTACAACCTCTACCTCAAGCGCGAGCCCAACAGCCGTCAGGCCTCGATTGCACGTTACCAGCGCAAGTTCATCCAGAAGCGCATGGCCACCGAGAAAGAGCTGCAGGCAGAAGAGTAATCGTTGTTTGGCTGAAAACGCCCTCTAGCATGCGATTCTATGCATAAAGCTACGCTAAGGCAGCTCGGTACCACACTGATCTGCCTTGGGGTGGGCTGTAACGCCTGCGAATCTCGCACACAGGCGCCTCAAGAGAGCGAACAAAAGCTTCAAACGTCCCAACAAGAGCTCCAGGCTAAGTTACCGCCACCACCCTTCACCCTCAGCGAACACGCAAACGGGCTGATGTTGACCTGGTTTGATGCAGAGGGCCTGCACACCGTGACCAAAGTCAACGAAGTGCCCGATAGCGGGCGTCAATATGTACGGGTGCGCTCCTTGGCAACACCGCCAGAGCAACGCTTGGACCCTGCCTATGTGTATGTGGCCGATTTGCGCCAAGCCAACGCGCAAGGGCACTACCCGATCAGCATCATGCACCGCAAAAGCCTAGATGCGCTCATCGACAAGGCCACAGGTGCCGAAGCTATTCCCGAGTTTCACCCTGACCCCAGCGAACAGGCAGCGACCTCAAAGGACATCGTCGTCTACAGCACCTCGTGGTGCGGCGCCTGCAAAGCCACCGTGCGTCTATTGCGAGAAAAGGGGGTCAACTTCGTCGAAAAAGATATCGAGAAAGACTCTGCAGCACGTGATGCCATGGTCAAAAAACTACGCGCCGTGGGCAAATCACCCGGCGGTGTACCCGTCATCGATTTCCAGGGCCAACTCATCCAAGGCTTCAACCAGCCTTTGCTCGAACGCCTGATCAACGAGACGAAACCCGCAACATAGACGGCACCGCTTTACCCCCACAGCGCTTTGTGCCACAGCAGCGCTATGATTTTGAGCGACCGGGACATTCAGGCACGACTAAACAAAGGCGATTTGCACATCGATCCCTCACCCGACATGGCGGTGCAGCTTCAGCCCGCCAGTGTGGACCTGCGTCTGGGCCATAACTTTGTGGTGTACCGCCTGCCGCATGTTCCCTGCATCGATCCGCGCGATCCCAACTCGGTCAGTCATTATACAGAAGACGTTAATATCCCCGAGGGACAGGCTTTTGTGCTTCAACCCGGTGAATTTGCTTTAGGCAGCACGATGGAACGGGTTCGTATCCCTGCCGATTTGGTAGCGCGGGTCGAGGGACGCAGTAGCATCGGCCGTCTTGCGATTGTGGTGCATGCAACCGCGGGCTTCATCGACCCAGGATTCGAAGGACAGATAACCCTCGAGCTTGGCAACCTCGGGCGCTGCGCCGTAAAGCTTTATCCCGGCATGCGCATCAGCCAAATCGTCTTTCACACCATGCTCAATCCCGCCGAGCGTCCCTATGGCGCCGACCGCAACAGCAAGTATCAAGGCCAGCAGGGCCCGGTGGCGAGCCGCATCAACCGAGACATGCGTTAGACCACCCTCGCTTTGCGTTGGTGCGGAAGAGAGGACTTGAACCTCCACAGGGTTGCCCCTACAGGAATCTGAATCCTGCGCGTCTGCCAGTTCCGCCACTTCCGCGTTGATCGAGTCGAGAACTGAAGGCTTGGCGGTAGCGTCATGAGCGAAGACCGTCAACTCAAAATCTCCGCAAGAGATTTTGCGCGAGCCGTGCCAGCATCATGCGCTGGTGGTGCGACAGGAATGCCGGGCGTTGTTTAAAGTTCCTATAGATGCCGGGTGTTGCTACCCACTACGTGGGCGTTCCCGTTTAGATATTTCTATGAATGCCAGGCGTTGCTACCCATTTCATAGGCGCTCTCGATGCTTTTCCTATACATGCCAGGCGCTGCTACCCGCGATGCGGGCGCTCCCGTTGGTCGCACACAGCTCACAGAGTCTGATGCGTTGCAGTCATCTTTGTGGCGACTGGCGCAACACATAGGAATCCAATACGTTGCAGGAAACCTATTATTGATTGGCTTTGCAAGCGCTCACTTCGTTCGCACACAACGCACAGGAGTCCGGCGTTTCACAGTCAGCGTAACGATAGCTGGCGCAGCGCACAGAGTCTGATGCGTTGCAGTCATCTTTGTGGCAACTGGCGCAACACATAAAATCTAGCGTATTGCACTAACCATGGCGGTAGATGGCGCAACGCACAGAGTCTGGCGCGTTGCAATAATCTTGGTGGTGGTTGGCCCCAACATCAGCCAGGGCCATCGCAGCACAAAGGTGTTTAGCTGATGTTGCAAATGCTCTTGAGCAGCATCGCGCTTACGACATAGGGGTCGGCATTTGCACCAGGACGCCTATCTTCAAGATAACCGTGGCCATTCAGTTCCACAGGACGCGGAATGCGAATGGAGGCACCGCGGTTGGCCACACCCGAGCGAAACTCGTTGATGCTGCAGGTCTCGTGTAAGCCCGTAAGACGCTGATCAAGCCCATGCCCATAGGCAGCGATGTGCGCCTCATGCCTCTTGGACAGACGCTCGATACCTTGATCGATGGCCTTGCGTCCCTCTTTAGGGCTACGCATCGAGGTGGTAGAGAAGTTGGTGTGCATACCTGCACCATTCCAGTCACCTGAGATGGGTTTGACGTCATAAGACACACGCACTCCAGAGTCTTCGGCGATGCGATGCAATAACCAGCGAGCAAGCCAGGTATGGTCAGAAACCGCCAAAGGCCCGGCATTTTCTTCGTCCATACCGCGATAGCCCACCTGGAACTCCCACTGACCGGGCATCACCTCAGCATTAACGCCGTAAATCATCAGCCCTGCCTCGACACAAGCCAGCATGTGGTCTTCGACGATTTGACGTCCATGCACCAAACCAGCACCCACACCACAGTAGTAGGGACCTTGAGGCGCTGGGTAACCTGTCTCGGGCCAGCCTAAAGGACGACCATCCTTAAAGAAGGTGTACTCCTGCTCGAAACCCATCCAGGGCTCTTCTTTGGCCGCACCCTGATCAAGCACACGGCGTAGTTCAGCACGCTGATTGGTCTTGTGGGGAGTCTTGCCATCGGGGTTAAAGACTTCGCACAGCACCAAATAGCTGTCCTCGACGCGAGTGGGGTCCACACAGAAAGACACGGGACGCAAAATCAAATCCGAGTCCTCACCTAAGGCCTGGTAGGTAGAGGAACCATCAAAACTCCATTCAGGAAATGACGAAACACTGGGCGCAACGTTGTCGGCAAAAGGCAAGAAGCGCGTCTTGGAACGCATCCCTTGAGTGGGTTCAGCGCCATCGAGCCAAATATATTCGGCCTGAGCAATCGTTGTCATGAAGCATATCCTTTCGTGAGTCTGTTGAGATAAAAGACAATAACGCGGCGGAATATAGTGGATCTCAAGAATTGCGGCTAGAACTCATTTTATAAATCGTTTGCTGGGATTACACCCGCAGGCGAAGATTGCTTAGGCATCGCCGACCATGATAGCGTCGAGTTTATGGCGCGCGATTTGACGGGGCGTTGTGGCACCTGTTCCTTCTTCATCGAGCTCGGCAGCGATGATCAGGGACACTACGGCGAATGTCGCCTTGGTTGTTGGCCAGCCCCCCTACGCGACCACGCGACTTGCACAAATCACAAAGCGATAGGTGCCTCGTGGAGCGAAGGCGCATGGAAAAAGAAGGCCGCTAAACAACGACGGCAACATACGCGCACGGCTCCCGCAAAACGCATCCGCCCTACTATCCCCGAGACTCTGGACATGACCATGGATACCAACGAATTTCGAACCGTTTTACGCGAAGTGCTACTCGACGAGCTGGGCATTCGCGATGTGGATATCGCTGAACGCTGGCAGGATGGCGAGTTGGTGCTGGTACCTGGCAAAGAAGGAACCCAAGACAAGCGCATCGCCATCGAAACCTTCTTTCACAAGATTGTGATGATTCGCGACAAACTCCGCGTCTTGGAGCAAAAAATCAACGGCAACGCGAGCCTCAGCGATGCCGACAAGGTGCAACTGCAGCAATACATCACAGGCTGCTATGGCACGCTAACCACCTTTAATGTGCTCTTTCGCGAACGCGAAGAGGGCTTTGTCGGTGCAAGCAACAAGGATGGCTAACCCGCTCTCACTTCACCCTGAATCCTGGCTTGCATCTGATCCTCACGATGCGTGCGAGCGAAGCGAGCGCCTGCGGAAGCAGGGCAGCAGAGTGCGGCGGAGCCGGAGCTCGACGTATCTTTAATACGCCTTCGTCGCTGTGGTCCGGGCGCGCTCAGGCTCAAAGCAAAGTGAGAGCGGGTTAGGATATCCCGGGAACTTCGCCAAGTACTGCCGCACAGCGCTGATAAAGCAATGCCTTGACCTCCTCTGCCGTAGCGCAGGCCAACGCTTCACCCACCAGCTCACGCAAGGACTGAAGGGAGGCATGGCGCAACATTCCCCGCACCCAAGGAATCGACGACGCTGGCAGGGACAAACGATGATAACCCAGGCCTAGCAGCAGTAGCACTCCCAGAGGATCGGCAGCCATATCGCCGCAGACGAAGATAGGTTTTGTCTTCGCCGCAGCACTACATTGTAGCCCGTGCATAAGCTTGAGCAGCGCGGGATGCGCAGGATTGGATAGATGCGCAACCCGTGCCTCGGTACGATCAGCGGCAAAGGTGTACTGCATCAAATCGTTGGTCCCCACAGCAGCAAAATCGCACTCTGCCAGCAGCACATCCGCCATCAACACCGCCGCGGGCAACTCGAGCATGATCCCCACCTGCACCTGCCCGACGGGGATGCCGCGCTCACATAACTGCGCCTCGCTCTGAGCTAACCACCCCTTGGCAGCACGCAGCTCCTCCACGGTGGTGACCAAAGGAAACATCACCCGCACATCACCATGGGCAGCAGCACGAATAAGTGCTCGCAGTTGCATGCAAAAGACCTCAGGCTGAGCCAAAGACGCGCGCAGGGCTCGTAATCCCAGCGACGGATGCCCAATATGGGTTACCCAATTGTTCGACAAAGCCCCCATAGGAGTCGAAGGAGGGATATCGAGGCGATCCAAGGTACGAAAGGTGATGGGCGCACCCTGCATGGCCTGCACGATGTTTGCGTAAGCCTGATATTGCTTTTCTTCGTCGAAGTTAGACTTATGCTGGGCTTGCAAAAACTCGGTACGATACAGACCAATGCCCACCGCCTTAACCTCACGCACCGTCGGAATCTCCGCAGGCATCTCGACATTGGCCCAGAGTTCGATCGCACACCCGTCGTGTGTTTGCGGCGACAAAGACTGAGATCGCTCGCCCAAATTGGAAAGTTGGCTGCGATACTCTTCCGCACGACGCGTGGACTGCTTCACCTCCTGCGGTGAGGGACGCAGAATCAGTTCACCACGAAGTGCATCGACGATAAGAGAATCATCGTCCTGCACGTGATCGCGCAGCGCATCAACACCCATCAGTACGGGGATGTTAAGCGCGCGCGCAATAATCGCACTGTGGCAGGTGTAACTCCCCGCAGCCATCACCACCGCCTGCACCCGCGTAACTTGCAAGCGCATCATCTCCAGCGGGCTCAGATACCAGGCGACCAGCACACTGCCCTCGTTAAGCGGTGGCAAACGACGCGTATTGCCACGCAAAAAGGCCATCATATGCGCCCCCACATGCTCCACATCAATGGCACGTTCACGCATATAAGCATGCGTGGCATGACGCAGAGGGGTCAGCACCTGATCGAGTGCCTGATGCAACGCCCACTGCGCGTTCACCCCTTCACGACGCACAATATCCGCCGCACGCTGAACCAGCATCTTATCGCTGTGCATCATGAGGTGGGCATCGAGAATGAGTCGCTGCGCATCATCGCTCACATCGGGCAAGGTCTCGCGCAGCATGGCAATCTCGCGTCGCGACTCTTCAGCAGCACGGTGAAGGCGCTCCACTTCGCGAGGAATGTGGGGGTGCTTGATCACATAACGCGGCACGCCTTCGCCCTCGCGTGTCACACAGGAAGCCACCCCGATACCAATCCCGAGCGATACACGAATACCCTGCAGTCGCAGCGACTGAGTCACGCGAGCTCTCCGAACTTGGCAGCGAAGAGCTCTCTCAGTGCATCGATAGCCTGATGTGCATCCTCACCGCAGGCATGCACGTCTACCCAGGCATCGTGGTGAGCGCAGAGCAACAACAGTCCCATGACGCCGGTTGCGTCCACACATTCATCGCCATGCGCGAGGGTGATACGGGATTTGAATTGAGAGGCGCACTCCGCCAATTTGGCTGCCGCCCGAGCATGCAACCCCAACGCGTTGACGATATGCAGTCGGGCGCGAAGCTCAGCCACGCGCAGCTCGCTGAACATCGCGATGGTCCACCGTGACCTCACGATCTTGACGCAGGCGCTGCGCGAGCTCTTCCGCGGTCGCAACCGAACGGTGACGCCCCCCTGTACACCCCAATGCAACCGTGAGGTAAGCTTTACCCTCGCGTTCGTAGCGGGGAATCATCCGCTGTAACATGGGGACTAAATCCTGTAGTAGCTCCTGCGCCTCGGCTGATTTGAGCACGAAGTCTGCGATGGGCGCTTCTTTGCCGGACATGGGCTTGAGCTCGGGCACAAAGTAGGGATTAGGCAGGTAACGCAGATCAAACACCAAATCTGCATGTCGCGGGATGCCGTACTTAAAACCAAACGACACGATGCGCGTCACCATATGATGACGTGCACCGCTTTGAGAGACAAAGTCGGTCATCCACTGCCGCAGGTCATGCACACTGGAAGACGTGGTATCGAAAACCTGATCGGCTTCCATCCGCAAGTCAGCCAAACGCTCGCGCTCGCGCTCGATCGCCCGCAGTAAGTTGCCTTCAGGCGCAAGAGGATGGGGGCGACGTGAGGTGCTGTAACGACGAATCAGCGTTTCGTCATTGCAATCCAAAAAAACCATCTCAACGCTGTGCCCCATCGTATTGAGATCACTCAAGGTGCTACTCAACATGTCGAAAAACTCTTCGGCGCGAACATCAACGCCCAACCCAATGCGCAACATCGAATCCTGCTCTGCGGAGGTCTTTTTGAGGGTCTCAAGCAACTGCGGGATGAGCGTTACAGGCAGGTTATCGATGCAATAAAAACCGAGGTCTTCTAGCGCATGCAAAGCGGTGCTACGCCCTGCGCCCGACAACCCTGTGACTAAGATGACGTGCAGCTGCTGCATGATCGACGCTCAGACTATCGCAAAATCCATCGATAAGTGAAGCCTATTCCTTGAGAGCCAGCTGAAAATAGGTTAGCACTGAGGCCCCTAAACTAATGCTAGTGAGGCATCGAGGAGTTCGAACATGACATGGGTAATCACACGGATGTGCCGTGACTGTGTAGACCAAGGATGTGTTGACGTATGTCCCGTCGAGTGTATCTACGAGTACACCGGAGACGACAGTAGCAAATACCCCAATCAGCTTTACATTCATCCTGAGGAATGCATCGACTGTGGCGCATGCGAACCTGAGTGCCCTTGGGAAGCGATCTTCGAAGACGCCTCTGTTCCCGAGGTCTTTAGCGAAGACACCGCGCTCAACGCGCAAATGATGGACGATAAAGACGACTTCCAGGTCCCGCAGCACGAGCCTAAGCCCACCCCAAGTCCTGAAGAGATCCAGAAAAACAAGGAAAAGTGGGGTTACCAAACCTAGAGCGACACCGCACTCAAGCCCTTGCTGAAAGGCAACGGCTTGCCTCGTTGGAAAACCATAGCCGGACCTTATCCGGTCTACGCCTGCTTAGCTTCTTAGGCATCGCTGCACTCACAGTCGCAGCCTTTACATCAGGTCAATACGCCCTCGTGTATGCTGCCGCCGCTGGCGCGCTCACATGTATTTTTATCGTCCTCGTTGTCCTCCATTGGCGACTCGCTCACCGGCAGCGCCTATGCGCACTGCATCAGCAATGCCGCGATACCTACCTATCGCGTGCAGAACACCAGTGGCAATATATTAACTGCACCGGCTTAAGCAACGAAGTCCCTCAGGAACATCCCTACGCAACCGACATCGATCTCTACGGACGCCAGTCTTTGTGGCACTTGATCAATGTCACGCACACCCTGTCGGGTGAAACAACCTTGCGCACTTGGCTCGACGGTCCTTCCGAGACTACCCATAAAAACGAACTCCACGCTCGGCACGAAGCGCTCAAAGAACTGCAGACCATGCCGGACTGGCGCTGTCACTTCGAAGTCGCAGCAATGCTCGGAGCCGATGACAAACAACGACTCGACGAGGCCTCTTTTGCACGTTGGCTCAGCCAAGCACAGCAGGATCTAGCGCCGCGATGGTCGATCACGGGAGCTTACCTGCTGCCCTTCATCACGCTGAGCATGCTGGGACACTGGCTTATCGCAGCGAATATGCTCCCTCTATGGTTGATTCCTGCCGGGCTACAACTGGGACTGGTATTTCTTACACAATCAAAAACACGCACCCTCTTTGACAGCATTGCCCAACGCCGCACTTATGCAGAAGCCTTGTTGCGCATGAGTAGACAGGTCGAAACAACGACATGGCAAAGTAAGAGCCTGCAAAAGCTGCGACAACCCTTCAAAGACAGCAAAGGCAAAACGCTCTCAAGCAAACTCAAGCGTTTTGATACCTGGGTTAACTTAGCAACCCTTCATCATCAGCCCCTTCTTCACATCGTCATCAATCCCCTGTTGCTTTGGGATCTGCACATCGCTCTTCGCATGCAAGCATGGAAAAGAGCACGCCAAGCACAAGTAAGCGAGGCGCTGGGCATGCTCGGTCATCTTGAGGCACTGTGTTCATTGAGCGTGCTCTTGGATATCGACCCGCAAGCGACCTTTCCCGAGATCATCGCAAGCGAAGAGGGCCTGAAAGCAACTAACTTAGCTCACCCGCTGCTCTTAAATCACTCGCGGGTGGGTAACGATGTCAACATCGGCGGCCCCGGACAGGCATTGATCATCACCGGCTCCAATATGGCGGGAAAAAGCACCTTACTGCGTGCGATTGGCCTGAACATCGTCCTGGGGTTGGCGGGAGGTCCTGTGATCGCCAAGGACATGCGCATCCCGAGAGTACGTCTGCGATCCAACATGCGCATCGATGATTCCTTGCAACAAGGGGCTAGCTATTTCCATGCCGAGCTACTCAATGTACAGCGCCTCATTCACCAGCTCGATCAATCCCCACCGGTCTTCTTCCTTCTCGATGAACTGCTAAGGGGCACCAATACCCATGCCCAAGCCCTAGGCGCGCGCGCCATTATTAAGCACTTATTGAGTCAAGGTTCCTTTGGTTTGATCGCAACTCACGACATCAACCTAAGTCAGCTCGAAGACGAGTACCCGCAGGGACAGATCAGCAACATGCACTTTACCGACAAAATGCGTGAGGATGAGATGTATTTTGATTACACGCTGCGTCCCGGAATCGTAAAGCATAGCAATGCACTCAAGCTTCTGGCCAAAGCCGGCATCGCAGTGCCAGAGCAGAATTGAATAGGGCTCACAGCATCGTGAGCCCCCTGGATTAAGATGACTGAAGGATCGAACTCAGTCTTGCAAAACGCACTGACCTAAGTCGGTATTAAACCAGCGTTTGTTTTCGGGAACCAAGTCAGCCTCAGGAATGAAAGGTGCTGTACCCCGAGCGCCAACAACAGAAAAGACCACGTCGTTATAATCGCGATCAGAAGAGGCATCGGTCCTAACATCTTCCAATGCATACACAGCACGCGTGCCAAATTCGGTGTCATGATCGGTGGTCATTTTGCCTAACTTACCAAAGTGCTGCGTCTTATCGGGATTCTCGCCCGATAAGGAGAAGAGGGGTCGCAAATTGCCTGGCAGTTTTTTGCCAGACTCGAGCAGAGACAAAAGCTTGGTAAAGCTTCCATTAGGCACCAACACAAAGCCGTAAGTCAGAGCACCCACATCGAAGTACTTTACACCACGATGAGGTCCTTCATTGAGGTCGGGTTCCATAAAGCCACCCATTTCATTGCGCATGACGCCATCACACAAGGCACCTTCAGAAGCATCTTGAAGCACCACATGCCCTGCCTGCGTATCGCTAAGAACACGCTTCGCAACCTCTTCTACAAAGGCACGGAATCCCTTTTCGCTGGAGGTATCAATGTTCAGCAACTGATCATCGATGGCAAAGATACCCAGCTCGCCTTCATACCTGCCACCGTCAAACATCCATTGCACCTGAATGTGCGAGTTAGGTGAATCGATCAAGAAGGTACCAGGATCAGGCGTCACATTTGCACTAGGATCTGGCTGACAAACACCATCCACGACAACTTCACCTTCTGAGTCGCAATTGACAAATAAGGTGATGGGCTCACTAAGGTTGTTATTGGGATTGCTGTCTGGAACATCAGCACTCACCACCCGTGCGCGCAAAGTATATACCCCTGGCTCACTGGGCACGTTAGCTAAGATAGAACGCCTACCCTGAGATTCATCATTTACTGTGGGTTCAGTTCCCGAATCAGCCAGGGTATAATGCGCGGAAAGCCGTGGGATAAGCCACTCGTTATCATTATTATGGTCGCTGCGACCGATGTTCTGGCTAAAGGCTATTCTATCGAGCTGATCTTCAGTGGGGTCGAAATCCACTAGGATATTGCGCGACTCATCGGTGCCAATATTATCGATGCGAAGCTGCACATCAATCTTATCGCCTGGATTCACAGAAAGAGTTTTGCGAAAAGGATTATCCGCAGTGGCACTGTCAATAAAGGGACGCACAAACAAGCCCATATGAATATCCGCGCTTGCCTCTGTTGGCAGAGCATCGACATAAGCTTTGGCCTGCAAACCACTGAGACGTGGTTTCTGTACATCCGAGCCGTCACGGGTTGCGAGTGCATCCGACGTGTTAATCGCCCGACGCAAGTCGAGCGTGCTGATTAATGGACGCGCCTCTCTAAGAAGAGCTGCGAAGCCGCTCACATGCGGTGCCGCGACTGAAGTGCCATAATTGGCACCTACGATCGGAAAATTAAACAGATAAGAAGGTGCGAGCACGCCCTGGTCCGCAGTACCGCCGGGCGCAACCACATCAACCGAGGCGTTGAAGTTACTGTAATCGGTGACTTCATTCACCCTCTCGCTCTCGTTGTGACTTGCAGCAACGGCCACAACACGAGACAAACAAGCCGGGAAAGCAATCCTATCGTCCTTACCGTCGTTGCCAGAGGCAGCCACAACCGTGACACCGCGGTCGGTGAGTCGCTTAACTGCAACTGCAATAAATTCCAGCCCACTCGGCAAACGATCATCACAAGGACCGTCAAAAGCTGTATCGCCTGAGATATCGCCACCCAAACTCAAATTCACGGAAGCGATATTATCCACACCGGTCTCGGTTAGCTCCATAATATAATCAAAGGAACGACTCAGCTCAAACAAGGGAATCGTTGTTGCTTCGCTCTCGTTGTTACTGCTTACACCCGATCTGCGCACAGCAGCTTGAATGGCAATCAGACAGGCACCATTGGCCACACCGGAACCGGAAAGAGAACCTCGACTGGTTGCAACACCGGCAACGTGCATGCCGTGCGTGCAAAAGTGACACCCACCTGAGGAACCAGGACCGATTTCAGTAAAATCACCACTGGGACAAAGAGACTCCCAGCCCATCTCCGCGTTGTTCGCGGAGAAGCAGGCTTCGTATTGTGGCTCGGGTAATAAAGAATGCGGACGCACACCACTATCCACCACCACCACGCATTGACCCTCGCCGGTAACACTACTCCATAGCTGATCAATGCCGGTAAGCGCAGTACTCGTCGCAAGGCTTGCATCCAGTTCAATGTTATTAACCACCGCAATCACCTGAGGGTGTTCAAGGAGAATTTTGAGGTCCTCTTCACCCACGGTAAGCGCTATCACCGGTAGCCGATAGGAACGCTGGACATCTTTGGGTTGGGCCAGCGACGAGAGCACACGATTTTGCACACTGGTTAACCCTAGACCGGAGTCATCCACGTCGAGAGTGGCAATTACGCTGATTGCCTCACGCTCTTCTAAGAGTTTAAGCAGATCATCATCCGTCATAAGAGACGAGGCACTTTGAGATAAAATCCGACTATCACTGGAACCTTCATCTGACCTACTTTCCGAACAAGCGATGAGACTTGTGCAACATAAGAGCAATAAAAACGCCCAGGTTTTGCGATACAATCTGCTTAACATGCTGAACTCCTGTACTGTTTGACGACAACGAAAGGTTTCCCAGAAAAATCTTGGAAAACCAGTGGCGGATGTATACTCACCGATCGTTATACAAAGATCAACCGTATAGTGAGGGTATACGCACAAATGTTACTTAACTAGATTGATGTAAGGTTTGAGTAAACTTCATCACCTTATCTTGCTTGCGTTCAGTCCATATTAGAGGCGAGCAATTTGACGATTAAACATACGCTGTTTGCACACAAAATAAACCTATGAAGCTATCTATGCTTCATCCCTTAGATGCATTCGAAAAATGTTCATCTTTGTGTACATCCTGCCCAAAAAGTGTATAATCGCGCCCTATGACAGACATGGTGTTTAGGTCGAACGGTGAATCATCCAGCAAGGAAGCAGCCCTGCATCGCACCCATGTGCGCCAGAGCGACGGACGAAGCGCGCACCACTCCGCACCGCCTGCAGCAACTCTTGAACGTAAACTGTTGGCTGCAGCCAAGCGCATTCGCGATCTCGAAGAAAAGGTGGAGGAGCGCGACTACATGGTGCGTGAGCTGAGCCAACGCTGGCAACGCCATTCGACCGCTCAACCTGTCCCTCAGCCGCAGCAAGACGAGCCCAACGATAAGCTCAAACAAACGCTCGAAGAGGCGCTGCACACCGAACTACGCAATACCGAACTTAGTTTAGAGCTAAGCGAGCTACGCACAGAGAAGCTGCTTTACGAGAGCAAAGCGCAGGATGCCGAGGCGCGTGCCATGCAACTCTACGCCGAGGTGATGAGTCTCAAGGCCGAGAATGAAGGTCTGCGTATGCGTGAACAAGAAATGCACGATTCGGTCAAACCGCAATCTCAACCCTTTTCTCCCCAGCCTTCCGTGCTCAATCCATCCGAGGATCAAGAGCGCGTGCTACGACAGGCTCTTGAGCGTCGTGATCACGATATTGCTAAACTCAAACGCGAACTCTTTATTGCCGATCAACGGTATAGCAATACGGAATTTACACTGCAGAAACTGAGAGAAACATCATCCGAGTCCCCCAACTCAACCCGACCTTCCAATCATCCAGGTATCACGACACAGCTCGAAACCATGCGGCAAAACTTAGAGCGTTTTGGCAGCGAACTGGAGTCACTGGTGGAGCATGTTATTCAGCTGGGTTCTCTACGCCCCAACGAGGTCAATCCAAAGACCGCTCAAAACTCCGACACGAGCACTTCGGATGACCTAGACAATAAGGACTAGGCGATGACCCACGCGGATGATGAAGACGCGAATCACCTTAGACTGCTTTATCAACAAGCCTACGATCTCGCCGAAGAGTGGAAGAAGGCAATTCACACCCTAGGCAATACTCCTCTCGATACTCAGGCGCTAAGGCAAGCCCTTAACGATAATAAGGACCCCGCAGCGCATCATCTGCATCAGCAACTCTTGCGGGTGCTGGAGCAACACGGCGAGCGTGCGCAGCAACATACCCAGCTTTCTGGCAACAGCTCACCGGCAACGACAAGCAAGCCTGTGGCGGTTATCTATCAGGGCACCGAGGGCTCCTACAGTTATATGGCCGCTACGCGTTATTTCTCAGCACACCCAAGTCCCGTGCACTATCGCGGCGTGCACACCTTCAGAGAAATGCTGGAGGCCGTGCGCGATGAGCGAGCTACCTATGCCGTCTTACCCATCGAAAATACCACTGCGGGTTCGATCAACGAAAGCTACGACCTCCTTGCACACATGAGTCTGTCTCTCGTGGGCGAGGTGATTCAGCCTGTTGCCCATTGCTTGCTCACCCTTAAATCAACGCCTCTGCACCAGATTAGGCGCGTCTTTTCGCACCCTCAGGCACTCGCGCAGTGCAGCATCTTTCTCAGCAATCTGCACCATTGTCATCAGGAAGCTTTTACGGATACCGCTCTTGCAGCAGCGAAGGTACGCGATGATGGCGACCCAAGTCACGCAGCCATTGCTAGCGAGGCTGCGGCAGCGCGTTTTGGATTGCATATCGCTCAACGCAATATCGCTAATCAACCCGAAAACTTCACACGCATGGTTGTGGTAGCGCGCCAACCTGTGGCCTACAGCACTGGGATTCTCACCAAAAGCTCGCTTATCTTTGCCACCCAACATCACGAAGGGGCGCTAGCTCAATGCCTCAACGTCTTTGCCCAACACAACCTCAACCTGACGAAAATCGAGTCGCGCCCCCGCGCGCGTAGTCCATGGCAATATCTGTTTTACGTCGACTTTGAAGGCAATCAACACGATACCGACGTGCAATCGGCATTGCATCAGCTCGCGCATCACACGAGCTTTCTCAAGGTGCTGGGCACCTATCCCGTGGACACCACGCAACGCCCCTCGACAACACCACAGGCACCTTCATCAGCAGCGACTCCTGCAAACGATACCCACACAGCGTCGCGGCCTCCTATCTCATCGCCACCTGCAAAGGCTCGCACTACCCCGGTACAGATTGGCAACTTTATCATCGGTCATAAGCACCCGATGATCCTCGCTGGTCCACCTTTGGTAGACGCATCGGACCAAGCCGCAAGTCAGGCCCAAGCTTGGCAAGAACATGGGGCTCATGTCTTTTCCTTACGTTGCCAACCCAAGGATTATGGCGTCGATATCGAGGACCTAAGCGCCAGGAACATTAGTCTCTTCCAACATGCGCAGCAGCATACCGGACTGCCGATCATGAGCGATGCAACCAGCATCGGCATGTTAAGTAAGTACACGCCGCACCTTCATGCATGGCGTGTCGATGCAGCTCATATGCGTAATCTTCCTTTGCTTAGTGCTTTGGGTGATATCGACCGTCCCGTCGTGCTCGAGCGCGGCATCGCAGCGACCCTGGACGAGTGGCTCGAAGCAGCTCAACGCATTTACTCAAATGGAAATAAACAAATCATTCTTTGTGAGAACGGCGCAGGTCTGTTGCCGCAATCGCGCACCTTGGATTTAGGCGAGGTCGCTCACATCGCCAATAACGCGGTCTTCCCTGTGATCGTCGCCTTGGATTTGATATCCCTATCATCCGCCGCGGTAGGTCAAGCGCTTGCACAAGCGGCTCGGTGCGCCGGTGCCCACGGACTGCTGCTCGAAACAGAAGTGCCCAGTAGCAGAGCTAAAGAGGTCATCGAAGCTTTCGGAGCTTAGATCACTCTCACTTCACTCTGATCCTGGCTTTCGTCCGGTCCTCACGTCTCGACGTATCTTTAATACGCCTTCGTCGCTGTGGTCCGGGCGCGCTCAGCCTCAAAGCAAATTGAGAGCGATCTAGACTTCTGTTAACGTAAAAATGCCGAAGACCCCTAAGAACCTCCGGCATTCAATACATGGATTAGAGCAGGACTTAGAAGTCCATGCCGCCCATACCACCCATGCCGCCCATACCACCTGGTGCACCACCAGGCATGCTAGGTGCAGCGCCTTTGTCTTCCTTAGGAAGCTCAGCAACCAATGCCTCGGTGGTCAGCATAAGACCGGCAACCGATGCGGCATTTTGCAGTGCCGTGCGCACCACTTTGGTGGGGTCGATGACGCCGGCATTTACCAGGTCTTCGTAGGTCTCAACGGCAGCGTTGAAACCAAAGCCACCCTTACCGCCACGAACCTCGTTGACCACAATGGAAGCCTCAAGACCTGCATTGCGTGAGATTTGACGTAGGGGCTCTTCGGTTGCGCGCGAAAGGATGGACACACCCACACGCTGCTCGTCGGAAACATCCAGCTTGTCCAGACCCTTCTGACCACGGATGAGTGCAACGCCACCACCAGGCACGATGCCTTCTTCAACAGCAGCGCGTGTTGCATGCAATGCATCCTCAACGCGTGCCTTCTTTTCCTTCATCTCAACCTCGGTCGCTGCACCAACGCGAACCACGGCCACACCACCCACAAGCTTCGCAAGGCGCTCTTGCAGCTTCTCGCGGTCGTAGTCGCTTGAGGTCTCTTCGATCTGACGACGAATGGTTTCGATACGGCCCTTGATGTCGTTCTTCTTACCGCCACCATCAACAACGGTGCTGTTGTCCTTGTCAATGTGAACGCGCTTTGCACGACCCAGATCATTGATGGTCACGTTCTCAAGCTTGAGGCCCAGCTCTTCGCTGATCACTTGACCACCGGTCAACACAGCGATGTCTTTGAGCATCTCCTTGCGGCGATCACCAAACCCAGGAGCCTTCACAGCAGCGGTCTGGAGGGTGCCACGCAACTTGTTCACGACCAAGGTAGCCAGAGCTTCGCCTTCAACATCTTCAGCGATGATGAGCAATGGCTTCTGCTGACGGGCAATAGCTTCAAGTACAGGCAGAAGATCCTTCATGTTGGAGATCTTCTTTTCGCAGATGAGGATATAAGGATCGTCAAGAGCAGCTTCCATGCGCTCGGGATCGGTCACAAAGTACGGTGACAGATAACCACGATCGAACTGCATACCTTCAACCACTTCGAGAGTGGTCTCAAGGCCCTTCGCCTCTTCAACGGTGATCACACCTTCTTTGCCAACCTTCTCCATCGCTTCGGCAATGATGCGACCGATGGTCTCGTCACCGTTAGCAGAGATGGTACCAACCTGGGCGATTTCTTTTGGATCGCGGGTTGCTTTGCTGAGCTTGTGCAGCCCTTCGATCACATGCTCCACAGCCTTATCGATACCGCGCTTGATCTCCATGGGATTGTGACCTGCAGCCACCATCTTGGAGCCCTCGCGGAATATGGCCTGCGCCAACACGGTTGCGGTGGTGGTGCCATCACCGGCAACATCAGAGGTCTTGGAGGCAACCTCGCGCACCATCTG
>CAYWAT010000014.1:0-32447 GCA_964456305.1 uncultured Polyangiales bacterium | reverse complement strand
GGGCGCAATTTTCCCTTCCTCATCCCGCGCGTAGGCTCGACCGGTCGGGTCATCGGCGTCGACTACTCACAAGGCATGCTCGATGTCGCACGGACGCGTATCGAGCGAGAAGGATGGCAGAACATTGAGCTTCGCCAGGACGATGCCGCGAAGCTCGCCACCATCGAAGCGCCGGTGGAGGCCGTGGTATCGGTGTGGTGCATGGGGATCGTGCACGACCTAGACGCCGCGCTAGGCAGAGCCGTGGATGTGCTCCGGCCCGGAGGACGGATCGCAATCATGGACTTCGACCGAGCGCGTCCGGACCGCGGGTGGCTTCGCTGGCTTTATCCGGTCTACAGTCGGGTTCTGCGCTGGGCCGGCATCGACTCGGCCAAGGACCTCGACGATGCACGTCTCCGCGCCAAGTGGAAGAGTGGCCGCGCGGTTCTGGAAAGCCGCGTCGGCCATCTTGAGGAAGAGCGTTACCTGAGCGGGGCTGGGATCATCGTTTCAGGCGCAGCCCGGACCGAGGAGAGGCGCCCATGAGCAATGTCTGGACCGTGCTGCTCCTTTCTCTGCTCCCAGGCGCCGGCAACTTCCTGGGGGCGATGGCGGCGGAGCTTCGAAAGCCGTCGCCACGGTTCCTCAACTGGGCTCTCCATGCTGCCTCCGGCATCGTCATCGCCATCGTTGCCGTGGAGCTCATGCCGAACGCCCTGGGCACGCTTGCGGGCTGGTGGGTTGCGCTCGCATTCGCCCTCGGCGGGATCGCATATATCGCGCTCGAAGCGATTGTGGAGCGCCTCCAAGGCAACAAGGATGGCGCCGGACGCAGCCGGATGTGGATGATCTACGCAGCGGTGGCGGTCGATCACACCAGCGATGGCTTGATGATCGGCACTGGGGCCGCCGTTTCTTCGAGTCTCGCGCTCATTCTGGCCGCGGGTCAGGTGCTCGCTGACGTTCCCGAAGGATACGCCACGGTCGCAAACTTTCGCGACAAGGGCGTACCCAGGCCAAAGCGGCTGTTGTTCACGGCCTCGTTCTTCCTCTACGTCGTTGGCTCCGCGATGGCGTCCTACTTCCTTCTCCGCGATGCGCCCGAGCAGATGAAGATGGCTGGACTCGTGTTTGTCGCCGGCCTGCTCACCGTCGCTGCGGTCGAGGACATGCTGGAGGAGGCCCACGAAGCAGACACCGACAGCCGCCGGTCCGTGCTCGCGTTCATCGGCGGCTTCACCCTATTCACGCCGGTGTCGGCGGGCCTTGGCGCCGTGGCCGGGCGGTGATGGGATGAATGTCATGTCGGATCGACAAGCCAACGAGGATCGGCAGTATTGGGAGCGTCATGCATCGAAGTACGACCTGTCGCTCGGCCCCCTCGGCAAGCCGCTACCGAGAATGCTCGAGCTCGTCGCCGAGGCAGCGCAGGGTCGCCCGCGGGTCCTTGAGGTCGCCGCTGGGACTGGGCTCGTCACCCCCGTGCTCGCGAGAGCCGCTGGCGCAGTGGTGGCCACCGAT
The DNA here is from genome assembly GCA_964456305.1 of uncultured Polyangiales bacterium. Classification (GTDB taxonomy): domain Bacteria; phylum Myxococcota_A; class Polyangia; order Polyangiales; family CAYWAT01; genus CAYWAT01. The sequence goes on along the minus strand of CAYWAT010000014.1, from coordinate 30,944 downwards.
TACGCCGCCGCTATGGTGGCACGTTTGCGGGACAGGGTTGCCGCAGCTGGTCTGGAGAACGTCGAGTGCCAACAAGCGGACATCTACAGCCTCCCGTTCGACCCGGGGACCTTCGATGCCGTCGTGGCCGCGAACGTACTCCACCTCGTCCCGGACCTCGGAGGAGCACTCGCTGCCCTCGCCAGCATGCTGCGACCGGACGGCATCCTCATTGCACCGACCTTCTGCCACGACGAGACTCGGATCTCCTGGGTCGTCTCGCGCCTCCTCGCTGCGACGGGCTTTCCGGGGCATCGACGGTTCACGATGGGGTCACTGCGGACGTCCGTCGAGACCGCGGGATTGAAGGTCGACCGCAGCGAAGTCATCTCGGGACTGCTTCCGATTGGCTACGTCGAAGGTTCCTACCAGGATCGCAGGTCCGCACGCCCGTGACGCCGTGGACCTGGGGACGAAAGGGACGAAAGGCTCACCGGCGTTGAGCCTTTTCGCTGCCCGGGATCGGGGCGGCGACGGCCCGCCCACGTTCGCCCGTGTCCCCCGGTCACACCGAAGCCGGCCCCTCGCTGCCTCGGTCGGCAAACCCGGTCACCACGGGCCGCACAGCGCCCACGGTCGCGCGCCAACCTGCGTCTCTGGTGGCTCTCGGCCCAAGTGCCCGAGAAGAATGATGTTGCGACGTGTCATCATCTCGTGCATCAAAACGGGCTCTCGGGTAGGGTTCGTCTAAGCAAGTCGCTGCCCGAGCAAATTCCCAAGTGGTCTTCATGAGTCGCTTCGGCTTATTTTTTAGCCTACATGTTTTTATAGATCTGCTGACTGCGAGTTGTCGTTCAGCCGCTTTTGCCTGAGATGATCAGCCACCAGTGCCTACGCCTAATGAGTGGAGCGCTAAGCTCGTGCGCATGGGGGCAATGCCTGCATACGTTACCACGTTGGCTCAGGGAGATCTGTGTCTTTCTCCACGTTCATTTCAAGACGCGAGATGTGGGTACGTAGCTTTGAGGGTAGAGCTTGCAGGGCCGTCTCATCAAAGTGGAGCGCTAAGTATCGCTGTGCGAGTTGTGCCGTGGTTTCGGCTTGTGCCAAATCACGTGGCACTTTTACCGGGTCTCGATCCTCTCGCTCGGATAACCAAAACTTATGCAGTGCGAAGGCGCGAGGGTCGACTGTCACAAATCGAAGTGGGTAACCGTCTTCTCCCACCGTAACCGACTCAAATCGCGGGGTATTTAAGAGCCAAGTTAGACCAAAAATGGGGACCCCATGAAGATCTTCTTTCGTATCGCCAACCGTTGAACGCGGTTGCCTGAAATGGTGTGTCTCTTCCGGACAAATGAGGTCCACTCTGAATCCATCTGCGTTGAAGGCTCGATAGTCCTGCTTGCTTTGAAGTTGGAAGCTTGCGTCTACTTTTCTTAATTGTCCGAGGATCCCTTTGCGTTTCACTTCAGGCGTAAGTAGGGCAATGCGTTTGCGCACATCCCACAAAAGGTCTGCATCTGTGGTCGCGAGCATATCGCCGGAGAGTTGAACGCCACTCGCAGCCTCATAGGCAAAAAGTGCATTTGTTCCCGCAATCCATAAATGTTTTCCGAGAAGCTCAGCTTTATCCAGTTGGCGCAGCACGCGTGCTGTGAGACGAGGTACACGGCCAAGACCAAGCGCCCGGTTGACTGGTGCCATCTCATCCAACCGTGCAGCGAGCCGCGTGGCTTCTTTCCTTTTTTGTGCTCGACCTTTCTGAAACGCATCGAAGGTTTCCTCTGTTTTTTTACTTCGAGGACCAAGTGAACTCTCTCGATGTCCCCTTTTACGGTGAAGGTAATCGTGTCCTTTTCTCGTGAGCCATCGCATACTCCCCGAGTATCGAGTCACGAGTTGTTTCGACACGATTTGATATGCCTCGAAGGTTTGACGCACATCGATGAGCTGACGCCTCTGTTCGTTGGATAGGTTTATGAAATTCATGAGGTTCCCACTCTTAGGTCGAGTTTATGTCAGCAAAGTGGGAACTTCAATAAAAACAATGGCTTGATGTTTTCTCAACGATACATCACCGGTGAGCTCTAATACGCGCTGCAATGCCGATGTCCCAGGAATACATAGCGTCAGTTACTTCAACAGATGGTCTCGATGTCCTTCATGGTTGCCTCATTGCGCCGACTTAGCAGGATACCCGAGACATGTGCCACGACGAGAGCGGCTCCTGCGGCGATGCTCAGCAGGGATCCTCCTGGTATGTCGAGCATCTCGAAGCATCGCCCGAGTCCTAGCCCGGCAATTCCGGCAAGAAAAAGAAAGGTCACGTAAAGGCTGCGATGTCGCTTCCAGCCGATGATGAGCGCCCAGGTTGCGAAGATGATCGCCGCGGCTGTGAAACCCCACTCGGCAGCTGGGCCCGCAAGCGCGCCTATTCCCAGAGCGGCCAATAGACCTGGCGCCACGGCACTCGATGCACAATGCAGGGCGCACACGGTGCTGAGTATCGCGCCTGTCTTGTCGATTCGCTTCGCGGCGACTGCTTCATCCGGTTTTGTCATGGAAATCTCATAAGAGCTGTAATGTTTACTGGGGTACCTTCGTCTGCACTATTAAAAGGAGGTCGTTATGAAAAAAAGCTGTACGTGTCCATGCAATCAATGCCCGAGTTCTTGCACCTGCGAGTGTGCGGTGCCGAAGGATGGTGGCTGTTGCTGTGGTAAGGACTGCACTTGCGGGACAGAATGTCGCTGTGCATCGTCCTGTGCCTGTCCTGCAACACAAAAATAAGTTAACTTAATACCTATGGCCGATGCAGGAAACACTTCCTTATCGACAGACGCCATCGACGAGGCGCTTCGTACCCACGCGAGCGCCTTTCGTCGCTTCGTTCGTGCGCGTGTTCCCGCGGGCGAGGTTGACGATGTCTTGCAAATGGCAGCGCTTCGCGCCCTTGAGCGCGCCGGATCCTTGCAGGAGCCAGCACGGGTGCTGCCTTGGCTCTATCGAATCCATCGCAACATCATGACAGACACACTGCGCGAGCGAGCACGTCACGAACGGGTGCTGGAGAGGACCCGTCCACCAGACATGGCGACCATCGAAGAGGTCGAGGACCCCTGTGATTGCATTCTTGCGTTGGCTCGCCGTTTGAGCCCTACCTATGCATCTATGTTGAGCTTGGTCGATGCAGGCGATGCTTCCCTTAGCGACGCGGCGACGTCCCTTGGCATCTCAACCAACAACGCAACCGTTCGTCTTCACCGCGCGCGTAAAGCCCTGCGCAAGACACTACTCGATCACTGCGGTGTCCGGAACGCAAACGACTGCAACGAATGTCGCTGCGCCCTCGAGGGTTGATGCACAGCCTGACAGTTCCTTCGTCGTTACACCTCTCAGTGTGCCCAACGCATCCGGAAGTTTCGCACAAGCGTCAGCAAGCTCCGCGCAACGTAAAAAGTGTTTCGCACAACGTAGAATTGGCTTCGCGCAACGTAGAAAGTGTTTCGCACAACGTAGAATTGGCTTCGCACAGTTAACGTTAAGCTTCGCACAACTTGGAATTAGCTTCGCACACCCTGGCGTGGAGCAATTTTGAGGTGTAAAGATGCTTCAAAATTGGAAAATCAAGTATATGGCCCTCCTGTGCGCAGCTTTCCAGCCCATGTGGGGAACCCCAAGGTTCGGTGAAGAAGCTTCCTGGTTGCCTGTGCGGAGCTTCCTGACGGTTGCGCGTGGTTTGACCCCGCTTGTGCGGAGCTTCCTGGCGGGTGTGCGAAGCCAATTCTACGTTGTGCGTAGTTGATCCCAAGGTGTGCGAAGCCAATCGCCACAAAGATTACTGCAAGACACCAGACTCTGTGGGCTGCGCCAGCTATCGTTACGCTAACTGTGAAACGCCAGACTCCTGTGCGTTGCGCCAACCATCGTTACGCTAACTGTGAAACGCCAGACTCCTGTGCGTTGTGTGCGAACGAAGTGAGCGCTTGCAAAGCAAGTAACAACGCCCGGCATTCACAATCAGCCCACCAATGGGGAGCGCCCATGAAATGGGTAGCAACGCCTGGCATGCATAGAAATTTCAGAAGCGAGCGCCCGCATCGCGGGTAGTAGCACCCAGCGCCCATATTAACTTCGAAGAGCTGTGTACAGAGCTTAAGTTCACGCAATCGTGACTTTATCTCGCACGCATCGAAGCTCACCCCTGGGCAACGGACATCTAATTGCTTGCTGACAAAGATCTTGTTCCAGTGACGACGTTTGAATCATGATTTTAGGTTAATGCTTCTTCTATCTCTCTCCGCTGATGACTCGGTGCTTATGGCTGCCCGCCAGGCGAGGCAGCTGCCTTGGTATGTTCGTGTTGTTGCCGGACTTGGAATACTGGGAGCGATCGGCCTGAGCCTCTATTGGGTCTTTACGGATAGCGGGCTCTACGGTTGGTTTGCGGGCTTGCAGGCCGATTACCTTTTCGCCGGCCGCTATTTCCCTCTACCAACCTTTGCGCTGATCTTCTTGATTCTCGCGTCGCCCATCTTTGTTCTCTTGTGGCTGCTTGTACGCTGCGTGGGCACTGGTGTGCTTGACGATTCGCCAAGCCTCCAGGATGTGTTGGCCAAGCCGGCGAGTTTAGCTGATGCTCCCGTATCCTACGGTACTGCTCGCCTAATCAACTGGCCCGAAGCGCGTGTCACATTCAGTGCCGAAGGACTCGAGCTCAGCAGGGGCGGCGCCACGGTGAGGTGTCCCTGGGCGCTCTTCAGCGTATCCGGGAGTGTCTTCGTGAAAGACTCTTCCATCGTGCTTCCCGTTGACTCCACCCAACTTCAGGCCGTGACCCTACGCAAAGAGACGCAACGACGCGCGACCGGCTCAGCGGTGCGGACGGCATTTTTCAAAATCCACGAAGACTATCAAATCGAGATCTTCGTCGACTATCCTGGTCCTTTGTCTGAACTTGGCGAAGCCATTCTTCAGCTTGGTCAGTGGCATTTATCGCAGACGGCGAGCTCATGAAGGCGTCGGGCCGATGGCATACCCTCTTGCTCACGCAGCTCAACGTTCCGCCTGAGTGTACGCGTTGTCAGGCTCCCACTGAACGGCGACACGAATTCAGCGCTGGACGCACTGCATGGATGCAAGTCCTGGAGGGGATCATCGGTTTGGGAACCAGCGTCACAGTAGCTCTTCCCTTTTGCGATGCCTGCGCAAAGGCGAGCCGCTGGCGTCGCATTAAAGGCGTGGCCATCGGGACTGGTATCGGTCTGCTCAGCTGTCTGCTGCTGACCGTCATCCTCGTAAGCCTTCTCCCGGCGAGCAATCATCTGCGTTACACCCTGCCAGGGATTGTTGTGCTGGCGGGACCCGTGATTGGCTTTGTGCTGGGTGCCTCAAAAGCTCCTGTTGAGTTGCGAAACTATCGCGCCAGCAATGGCTCCGTCGAAGTGCGCTTTCTTAACCCCGAGGTTGAAGCGAAGGTGCTTGCAGGTCACCCAGAGATAACAAAGTGATCATTGCATTGGTGACCTAAAAGGCGCCAAGCGTTTCCCTGGGATCCATCGGGGACGATGGCTAAGTGATTGGTGACACGAGGGGCGACTTATCCATGAATCTGCTTTATCAGTTTCCTCCACTCGCGGTTGGTTGCATGGATGTACACGTGTTTGCCGTTCACATTGGTGCGTGCGCGGATGGGGTAGTTCAGTCCGATGCGAGCAATCCAACCGATAAACGTGGCGATAAGGGTTAAGAGCACCCAGGCGACGATGCCGCGTTTATGATCAAGCGACGTAAAGTGCATGAGTGCCGCTCCGGCACCGCTGCCTAGAAGAGAGCCAAGCAAGGCCCCACCCAGTTGCGTCCAGCGTTCGCGTTTGTGGAAACGCGTTGCGCAGGTGTCGCAAAAGGGGACCTCTAAAGTTCCCCGCTGTGTGTATCCCAGTATCGTCAGCGGGTAGAGCCAGCGCGAGGTGGCGTGGAGTTCAGCAAGGTCGTCGGTATGTTTATTACATGCACAGCAGGCGCTTGGAAATTGTACGCATTCGGTGCGGCACGATAGCCAATCTCCATGCTCTGCTTGCCATAGGCTGGCTTTCGTCGAGGCTTTCTCCACGAGAGGTGGATCGATTAGTGCTGTAAGTAGGCGTCTAATATCTCCCAGTGATAAACGATACTGCCCGCTTAACTTGAGTTGATCATCGTTGATACGGCAAAAACGCATCGATGCCTGAGCTCCTCTGGCGACGGGGAGTTTTCGACCTTGTCGGTCCACATAAAAACGCTCGAGTTGTCTGTAGCCTGCGTCTCGAAGAGCTATCGATAGGCTGATCTCCTGATTGTTAATCGTGGTGAGCGTCATGCTATTGCCAAGCGACGTGTAGGGGATTCGCAGGCAATGACGGCGCAGATGTACTTCCATTGCCTGCACGTCGAAGATTAAGCGTGGTGCGGGTAGGCATAGATAAACGAGACCCAGGAGGCCGATCACGCTAGCAATAATCGTGGATGCAAGCTCCGTGTGTCCCCAAAACGCTCCTGCAGGCAGTGCGCTGAGCCAAAGCATGAGCGTTAATCCGATGCGTCGCGCGGGTCGAATCTTAAGGGGGAGCTGAGCCTGCAGGTGGTGAAGATCGATCCACTTATCCAGCCTTCGTTGACCCCAGAACCAGCCTTTGATCCAGCTCATCATCGCCTTATCAGCCTACCATGACGAGGACTTAAAAATGCTGGATGAAAAGACACCGAAGTGCAGTGAAGGCACGCCCAGCGTTCAAGATCTAATCGCCCTTTGTGAAGTTCGGAGCTTGGCGTTGAGGTAGATGAACGCTAGTCAGGCTGGGGTAGTCGTTCTTTACCTTCTGGCTGCGTCGTACTCATGTTAATCGTTGTTTTTTACATCCTTGCTGTCCTAGCTTTGGCGATTGGCATGGCGGCCATTTACATGGCGTTGCTCGAATCTTTTCCGCTTCGCTGGCTCTACTGGCACTACGGTCTGCGCAAGCCTTTGGTGTGGGGCATTCTGCTGAGCAGTGCTGCTTGGGCAGCGTGGATAGGGTGGCAAGAGGGTGCGTGGCCGCTCTGGAGCATTGCACCATTGATGCTGATGGTCTTGGCTGTGGTGCTTGCCTACCGGCTGCACCAAGAGAGTGTCTTTCGCGCGCTTGATAATCCGCCCATGGCAGAGGACCCGCTGGTCTTGCCCCTAGGCGATGACGTGGAGATGGCGGTGGTTGAGCATGGAGGCGTCACGAAGGCTTATGCTTTGGACCATCTGATTCACCATCACATTGTCAACGACCGCTTCGGCGACCGCATCGTGGCGCTTAGCTACTGTGCCATGTGCCGAACGGTGATTCCTTTCGACGTGACGGAGATCGGTCCCCTCTTTGTGGCCTCCTTCAAGAACGCCAATATGATTCTGGGAGACCGAAGGACTCATACCTTCTTTCAACAAGCGACCTTCGAGTCCGTGATCGGCGCGCTGCACCCTTACACGCTCGCCATGCTTCCCTTTCAGCAGCTCTCATGGCGCAAGCTTAAAGAGCTTGAGCCCATGCCTTTAGTTGCGCGTGTGACTGACCATGACCTTCGGGCTTTTGAGCTCCCTGTTCCTGGTGTTTGGAAGCGCATCATGAACAGTGAAGCGACACCGGGTTTGTCGGCCCAGCACCGCGACCGGACTCTACCAGCACGTACAAGAGTGATTGGTTTGCTCGAGGAGGGCTCAGGTAAGTCACGTGTTTGGATTAAGAGTGAGCTTCTGGCTCAAGGTCTGATCGAAGTAGAGCCCGATATCATTCTGGTGGCTGTCGATGGAATGGTGAATGGCTTTCGCAGCAATGAATCAGGCAAAGCCTTGAGCCTCACGCTTAGCCCTGAGCAACAACTCTGCGATGACGAAGGAAAGCGCCGGTGGGATCTGCGTGGCAAGGCCCTTGTTGACGGCCTGCCTGACCTAACACCGGTGCCTATATCGGATGAGTACTGGTTTTCGTGGAAACGCTTCCACCCTGAGACGGTGCTACTTCGGCTTTAGGGACCCGAATGCGTACCTGTGATGCCCGGGATTGGTGCGAGACCCGTTGTGGGTCAGTCCTTAGACGAGCTTAACGTTTTTGGATGCGCTGGGGTCAAAGGCTGCGCCAACTACATCGGCCTCCGCTTTAACGCGAAAGGTCGATTTTTCCCCAGACGCCAGCTTGCTAAGCGAGCCGAGCTTGCCAACGACGCCTCCTTGCTCTTGGAGCCGGTCGTCGCGGGATTTCACCATTTCGAAGGGCAGGGTGAAGTCCAAGGTTTTCGATTCGCCCGCGGTCATTTGGAAATCTTGAGCGATAGTGACTTCGCCCAGGTCGAAGGTCCTCTCTGTGGCATCTTCCCCGCGACCGCTTTTCCACTCTTCCTCGAGCTTGACGGTTACCGTGGCGATCTTTTGCTCTTTCTCTGCGCGGATAGAGACCTTGCCCTGGAAACTCCCTGCGGCCTTCTCGATTTGCAATGGTGTCTCCAGCTCAACCTTGACGCCCACGAAGCCGAAAAATTGCTTAACTTTATCGAAAAAACTCATGAGCTCAGTGATACCAAATCTTGAGTTGAGAACACAAGAGGTGAGATCGCGAATCACTCTGTTTCGATCGTGTCGATTCGCTTTTCCACCGCGTTGAAGACCTCTTCGTTTGTATACGTATGTCCGGCTTGTTCGTCAGCCATGCCTTCTTGGATAGCAGCGACGACGTGCTGATGAACGGAGAGCTCATCGAAGGTCGCTGGAGAAAGCAGAACACCCGCTGGTTTACCGTTTTGGGTGATTACTAAGGTGTTTCCACGTCTTGCAATCCGACGAAGCCATTCGGAGGCTTGGGCTTTAAAGTCACTTACTGGGATGATGTCTTGGGAGACTCTGATTTTCGCCATCGGTTTTCCTTCAAAGACTCATAAGACTGTCCTAAGCGTTCGTAGTTGGGACTCTTTTGTGCGGTGCACGTTGCGAGAGGGTATTAAGTCAGAGCAACGCTGTCTTCGATCACGTGGGCCATAGCAAAGGAAACAGGCATGTCTAAAACCATTCTCATCTATGGGTTGAAGGGTGCTGCATCGTGAGCCCTGACCCTAAGCGCTCTCTGAAGCTGAGCCTTGGGCTGCTCGTTGCGCTGACGCTGAGCGCGTGTGCAACTTCATCGTCGTCTTCGTCACCCAAAAGCTTTGCGGTAGCGCGTGTGGCGGGGCGCACCGAGCTGATCCTGTTGGGTGCGTTGCACAAGGCGCATCTGAGCAGCCGCGCGTACTCGCTTGCCCTGATTGAGCGAGTGCTGCGTCAGGTCGATGCCGACGTGGTGTTGGTGGAGATTCCGCCCGATCGTTTTGATGGCGCGCTCGCCGAGGTGGACCGCTTAGGCGCTGCGGCGACGGCCGATGCCATTCAAGACCCGTGGCTGTCGGCTTTTCCCGAGCTGTACCGTGTGGTGCTGCCTTTGCGCCACGCGCTTGGCTATGAGGTGGTGCCGGTTTCGGGTTGGCGTCCCATCGTATCGCAGCATCGCCAGCGTTATTGGCGTAAGCATCCTCAAGGTCCCGACACGGTGAGTTATCGCGATGCCACCGCGCGTTTTCAGCAAGCGCGACGGGACCAGCGCGCAAGTGAGAACCCCTGTTGGGTGAATGGACCCGAGTATCGCAGGCTTAGTGCCGCGGCCCAGCAAGCCTTAGCGCAATCGGCTGATGCTCAACTGGGCGAGGCGGCGGTGCTCAAGATCAATGCGGCGCACTGGTCCTTTGTTAAGCAGGCGGTCCAGAAGCACCGGGGCAAACGCATCCTGCTTATTTATGGTGCGCTTCACCGCTGGTACCTCGAACCGCGACTACGTGCACTACCCGCGGTCCATTGGCTTGATGTACGCCACTGGCTGGGCTGTGCTCGGTAATGAGCCCCACTATGGCGTGGTGGTTTTTTGCTTTAGGTCAGTCCCAATTGGTGCGCAGAAAGTGTTCGCCCTCGCCCTGATAGCGCTCAATATGGGTTATTTCTCTTAGAATTAGTAGTATGGCTAAGGAGGGCAATAACCACTAACAGTCCCACCAATAGTAATATCCAGTGGCCAGCTTTTTACGTTTGCAAGTGCATTGGACTCGATGATATTCATCCGAGCCCCAATGTTTAGGTTGGACGCTATGACAAGCTAAATTTAGTCTGTAGTCGTTGCAGTATCTTCGACCTGCGATGTCTCTATCATTTGTCAAAATGTATCTACTCTTATCGGGATACGAATCACCCCTATCGGTCAGAATCACGTTGCCAATCCTTGGTAAGTAAGCTTCATATCTTAAGGTGCCGTCAAAGTCTTGGTACAGGGTTGACTTACACTTATCTATTAGCTTGTTCTCTACTGCAGCGTCTCGGATATGTTCGAGGTTACTTGTGTGGCTATTTAGACGTGGGAGGAGGTGATCCTCTCCCAAGACTTTGCCCTGCTCTGTGGTATTTAACTCATTTATCTGCGGCTCTGGCGCACAGTTTATGAGCATTGTTATAAGAAAAACATGGACGATCAAAGTTAGTAATCGATAAGTCATGATTTAAGATTCCTAATAAGTTATTGAAAACGACAATTGAGCCTGGTGCTTAACAGGTAAAAAGGTTTTATTCAAGCCTCATTTTATTGTCTGTAGAGAGGCGAAAGGATGTCCGGGTCATAAAGCCTGAAGAATGTCCGCCTTTGACCGGTGAGCATCAAGGTCGTGATGACACACGACCGAGAGTCTCGCCGCCAGTTGGAGGCGACGATGAGAGAAAAAGTAATGCACTTAGCTGTGGATGGACAAATCACCTGGCTGCAAGCCGCCGACATGCTGGGCATCAGCCCGCGACATATAAGACGACTCTACGTGCACTACCCGCGGTCCATTGGCTTGATGTACGCCACTGGCTGCGCTGTAAGGCGAGCTAGTCACAGGTGTTCCGGCCCACGCGGTACCCCAAGACACATGCCTTGAGCAGGTTGTAACGCGTGTAGCCCCATTCGAAGGTGGGCTCGATATCGCGCGTGTACTCCACGGAGTAGTTGTCCACCCACGCGCTGCGGCCGTCGGGATATATCCTATGGATGTCTCCCTCTAAGCCAGGCGCGGCGCTGTTTTGTTTGTCGCTCGGCTGCACGATGTGTTCATTCCAGGCGTTGATGAGCAGGTAATCGGGACGCAAATCGAAGGCGCGGTCGAACTGTTTGCGCAGGGTCCTGCCTTCCTTGTAGCCGATGGCGCCCCCATGGCTGGCAAGGCTGGTATGGTAGGAGGCCGATACCGACACCGAGCTGGGCTGTGTCCCGAAGCGTGGTGCGAAGGGCTGGGCGCAGACGTCGATTGCGTTGATGTCGATGATGGGCATTTGGTCAGCGTCGCTGCAGGGTGACATCCAGCTCCAGGATTGCTCCTGGATAAGCTGCGGCTGAGGTTGGCGTCCTGCCATCGGGATGGTCATGATGTTGTCATTGTTCATGCGCTCGAGGGCGACCGTATCGATAAACTCGTTCCCGCCCGGCTTGACAACGCTGGCATAGAAGTAGACCCGCTTTCCTGTGCGTGGGTCTTTGAGCAAGAGCGCCTGATAGGCTGGATTCTCGTAGATCGACAAGAAGCGGGGCAGGGCATTGGCGACCAGATTGCTCACCCGCGACCAAATCGCGACCTGGGGTGTGCGATGCCCCTCACGGCGGTATTGCAACCACTCCTCCAGCAGCACTTCCACGGGTCTTACGCCCATGAGGTCGATCGAATCGCCGAAGGTATCGTTGATGTTGAGAAAATCTACGAACACGAAGTCCACGCCGGCTTCAATCAACCAATCCGCGTGCTGTCGGGCAACCTGTCGCGGTGATGCCGCGCTTTGCGGTGTTAGCAGAATGCGATTATCAACCACGGGCCTGTTCTCGCCGGCACGTGGTCTATAGAGCGAGTAAAAGCCGAGCAAGGGTTTATTGTGGTAGTAGAACCCGCCGGCGTGCGCTTCATAACCGCGCTCTCTGAGCATGTAAGCAACGCTGCTGAAGTTCGGCCAGCCGAGCTTGCGGCGCAAGATAATATCGTTGATGGTGGGCGCGTCGCGGGTCTCGTCAAAGGCATGCTGCTGCGCGCTAGCCGCAAAGGTGTGCCAGGCGTGATAAAAAATGCCGATGCGCTTCATGGGAATGCGCTCTTGGGTGCCAACGCGTCCTTCAAACTGCCCAAATTGCTGCCAGTGGATCATGGCGCGCTGATGGTGTTTACCGTCATTGTCGGCGAGGTTGCGCAGCTCGGGGTAGATGGCGAGATAAGACGGGGCATGAAAGCCGTAGTTGCCTTGGCGTCCCTCTCGGATGCCGCGGGTGATCCAATGCCGCCGTGCGCGCTTGGGCGTCATCGCGGCCAGGTCGGGGTGGTGCGCGCGGTAGAAGTCCACGTCGAAGACCGATGCATCAAAAGGCGCTCCCACCATGCCGTTGCGATAGCCGCGTTCGATGAAATGCCGCGTGGGAATGCAGCGGTTGTTCTTGCGGTGGCGTGAGACGCGTGGATAGGCCCTACGATAGGAGGGGGCGTGAAAGAGTGCACTGCCTTGGCGACCTTCGCGAAAGCCTATGTTGAGCCAATGATTGATGGCTTCGGCCTCCGTATCGATGCCGGCTGCCACCAACTCGGGGTAGCGCGTGATGTAATCACCCCACTGGAACACCAGGGGATGCAAGGTGAAGGCTTGCTTGCATTGCGCCTGCGTGCGCTGCGCGACGAACCCTTGGGCAATGACGATAAACGCGATCGATAGAATACACTTGTGCATGCTGATCCCTCCCGCGACCCCTGTGATCGCTTGTGTGGGACCCCTTGTAATCGATAGGCGCAATTAAAATCAAATGCTTTTTGTATACACTCTTGCGTCTACCACCCTGCGCGTTCGCTTCTCCTAGGTTGCACCTTGCATCTACCACCCTGCATTTCTGTTCCCCCCAGCGCGCACCTTTGCTCTACCCAGGGGTCACCCTTCGATCACCCAGGTCGCATCCTTGGCTCCAATACCCTGCACCCTTCGATCACTCAGCTCCCACCCTTGGCTCTGACAGCGTCCACTATTTGCACACCCAGCTCGCACCACGCTTCGACCACCCTGGCACCTGAGGTCTACATACCCCAACCTTTGCTCCGATAGCAGCACTCCCACCTCGCACCACCCCTGTCCGAGCATGGAACTGGTGCCACCTGACCATGGGACCACCTTAGCCGGAGGGGTGGACCACCTACAACTGACCCCAGGACCACCCTTGCCGGAGGGGTGGACCACCTTCGCCGGAGCATGGGAGCGGCGACCCCTGACCCCAGGACCACTACCGTCGGAGCGAGGGTGCAGGGTGTCCGAGGGGTGGACCACCTTTGGCGGAGCAAAAAAGCCAGCACTCTGAGCAAATCAGTACCCTGGGTGATCGGGAATAGCAGCAAGCGGGAGCTCTGTAGCCATCCTATGGGCGGAATTTCTCATGTCTTTGACGCTGCACAGGGGCGTCCCTTGTCTTAAACATGGGTCACCGATGCCATTGTTGGCGTCGTATGGAGGCATGATGGGGCGATCCGACGATGATGAACTGCAGGCTGAAGACCTTTTCTGGCAATTGGCGGCTGAGCTACAGGCCGAGGATGCGCGCGTGCTGGAGGGGCGTATCATGCGCAGTCGCTGCTTGCGGGTGGGCGCGGAGTTTCTGGCGTTGGTGAATCACAAAGGCTCAGGAATGGTGGTCAAGTTGCCGCGTGCACGGGTGCAGGTGCTGATCGCCTCGGGCCAGGGGCAACCTTTTGCGCCGGCGGGGCGCGTGTTTCGAGAGTGGGTGTCGTTGCCGAAGCCGGACTCTGTGCAGTGGCGGGCGCTTTTGCGCGAGGGCGTGGCCTTTGTGGGTGGTTCCTAAGAAAAAGGCCTGAGCACCAATAATATCACTGCGGTACTAAAGGTATTTGCGCCCTGAAGCTCAAGGGGTGGGCCTGCATTGCCCATACTGCGGCGCTACTTAAGGCGCGGAGTATTGATAGTTTAAACCCCTCGGCCATTATGAGATACATGACGAAGCCTCATATGCCGGAGGATGTCAAAGCAGCCTTTGACGAAGTTGCCTGTGGTGAGAACAACAACTGTGTCTTTGATGAGCTGATGCCTGATGCGATAGAAGAGAAGCGGCGTATCCAGCGTCGCGCGCAGGCGATAGATTACTTGCTCTCGCTGCGCAAAGATGCTCCTAAGGTGTCCGACAGCATGCGAGAGCTGGAGCGACAGGCATTGCGCAGGGAGGGTACCTGAGCAGCCGTGTCTCGACTGCCTTCGCTTTGTTCTTGAGGCGCTTACCTCTCTCTTGCTGCGAGTGCTTCCGTGGCTTCGAGCTGCAGTTCGTCGATCAGCTCTGTGGCGATGAGGGCATTGCCACGTCGGTTGAAGTGCACGTCGCCGGGGATGTAATAGGTGGCGATGATGTCTTTCGGCTTTTGCCGCCCGAGCTTGTCAAAGAAGAGGGGGAAGAGGTTGATGAAGTGTTTGCAGCCCTGTTCTTGGCAAAAGCGTTGCCAAATGTGCACCTGCCGTGAGTCGACCTTGTCGTGCAGCAGTTGCGCAGGCCAGGGGTAGACCCCCACCGACAGTTCTGCCCCATGCTTTTTGAGCAGCGCGTGCGTCCGTCGCATCCAGTCCAGGGCGAGCCCAATGCCGCCGGCCACACCCATGTCGCCGTAGCCATGAATGTTGGGATTGTAGGTCCAGGCGCTGCGGTCGTAGTCGCGCTTGAAGATGGTGGGAATGCGTTTGGGGCCTTTGAAGAGCTGCTTAACACGGCTCCATAACCGCTTGCTTGAGCGGCCGAGTTCAAAGCTGGTGGGAAAATGCCGTGGTAGTGCGTGTGCTAAGCGGGCCCAGGTGAGAGAGTCATAGCGGGTGCAGACATAACCGCCGCAGTCCATATATATGGCGGCCTCGTCTTGAATGTCAGAGATGTCGATCAGCGCAACCACGTGCTTGATCTGCAGACCGCGCGCGAAGGCTTGCTCAAGCTTGTGGTAGTAGATGATGGGCGAGTAAGAGGCGACGGCGAGGTTCACGACGCGCTGCTCTGAGCGCTGGGCGGCGCGAGCGACGAGGCCTACAAAGGAGTGCTTGTAGGGCATGCCGATGCCTTCGGTGAAGCTATCGCCAATAAAGGCCAAGTCGATTGGGTTGGGCAGCGGCGCTGCATCGCAGGCCTGCTTATAGCCATGCTTATCGGTGCAGAGGGTGTAGTCTTTGTTGCCCCAATGAGCCGTGTCGGTGCGAAAGTTGGGCAGCAGGGTGTGATGCAAGTAGTCGTCGCGCAGGCGATAACGCAGTTCGGGGTCGCTTTGAACCAAGCGCGCCAGGGAATCGCCAGCCATCCAGTCGATGGCCAAGAAGAGCAGGGCGCTGATCAGCACAATGCTGAGGTATTGCAGGGCGCTGCGTACTTTGCTTGGTCGCTGTCGTGGCGGAGTCACTGGGGTCGCGCGGGTCATCTTGGGCTCAAAGCAAATTGAGAGCGATCTAGCTCAGGACTGTAGTGACGCCCAGCGTTGGATTGTCTTTGCCTTACTGCTTACTGTTCACAGACTAGGCCCACGTCTTCGAAGACCACGCTGATCGTTTGGTTGCTCAAGTTACCTAGGCTGATGCGGATGTCGCTGCTGTTGGCACCTGCGATGTCAGCGAAGAGGTTATGGCCGAGGGGGCAGGTTTCGTCGCTATCGGTGATGGGGTTTCTGACAATGGGGGGAGTAAAGCTGGAGCCCTCCCTCGCCGCAGGTGTTGCACCAATGCTGTCGATAGTGATTTCGAGGTTCGTGAGACCCGGGCTGGTGCTGAATATCGCTAAGACGTCGCTGTTGGCACCGAAGATGGGCAGCGCAGGTGTTAATGTTTGCGGAGGCAACTGATAATGGACGTGGGTTCGAAACTCCTCATCCTGCTGCGGGGGCGGAGTGGGCGCCCCAACCATGGCATGAAGGCAAGCCTCCGGGCGCACATCCTGATCGAGATTGCTTTCCTGGGCGCATATCCTTGAGCTGCTAGGGCTGGATGAGAGGGCTTCATCGCCACTGCCGCAGGCGCTAATCGCAAGGGCAATAGATAGGGCGATGGTGAGATGGGTAAGACCGAAGGGCGAAGCTGAAGTCATGGCCCCGCTTATGGCGCAATCGATTTGTTAATGCAATTAACTTGCATTAATTTAAATCACGCCTAGTGTCGCCGCACTTATAACTTTTTGAGCAGCATTGAGTTGCCTGAAAAGTCATCACAAAGGTACGTCAAAGGAGTTTAGAATAATGGTTTTGAATAAGTTTTCTAGTTTATCGGTAGCAGCATGTCTTATGGCTTTGTTGTTCAACGCGTGTGCACCCGAAGCAGAAGGTGATTTTGTTGAGGAAGGTGATTTGAAGCAGAGTAATGTAAATAATGCGCCAAGCTGTTTTAAAACCCAGCAGCTACTTCTCGATCATATATGTAATAATCACGCGAGCAGGCTAAATAACTCAGATGTAAACGCTAACTGGTCCAACGGGCTTAGATCGCATAATCACTATCATGGCTTCTCAGCAGCGCACATAAAGTCTTACCTTATGACTCATCAAGCTACTTGGTATGCTGCGTCGAAAAATCCATCCTTCCAAGTTAGAGATGTAACTGCGTATAATGGTACGGAAGAGTCTCTGAGTGAAATCGAGGTTGCAAGCCGTCAGTCTTATTGCAACTTCTATTTCTGGAAGCTTGAGGATGCGGTTAACATTGATTTTACTAGAGTTCCTAGCCCTAATGCAGTCATGATGTTTGAACCGATCTGCAATTAAATTTTGTACGCCCATACTTAGATTAGTTATGACCCGCTCCGGCTGTTTTTCTCTTACTCTTACAGTTCTGTTATCCACGCTGATGGCATGTGCCCTTGATGGGCAAGGCGATGATAACAGCGCATCAAAGCAGTCGGAGCAGTCCTTCGCTGTGCCTCCAGATGCATTGCGCACAGCGATGATTGCACTGGGCCAAAGCAATGCTGCCGACGTTTGGCAGGGCTTGCTTCCTGCGGATGCGACACCGGCGGGTGCCGAATTAGAATGTAAGCTTGATTATCCTTATTATGCGCATTTTGCAGGTCGGGTGCGACGCAGCGATTGGCAAGTGAAGCACACCTTGAGCTGCAGCCAGACGCTGGGTGGTCCCCTGCAATGCCGTCTCAGCACCGAAGGCGAATGCACCGGCGAGCTTGACGCCCAAGGCTATCAACCGAGCTCTAGCCAGCGTTGTCAAAAGGGTCAGACTCAGTCGTGGGGCCAGTGGGAGATGACGTTGCCTAACCAGGATGACGGCACATTACGCTGGGCGCACAGCCGCAGGGTTGCGCAGCAGGCTGAAGACATCGACGTCTTAGTGCTAAGCATCGATGCTGAGCAGGGCGCTTGGCTGTTGCACCGCGCGCCACACCTCGATGCATCCTCAGGCTGGGTGGAGCATGCGGTTGCTCTGCACAGCGAGCAGCCACAAGCGCTGCGCCGTCACAACGGGCAAGAGCAAGCCCTAGCAAGTACAGGCGGCTGTCAGATGAAGCTGCGTTATGCCCTGCCAGCGCAACCTGCAACTCCGCCGCCGGCACCGGACAACTCAGACTTGTCGCCTAATATGGCGGTGGCAATCACCGATGATCTCTTGTGCGATAACTTCAGTACTCGTAATCTACTGTTCCACCCCTGTCTGCACGATATGGCTCCAAACTCCGTCGAGCCATTACTTCTGCAAGGTGCAATCAAGTTCGAGCAACATAAAGTGCACGGATTAGTCGAGCCACATGAAGTCAGTACTACTCTAGCGTCGAACAATACAATCGCTTTTTTTACCAATAAGCCTATTAAGGCTTCGCTCTGCCAAAAACAATCCTCCGTCTGCATTCCACTGCATCGAGTTAGTGGCCTGAGCCCAAGCGAAGTGGGTCTAGGTGACTGCAGGATTAGCCAGGCGTTGTTTTTGCCCTTTGACGCCAGTGCTCCTGAGGTGGTGATCGCCCTCGAGCCTCTCGATGACTCGGGGGTACCGACGCGCATAATCATGGAATCTTTACCCCAGAGCCAACTGTGCTCATCGCTTCCACCAGATGTTGCTTCGCAGGGATAATTTATGACCCGTTTCTATCTTCTTTCTCTTCTCTCATGCATATGGTTCGTCACGCTGAGCGCATGCTCTGACAGTGCCCAGCCAGGCTCACTTACCGTGCTGCTTGAGGCCGAAGACGTGATTGTTAATGGTTTGCAAGCTGGCGATGAGGTATCGAACATCCGCGATGGTTGGAGCGTCACCTTTGACAAGTACATCGTGGGTGTGGGCGATATTGAGGTGCATCCTTACAACAATGATCAAGCCATCGTTCGCGCCCCAGATCTGATGGTTGTCGACCTGACCCAAGTGCCGAAATCTGGCCTAGAGCTTTGGCAGATTGAGGATTTGTCGCCGGGTTCATGGCACTTCAACTACGTAACCACAGGCGCACTGCATGGAGGTATCCGTCACGAGGCTAGTGTCGAAAAAGCGGACTTTGATGCGATGGTCAAAAACGACTGGACCTATCTCATCGAAGGCACGATGAGCCAGCCCAACGGTCAATCCTGCCCACCTAAGTCCCTTGCGAGTCCTGGTGATCGCCTCCCCAACGGCGAAACCTCGGGCGACGGTATAGAGCCAAACGACTGTTACGATGCGGCTTCCGTTGATTTTCGCTTCGAGGTTCCGGCCGAGACGATATTCACCCTATGTAACATCGATGGCCTTGATGGATTCAGCATCGCCTCGCAGGCCAACAGCAACGTGGCCATTACCATTCATGGCGATCATCCCTTCTTCAACGGTTTCCCCGAAGGCGATGAAGGTGGCGTAGAGCGATTGGCACAGTGGCTTGCGGACAGTGATCTCAACCTCGACGGCACGGTGACCATCGACGAGCTTGAAAAGATTGCGCCCGCCGACTTACCGGTGATCGATGACCGCTATCAACTCGGTGGCTCCCCCATTGAGGAGCTTAACACCATGCGTGATTACCTGATTGGCCAGCTCAAAACCCAGGGGCATTTTCAGGGCGAAGGCGCGTGCACCACAGACGGCAAAGAACATAACCATCCTCACTAAGCGGTTACGTAGGCTTCAGTCTGATTTTGCTTTTTACGACAGCGTGTTACCGCGTTCCGAGTGCTCCTGAATTTGTTATGGCGCGTGTGATGCGCACACAGCAGATGCAAAGGCGTACATTGATGCGGTGTGCGTTGGTGTTTTAGTCTGAGTGTATGCGTGTTGCGTTGCTTTGTTTGTATTGTCTTAGTGCAGCTTGTTCAGGTTCAGGTGATTCTGAGTTGGTCGGCGATGATATCAATGATGTCCCGTCGGGTATAATCGACCAGCCTTTTGACGACAGTTCAAGTCAGGATGCGCCCGAGCTCGAGGGTTTTGTTGAGGCGCATAATGTGGAGCGTGCTGCAGTCGATGCCACTCCGCCTTTGGCGCCGCTGACATGGTCAACTGTGCTCGCAAACTACGCCCAGGAATGGGTTGATGAGCTGGTGCGTCGCGGTTGCGTGATCGGGCATCGTCCAGACGAAGGCGAGTTCAAGCGCATTTATGGCGAAAGTACCGTTTGGTATTCGGTCAGTTTAGGCAAAGAGAAGGCTGATGCCGTCGCTTTTTGGGCGGGTGAAAAACAGTATTATGATGCCGAGAATCACACCTGTGAGTCGGGTAAGATCTGCGGCCATTACACCCAAATGGTTTGGCGCGATACGCAGCAGTTAGGCTGTGCTACGGCGCGATGCACGCCGGCAGGCGAAGACGAGCGACAGATATGGGTGTGCAATTATGACCCGCGTGGCAACACCGGAGCGGTTCCCTTTTAGGTGTAGAAGCTTAGATTTAATCTAGCTTCACGAAGGCAGATCATGTGCTCGCTCCAGTCGATATACCGCGCACATGTCGTCATTGAACTGCCGTTCTTCGATGCGATGAAACCCGAGGCGCTCGTAAAATCTGTGCGCACGGACATTGCTGAGTAGAGGATCGACCAGGATGGCATTGATCTCGGGGTTTGCAAAGCAGTGCTGGATGGCCAGAGGCATCCTCGCGATGCCGAATCCTTGTCCCAGGTAAGACGCTTCGCCGATCCATATATCGATGGCGCGTAGGCCCTCAGCGCAGTCACCCCAATAGTGAGTTTCCTCGCGAGCGGGGTCGATGATTTGCATCATCCCGATAGGGCGGCCTTCGACTTCGGCAATCCATTGCTCGCGCCAATCTGGATCGCGAGCCAGCTCCTTTTCCCACTCCCAGTCGTCGTTGGGATCAGAGGCGATGACATGCTCTTGAGTATCCCAGTAACGTAGCAGTTCAAGGTCGGCCAAGGTTGCAGGGCGGAGATGTAGAGACGAGGACATGGCAGTTAATCAGTGCGCGCGCTGCGTTTGAGTCGCCTGTCTATTATAGGTCGAGGCATCACTAGCGAGATCTTACGTGTGTGCTTTTTCAGTCGAGGTATTGGGCTTGCGCAACATCAAACATGGGAAGACTGCCTGTGGTGAGACACTGAGCTTGAGGCGGGCAGTAAACTTTGCGCGGCTGTCCCCATAGACGTATCTGTCGGCCGATAGGGTTTACATCCTGAAGCGCTTCATCAAGATCTTGTCTCTCCACTAAGTAGTCGGCGACTCCATAAAGCCCTTTCGAGCGATGCACTTTTCCCGAGATGACAACCGCCTTTTGGCTCACGCTGACAGATATGACCCTGGTGGGTATCAGCTGAGCTTTCGCCGGTACGTGGAGCGGGGCGTTTGACTCGTCGCGCGTGTTTTCTTTTGCCCGAGCCTCGAGTTCGGCAACAATTTTGAGCTTATCGCCGATGATTTTTTCGTAACTCCCTATGTCTGCATTAGCGCGCTGGAGTGCCTCAAGCGTGAAGGTCACCCCACGCACCTTTACGTCATCTCCTGTCGGAACTGCCATGCCATTGAACTCGACCAGGCCGACCTGAAGCGCTTCATCATCATCGATCACCCTAGGGTTAGGCGATTGTTTTTGCATTGCTCTCTGCTTTGCGTTTGGAGGTGAGTGGGATTTAGCAGGGTGGGTTTGGTGTCGTGTGCATGACATCGAGGGCGTACACGCCATACATGCCAAGAGACTGATTAACGCTGATCTAAGCTGCCAATTCATTCGAAATCTGAGTACTCCACGAAAGGTACATTACATCACTTTACCGACCTAAGACGAAAAACGGTGGAGCCCATCGCCGTGATCGATCGGTCGGCCAAGGTTGCGGGGATGAGAAGCAGAGTCGAGGGTGTTGTATATCGTCCGACTCTGTCAGAGCATGCATGACCTTTGCAGCTAGCCTGCGCAAAAGCTCACATTGATGCAGTATGCGTTGATGTTTTAGCTTGGTAGTATGCGTATTGCGTTGGCTTTGATGGTGAGTTGTTGGATGTTTTCTTGTGCTGGTTCGGATGATGATGCGGGGTCAAATACGACCGACCCGAACGTCACAGATACTGCAGTGTTGGCTGACTTTGAGGATGCCTTGGATGTGCACAATGCAGAACGTGCTGCAGTGGCTACAAGTCCGTCTTTAGAACCCTTGCGTTGGTCAAATGAGCTGGCGAGTTATGCACAAGCGTGGGTGAATGAACTGGCGCGCCGCAATTGCGAGCCCGAGCATCGACCCCGCGAGGGTGAGTTCAAGCAGCTTTATGGCGAAAATCTGGCGTGGGGCACGAGCTTATCGGGACGTGATGCCAGTTTGCTCTGGGCATCTGAAAAGCAAGACTACAACGCCGAATCGCATGCGTGTAAGCAGGGCGCTGTCTGTGGCCACTACACCCAGATGGTGTGGCGCAACAGTAAAGAACTTGGCTGTGCCAGTGTGGAATGCCAGCTTGGAAACGGAAGAACACGAGAAATCGTCGCCTGTAACTACGACCCGCCCGGGAACTTCATCGGGCAGGATCCTTACTAAGCGGCGCGCTATACATACTTAGACAGTCACGTAATGCACATTGGGAAGTCCCTCGAAGTCAGCATCTTGCGTCCAAAGAGTCGCTTTGAAGCGTTGCGCTGTCGCAAAGATAATGCTGTCCGCCAAAGGCAAACGATACTGATGCCCATAGCGTGCGGCTTCGACCGCTAAGAAATCATCAAGAAGGGCCACATGGCCAAGCTGCATCTGGGCTGCAACGCGTAGCGCTTCGCCTTCGCTGCGCTCTCTCAAAACCTTTTTGAATACTTCCAAAAGGCAAATCGCGGGCACGATGAGTTGCTCTGTGTCTTCAATCGCATCAGCAAAAACTGCCGCATTCGCACTCTCCGTGAAGTAAGCAAGCCATGCAGATGAATCAACGACGTTCATAAACGATCGGAGTCATCACGCTCGAGGGTCGTATCCATGCCGCGTAGGGAGCCGCGCATCGCTGCCATGGGAGACAAGGGAATCACCTCAATGCGTTCACCGTAACGCAGAAGTCGCAACCGCATTCCTGCTTTGAGATGCATCGCCTCGCGTAGCTCTTCGGGAATGACGAGCTCGTAATCCGCAGATAACTCGACGGTGTAGCCCTTTTGGAAATCGACCATACCGAAAGTTTAGGTTTATTTGCCGATTGCCTCAACGCAAAACCAGACAAGCTCTTGACTGCAGCGCGCTCTACACTAGTCCTTGCACTCGACGCTGGCCGAGTGGCGGAATTGGCAGACGCGCCGGATTCAAAATCCGGTGCCCGCAAGGGCGTGTCGGTTCGACCCCGACCTCGGCTACCGTGTTTGTAGGCTTTTGCGCTCTCTTGCGACCTTGCTCTTGGCTTTTTGATAGGTGGTTTTGATAGCTGGTGAGGCAGCCCAGTTTTCTAGTTTGACCTCTGGGTGTGCACGCAGCGCTTTGGTAAAATGCTTCATTGCGGGCTTTGTGTGTTTGAATGCGCTGTAGGCAATGCCCAACAGCATGTGGGTTTGCGCGCGTTGGCGTTGGCTAAGCGCTTGGTTCTGTAACAAGGCGCTTAGTGGCTCCAGGCTGGTCAGAAAAGTGCCCTGTTGCAGTTGCTTGCGTAGGGTTTTGAGTTTGCTTGTGGCTTGTGTTTGTGCCTGATGGCGTTGCTGACCCTGTGTCGTGCTGGAGGCCAGATCGTCGTTGCTCAGCGGCTTGAGCGTTTTACTTAGGCGCAGGTGCGGCAGAGGAAGCAGGAGCAGTTGGCCGCGTTTGAGTCGATTGCGGCGGAGAAAGTTGAAGCGTTTGATAGGAGGGGAGTCTTTGCTCTTGGGGTAAAAGCGTTTGATGAGGCGCTGGATGGTGTCGTTTTGTGTTGCCACGTAGGGCAGTGCATAGGGAATGCGCAGTTCGCTATCGGTGTCGGGGGGGACTTTGGGATCGGCGCGATTGCTTTCTACGATTAAAAAAGCGCGTCGTCTGTCGCCATAATAGCGATCGGCCAGTGAGGCCCAGGTATCTCCTGCCTTAACCCGGTGAAAACTGCTGCTGGGGATATGCAAAGGCATGCCCACCACCACAGCCGATCCGCCCTGAGCGTCGAGGCCATTGGCCGAAACCAGCACGCTCTCGTGGGTTGATGTGCCGTAAAATGCCTCCGAGATAGATGCCAACGTTTCTTTGGAGCGGACGATATGCGTGCGCGTTAAGGTTTGCGCTCTGGCGTGAGAGTTGCCCGAAGCAGTAAGACAAAGGGCTATCCCGACGATGGAAGCTAGTTTGAGGGCTTGCTGGAAGCGTTTTGAGAGCATGGCAGTTCGACGCGAAGCCAATGGGTTTGCTGCGGCTTGATAGTAATGCTGCGTTGGATGGATTGGCAGTTGGGGTTGCGTAGTTCGAGAGCGTGTGTGCCTGGCGGCAAGGTGATGGCTTGAGCCGAAGGGGTTGTGAGTAGGCGCTGCTTTTTGTTTAACCACACCTCGGCCCATGGATTGCTAACCACGCGCAAATGACCCGCGCTCTTTGCTTCGCTGAGCCCTTGTGCTTTCGTTCCTGTGGCTTGCGCGTGAAAGGCGTTAATGCCTGTGCCAATCAGCAAACCCAGGCCCAACGAAGCGAGAGCGATGTAAGCACTCTTTTTGAGTCGCGATACACGCCACTTGGAGGACCAGGTGCGGCCAGGGCTTCCCACCGACGAAGTAGCCAAAATACGGTCGGCACGTTCCTGCTCCAAAAGCTGACTGTCGCGTAAAAAGCGCACCAAACGCAGATTGTAGTTGCCGGGCACGCGTTGGGAGAGAAACTCGCTCAGCGCGTCGATGAGGGCCTGGGTGGTGAGATATCGATGTGCGGGCAGCTTGGCCATGCAGCGCTTGAGAATAGTCTCAAGGGAGCGGGGGATGTCGCGGTTAATACGTCGTGGATGGATATAACCATCGAGGCGTATTTTCTGCATGACGCTGCGATGGGCTTCTTCTTTGAAGGGCTTCTGCCCGGTAACCATCTGGTAAAGCACGATGCCTAGCGAAAATAAATCGCTGCGAAAATCAACCGCATCGCCGAGAATTTGTTCAGGACTCATATACGCCGGCGTGCCCAGCCCTGTGCCTGTTTGGGTGAGCTCGCTTTGGATTTCGTCGCGGGCGATGCCAAAGTCCATCAGCTTTACGTCGCCATGCCAGGAGAGCATCACATTGGCGGGCTTGATGTCGCGGTGAATCACATTGCGAAAGTGGGCGTAGTCGAGCGCGCGTGCGACCTGCAGCGCGATAATCGCTGCCACGTCGACGGGTAAGGGAGACTGGAGCCCTTTGAGTATATCGTAGACATTGATGCCTTCGATGTACTCCATAACGATATACAGATTGTTATCGTCTCGAATGAGATCGTAAACAGGCAGGATGTTCTCGTGATGCATCGAGGCGAGAAAACGCGCCTCCCGCTCAAAGCGAATACCAAAGTGACTGCTCAGCGCAATGTGCGGCTTGAGTGCCTTAATCGCCACCATGCGATTTAGAGGCTCCTGCATGGCTTTGTACACGGTGGCCATCCCGCCACTGCCGATTTCTTCGAGCACCTTGCAGTTGCCTATGTACTGTGCGTCAGACACCCCCTTGCTTTAGGGGGTGATGCGATAAAGGCCATCGAATTGTGCATTCGCATGCATTCAAGTCGTCTGACTGTGCTTATCTTTCGTTATTGCTGCTCACGACGCTACGGTGCCTTGGCTTGATTTGCTGACTAAACTGACTACAGAGCCAGCGATGAAGTATCTTTTGACCTTGCTCGCATTTGCCCTGCTCGGCTGCACCGCTCAATCAAAGCCCGCAACAAAGGGAGAAAATACAACCAGCTCCGCCACCAAAGAACGCTACCAATACACCGACAAAAACAGGCGTCGTAACGATCCCTTCGATGGAGGGTATCTCGATTGCGATGCAGACGAAATTGATCCCTGCAGAATGATTACCGTAAGCGTTCAAGAGGTACGTGCCGCTCTGGCAATGATTCTAGAGGACACTAGCTAATCGGGCGCAAAGCGCCAAGATCATCAGACAACTTGCTAAGCAATGGACTAACGCAGCGAATTGCACCTTAAATTCGGCTACTCTTATTAGGTACGCGACCGCAGAAAACCCTACCGATGTATTGCAAGGTGCCAAAAGACCTAGGCCCTTGCCTGAAGAACGGGGGGGGGCTAGGTGCTCAGGTGCAGAAAAAGAATGTTGGATTTTTAGACTTTCGTATCTGTATCTCAGCAGCAAAACTAACCCTGATTTTGAATGGCACCTTATTCCCGCTGCACACAAATGACAAAGCTGCGGCTGCTTAGTCCGGCGCGTAGGTCACGCGTCACGAGGTAAAAGCGCACCAGGCGGCCATCGTCGGGGATTTCTTCGAGTGGTGGAGGTCCCCAGGTGAGGTCGGTGCTGAGCATGTCATCGTCTTCGATGATGGAGAACTGGCGTTCGAGGCTGCCCAAGGTCACGAAGTGCGAGATTTGTAGTGTTTCTTGGATGTCTTCGCTCTGAGGCGGATCACCACGCATGACGCTGAAGGTCTCTCGAGCTTCGGGGTCGACTCGTAACGATAAGGTGAGCGGTGTTTGCGTGCGCGGGATGCTTGGGATGGCATCGACGCTCATGCCCTCACAGCTGTCGGTTGTGCTGGGAGTGTCACTGCCACGCAGCGCTAAGACGACGAAGTCACTGGGCAGTGCCGGGTGATTGTTGCTCTCGTCATCGTCCGCAAAGTCGATGGGGAAGGTCGCGGTGAAAATAATTCCTCGCTCGTCCTCGTTTTCGCAGCTGGCGACTTCGGTGATGGTATTGAGGGGTACTCCGGTAATAAGGTCGTCGGTTTCGAGGCGTACCGAACTGTTGGTGCACACGATGCCCAAGAGTCGGATGGTTGTGATCTCATCGAGCGTGTCTTCATTGGGGAGGGTGAAGGTGAGCGAAGGAGCTTGCTCTTCGATGGGTGTTTCTTGCAGTGTCAGGCCAAGAGGCTGGCCCGCGCAGCCGCCTAAAGCGGTGTTGGTGGCAAAGTCCGGGCAGGCAAGCAGACCCCATGAGATGGGCGGCAAGAGCTCCGTGGGAAAGGCCATCACCAGTGAGAGCGTGACTTCTTCGCCAGGTTGCGGCCAGGCGCGGTTGGGATCACTGCTGAGCTCGGCACGTGCGCCCAAGATACGCGTAGATTCGATGAGCGAACCCGGCGTGAGATCGTCGCATGCACTGAGACCGAGTAGGAGAAGAGGCACAAACACGCTGGACCTAAGCATCAAAATTCTCCGCGCACACCCAACGAGGGGATAATAGGCAGGCCTGGAATATCGGTGGAGCGACTGAAATCAAAGTTGTACTGCGTTCCCTCGGGATTCATTTGGTTGTAGACATTTTGTACATCGAGGTAAAGGGCCAGCGACCACAGGTCGAAGCGCCATTTTTTCTCGACACGTAGATCCAAACGATGGAATAGGGGGTTGCGTATGCTGTTGGTGGGACCGAAGACAGGGGTGTAAAGGTCGCTGTTCGAATCGTAGATGGAGCCTACGATGGGGGTATCGGGATTGCCGCTGACGATGCGCACGGTTGCACCCAGCTCCCAGCCACTGCCTAATAGGTATGTGGCCGAGAGGGTGAAGATATGCGTCTGGTCAAAGTCGAAGAGGCGCCAGCCTTCGTTGCGGTCATTCCGCTCACTGCGAGAGAGAGTGTACGATAAAAAGCCGATGAGCTTGCGTCCCTTGAGGGGTCTGATGCGTGCCGACAGCTCCATGCCGTAGATGCGACCGATGCCGTCGTTGGTAAAGAAGGGCTCGAGACCGTCGGCGGTTTGCACCACACGGTCAAAGAGATATTTGAAGAAGCCCTCCACACCAATCTCAACCCCTTCAAAGAGATCGTACTCCACTCCCACGCTGGTGTGCACTGCACGGATGGGATCGAGGTTGGGATTGCCGAAGGTATCGGGGGTGGATTCTTGAAACTCGGGTGGTTGGCTGAATAAGCCCACCCCGCCTTTGAGGCGCAAGTCATCGCGCAGGGAGAGCACCGTAGAGAGCCGCGGATCGATGGTGACGGCTTCGATTTGACTGAACCAGTCGGCGCGCAAGCCAAGCACCACCTGCCAGGGTTCGAGCAGGCGTGTGTCGAGTTCGAGATAGACCGCGGGGCGGTAGGCAAAGCCGCTGTTGCTTTCGTCGAAGATTTCCGATTGGGCGAGAGGGGTGTTGTTGTTCTCGGGCGCGCCCTCGCTCTGTTGTACGCGTGGGCCGCGGTAGGTGATGGAAAAGGGCAGCAGGGCGGTATCGATACCGCCGGTGAGACGCACGCGCTTGCTGAGACGGGCTTGCCATTCTGCGCGCGTATAGATTTGCAGCACTTCGAGGTCTAAATCCAGATCGTTGCCAGCGCCAAACGCAAGCTCATCGGGACCTATCGATAGAGATATGTCTTGATCGACATTGTCGTTGATTTGGTGCTCCCAGGCGATGCTGGCGCGATGAAACTGCGTCTTAAGGCCCACATTACCGCGCAGGGAAGGGTCGTCGTCGCTGGGTTCGTTGAAGAGCACGCGCAGCTTGTCCCACGAACCGTAGACCGAAGCCTTGAGGGTGTGGCGACTGCTTGGACTGTACTGGGCTAGTGCTTGGTAATCCCAATACACGGGCGCTGCGACCAAAGAGAAGTCGTCGTCACTGAAGAGCTGGTCTAAGAAGAGGTCGATATAACTGCGCCGAGCCGATAGCGTGATGTGCGCTTTTTCACCGATGGGAAACTGCAATAGAAAAGACGCGTCGATGATGTTAACGTCGGCATAGCCATGAAAGCCATCGGGGTGATCGTCTTTGAGTTCGATTTCGAGAATACCGCCGATGCGCCGACCATAACGCACACCAAAGTTACCGGGATAAAAATCGAGTCGCTTGAGCAACCGCGAGTTGATGACGCTGGTGATGCCGCCAAAGTGGTAGGTTTGGGGAATCGCGCTGCCCTCCACAAAGGTTTCGCTATCGCCGGGTGCACTACCGCGCACGATGAGCAAGCCAAGGCCAAAGGGTGGTCGCGCAACGCCAGGCAGTAGCTCTACCGCACGCAAGGCATCGCCACGTGAACCGGGCACGCGCACTAGCTCTTCGTCGGAGATCGTGCGCCGGGTTACTTCGCGTGGGGGCGCTTTAACGATGGCGAGAGCGCCAAAGGTATCCGGGTCGTTTTCAGGTTGCATGAGGTAGCGCAGTATGGTGGCTTCCCCAGCGTAGACCTGTTCCTTGCGCTCGATGGTGCTGAGTTTGTCCGCCTGGATGCGCAGAGCGTAGTTGCCTGGTGTGAGCGATTCGAAGCGGAACCTGCCTTGTTCATCAGTGCGTTGCGATTGCAAGTTGCCTTGCTGTTCGATAATGACGGTGGCTTTGGCGATGGGTTCACCGTCCAGGTCGCGCACCTCGCCTTGCAATCGGCCTGCCTCGATTTTGCCTTTGCCTGGGGCTGTGTTTGCGAATGCCTGGTTGTTGTCTTGAGTGGCTGGAGCAGGTGGTGTGAAGTTGTAGCGATAGTTGATACGCGCGCTGATCGCCTGACCGTCGCGCGTCGCGGGGCTGAACTCAAACTGCCGAACCGCATCGATTGCGGCCTGATCGAGGGTGTCGCCTGCGGAGCCTAGGATCACGACCTCGCTCACCTTGCCCTCGGTATCGATGGTGAGCTGCATCAACACGTTGCCGCCAATGCCGGCTTTGCGCCAAGAGTCGGGATACTCGGCAGCTTGCTCGCGCAGCAGTTTAGGAGGCTGCAGCTCCTGGGCCGAAGCGATGCTCGTGCCCAGAAGAAGCGCCGTGACTGTCAGTAAGAATACGCGTGCAGTGTAACCCATGGCGCCCAAGTGCTGGGCTTTGTAGCGCATGACGCCTTCAGTGCCAGAGTTCAATCAGTGCATGCCCTTTATACAACTCGTGGCAGGCAGGTCGGTGAGTCAGCTTGTTATTGCCTCAATGCCATCCCAGCCGTCGCAATATGTAGCTTAGCTTAGTGGTTGTATCGCTCAGTAGAGTTGATGATGAGGAGCCTAAGGACTCTATAAGATATTGGATGCTAGTGGTGGCAATTTGCGTGTGGGGCCCCAACTTGTTCATGCAAGGCTGACCACAAAATGTTTTGAAGTTTTCATGGCGGTCAAGCAGACGGTGAGCATTACTAATATGTTCTTTGATAGCTTCAAAATCATTAGGTCTAGGTGCTTTTGTGTCGTTAATGAGTTCACATAGTGAGCTTGCAATCATGTGTATATGAAATGCTATGCTTTTTAGATCTTCTTTGAGGTGTGAAGAGTCAATTTTTAAGATGTCAACACAGTTTTGCAATTGCTCCAATTCTCTTGTTTTTGTTCGTTGATAGCATGTGCGTTGAAATGCTTGCAGCAATGAATCTCCGATATCGACAGACTCGCTCTTTGCGGAGTTTATTTCTCCTGTTTGCGTTAGTTTCTTATGTGAATCACATGCGCCAAGAATAAGTAACATCATGGCAAATATAAGAGCATAAATATTTTTCATGATAACACCTCTCAAGCTGGCAATTAAATTGAGAGGTGTTTAGCTCGTTTGCGATCTTATTCTAGTTGTTCCCGTACAAATTATCGACCTGCGTAAGAAGCTTATTGCGCTTCTTCGCTCATTCGCTCTTTGCTCCAAGGCGGGTCCCAAACCAGTTCGGTGTAGCATTTGGCGACAGCGCTTAGTTCGTCGATGCGGGTGACGACTTCGTTAATAATGCTGTGCGTCTCGCCTGTAGCGGGACAGGCGGGCACGGCGAATGATATGGGCTAGTTTTCACCAAAGATGATGTAGGTGCGGCCGCCCGGATTGAAGTTCGGATCGCTCACAATCAAATCGACGATACCGTCACCGTTGAAGTCCCCTGCCGCTATGGTTTGCGGTACATCATCATAAGAGTCAGAAAAGCCCGATAGCTTGAAGCTGCTCAGCGCATCTAGTCCCGCATTGGCAGGCCAGGTTTGCCGACCGAAAATAACGCTTACAGTAGGATTACTAGAGTCTGGATCCACTGCGGCGAAGTCGTCAAAGCCATCGCCGTTGATGTCGCCAAGAGCTGTGAAAGTTGCGTATTGCGTGATACTCGCTCCTTGGATTCCATCCGCAAGGTCGGCTAGGTTCTTTGACGAGGAAGACCAAGCGTCCTTCGATTTACCGAAGACCAACTGAGACTGCGCTACGTCCCCGTATCGATCAAAGTTTAAGAGTAGGTCGTCAAAGCCATCGCCATTAACGTCGCCTACAAAGTTTATGTCTCGTCCGGCGCCAAGTTCAGTGGTTACATCGTTATCATTGGCATCGAGGGTGATGCTGTTTGAAGATGTGATGTTATCCGACCCCCAGAGCACCTGAATAGCCCCATCCCCTGATGATGCCTTGCGGTTGGTCACCAGCACGTCATCGATGCC